>NZ_JAMYPO010000075.1:0-17786 GCF_040320365.1 Mesorhizobium sp. M0701
TCACCACGGCCAGGGGCGCCACGGTTCTGCTCGACGACCAGTATGCCCGCGATCTCGTCGGCCGCATCACCGGCACGACGGGGCTGACCGCCTCCGACAGCTGGACCTATGGCTACGACAAGGCCGACCGGCTGACCTCGAGCGACAATCTCGGCAACAACACGCTCGACGAGACCTTCGTCTATGCCGCCAACGACAATCTGACCTCGCGCACCCGCGTTGCCGGCACCTATGTCTATCCCGCGGCCACATCGCCGCGTCCGCACGCGCCGACAGCAGTCGGGACCAAGACGCTCACCTATGACGCCAATGGCAACATGACCGCCGACGGCACCAGGACGCTCACCTGGGACGAGGCCAACCGGCTGAAGACCGTCACCCAGGCCGCCAACACCGTCTCGCTGTTCTACGGCCCGGACGGCGCGCGGGCGAAGAAAAGTTCGTCGTTCGCCACCACGCTCTATCCCGATGCTTCGGTCGAGATCGATCCGGCGACACCGGGCGCGGAGATCTATACCCGCTATCCTCATCCCGACATCAAGGTGACCGGCGCCACCAAAGCCTTCCTGCACCGCGATCACCTGGTCTCGGTGCGCATGGTCACCGATGCCGCAGGCGCCATCGCCGAACAGACCAACTACGCCAGCTACGGCGAGCGTCTCAACACCGGCTTCCAGACACAAAAGTCCTACATCGGCGAGCGCTTCGATCCAGAGACCGGGCTGCTCTACCTCAATGCCAGGTACATCGATCCGGTGCTCGGACGGTTCATCTCGCCCGATGATGGGCACCCGACACTGCCGGGCGTTGGTACAAACCGGTATGCGTATGCTCAGAATGATCCCATTAACAAAAGCGACCCGAACGGGCATATATGGAACACCGTTGCGGGCGGCTTAATAGGCGCAGTTGTGGGCGCCGGGTTCGAGGCGGGAATGCAATATGCAAACTTCGGCACTGTGAATGACTGGGGATCTGTCGGCAAGGCAGCTGTTGTCGGTGGGGTTCTGGGGCAGTGTCAGCGACTGTTGGCCCTGCAGCGGGTGCGTGGGCCGGATCTTTTGTCTCTGGCACGACGAAACTAGGTTTGGTGAAAGGAGTAGTCGCCGGCGCGTCTGGCGGTGCCGCAGGTGCAACGGCTAAAGACCTAATTGACGACGGGACGGTTCATCCATCCCATGTTGGGGCTGGATTGCTGCTTGGCGCTGGCGCAGGGGCCACAACCGGGCCTTTAGCCGAACACCTTAAAGCCTCCCAACCATATTCAACGATGGTAGGCTGGTTCGGAGGGTTCGGTGCAAAAACGCTAACCGACATTGCCAAAAGCATTATAAGTACCGGTGAAAAAAAGATGTTCGACAAGAAAAAAGAAAACCACCGTGTTCTCGAGATAACCATCACGCATCCTAATATTATCTCAACAGCAGAGCCTCCTTCGAAAAGCGAAGGCGCAAAGGGTGGTGCCTCGCTTTCGCCCGCAGCGTCACAGGCGATTTCCGAAGGTAAGGGTGGTCTTTATTGAGCCTAGAGCGGTAGCGTCAATATGCGAGAAATTGGCATAGTTGTTCTAAATTTAACAATTTGGGCGATCGCCCTCGCGATCTACGCTTCCGTTCCGGAACACACGTCTTTATCAGCGGTTGTTTCTGGGTCGATATGTATATCCTCTGCTCTAGGGACTTTAGCAATGCTTCCTGTTAGGACGTATGGACAAGAGAGAAATATAGGATTTAAACGAAAAATAGGAATTTTTAGCTCTGGGGTTATCTCTACGCTCTATCTTGGAGCTGTTGATAAGGTTTTATAAGTTTAAGCTAGGCATGAGTGTAGGTGGCGTTGGAAATGACAATGATACTCGCATCGTTTTTTTACTTTTCTATATCTCCATTTTTTTAATTGTTTATTTGATATCGCACCTCTCAAATAGATTTGAATCGCAGTGACACTGCCCTTTCCAGTTATAGTTGCGTGGGTTAACGGCATGGATCGCCTTGCCGGCGCCGCGTTTGTGCCACCCCACGAAACGCAAGCAACTGGACACCTCGAAAAACCTGGCAATCGAGACCGCATTTTGATTCACTTCGCCTAGTGATTTGCACGGAGGCGTTGGATGCAAGGCCAGGCTGGATTCTGGGACATTGACGAGCGTTATGTCCGGCTGAGCGCGGCCGGCGATCCACTGGAGAAGCTGAATGCGGTGGTGCCTTGGGAGGTTTTCCGGAAACCGCTGGCCAAGGCGCTGAAGCGCTCCGATGGCGCCAAAGGCGGCCGGCCGCCTTTTGATGCGGTGATGATGTTCAAGGTCCTGGTTCTGCAGGCGCTCTACAGTCTCTCGGACGATCAGACCGAGTTTCAGATCCAAGACCGGCTTTCCTTCATGCGTTTCCTCGGGTTGGGGCTCGGCGACAAGGTGCCCGACGCCAAGACGATCTGGTTGTTTAGGGAGCACCTCACGCAGGCCCGGGCGGTGGACAACCTGTTCGCCCGTTTTGACAAGCACCTCACCAAGGCCGGTTATCTGGCGATGGGTGGCCAGATCGTGGATGCCACGATCGTGGCGGCGCCGAAGCAACGCAATTCCGATGCTGAAAAGGCTGACATCAAGGCAGGAAAGGTGCCGGACGAGTGGCAGAAGAAACCAGCCAAGCTGCGCCAGAAGGACCGGGACGCGCGCTGGACCGTGAAGTTCTCGAAGGCCAAGGCCGATGAGGAGGGAAAGACGAAGCAGCGCGATATCGCCGTTCCCGCCTTCGGCTACAAAAACCATGCCTCGATCGATCGCCGCCACGGCTTCATCCGCGGCTGGAACGTCACCGGCGCCTCGGCTTGGGACGGGGCGCAGCTTCGCAACGTGCTGGACAAGAACAACACCGGCTCGACGGTATGGGCCGACACCGCCTATCGCTCGAAGAACATGAGGCGTGGCTGGACAAGAACGGCTACGTCTCCGACATTCATCACAAGAAGCCGAAAGGCCGGCCGATGAGCGAGGCGATGGCACGGGCCAATGGCCGGCGCTCAAAGATCCGCGCTTTCGTCGAGCACGTCTTCGCGCAGCAGAAATCCCGCATGGGCCTGTTTGTCCGCACGATCGGCATCGCTCGCGCCTGCACCAAGATCGGCATGGCTCGCCTACAATCTCACCCGCTTCGTCTGGCACCAAGGGCGAACTGCGTTCGCCTGACGGCGAGAGCGGCGGAAAACGCCGCCGCGATGCCGAAATCGGCAACCAGCATCAGCCCCAACGACCGAAATCCAGCCCCCGCCGCGCGTCAGGCTGTTCGCAACCTCATTGTCGCACCACCCACTCTGGAAATGCCGGTAGTTCGAGGTGTCCAACTGCTCAATCAGCGAACGGCCCAAAAAGATGGCTGCCAATAAAAGCTGTGGCCAACCCACCTTCCGCGCTGTCGCTGATTTCCGCGTTACACCAGCACTTGTAATCTTAGTCTGAAAACTCAGCTAGCATCAGCTGGGGTGGCGAGGCGACTGGTCTTGGCAACACTCAACGAGCAATTCCTCGACTTCTGCGACTGGTGGCTTGATGAGGTACGAGGGGTCTGGACGTGGGTTAGTCCTGGACAGAAACGATCTTGCACCGGCGAGTGGATAATCAACATGGCGGATGATGGCATCCGACTGTGCGCAGCCGGCGTGCCGGAGTTTCAATCCATCCCTTTGCCGCCGAGTGCCTCGGAGGACGAGATATCCGCGCTTATCCAAACTGCGCTTCGGCGCAAACGGCCGACGTTCGAAATCCAGATCCAATCGGGGTTGTTTCTGACACGGCAACTGGCGACGAGACGACTGCCGCTTCGGCAAGCGAGAAGCATGGCCGAACTCGACCTGCTGGCCACAACGCCGATCGACCCGGCACAGGTGCATATAGTCTTTGCCAAACATGCGGATCAGGACTGTTGCTACCACGTCGTGAAAACCAAGACGCTAGCGGCCGTTCTGGAAGCTGTTCGCCGTGGCGGCGGAACCGTTGGCCCACTGTCTGTGGCCGATGCAGACCAGGTGCGACAGGCCGATCAGTTAAGCTTGGCTGCCATTTGGCCGCCGACCAAACGCGATCGCCGCGCAAGGACCGCGTGGATAGCGGCGTGTTCAATGTTGCTTGGCGCTGCTCTCGTCACCTTAGGCCATGCGCAATGGCGCAATTGGCAGGCCGGCACGGAGCTGGACGCGCAGATCGCCGATGCTCAGGTGCAGGCCAAGGCAGCGCGATCCTCACTGCAGAAGCGCCAGGCAAATATCGAACAGGTCGAAAGAATCCGGGACGAGAAAAAGACGTCTGCCTCGCTGGTCCGCGTCTGGGCCGAACTGACGCATCTGCTTCCCGACACGGCCTGGTTGACCGACCTGTCGGCCAAAGGCGGCGACCTAACCATCACCGGTTTCTCGACTTCAGCGCCAGAATTGATTGAGCCGCTGGACGCATCGGCGCTGATTTCAGCTCCGGAGTTCGCGGCGCCGGTCGTCAAGGTTCCGGGCCAGGACGGCGAGCGTTTTACCATCACGGCGAAGATTGGAGCGCTCTGACAATGCTCTCCACCATCCTCAACGCACATCCGTTGGTGCGCCGCCTGATCGCGCTCACCATCGCAGCCGCAGCAGCCTGCGTCGCCAGCTGGGTGGTGTTCATGGCCTTTGACAGCGTCGCCTCGGCTAAGGCCGGGGTCGAGGAAAAACGAGAGATGCTCGGCCAATTGCAGGCCGTGGCCGCACTCGCAAAACACCTTGACAGTGCAGCGGCATCAGACCCAGCCGCAGCGACAAATTCTGAATTCCTGACGGGAGAGAGCGAGGCGGTCATTCGCGGCGGGCTTCAGACCCGGTTGAATGCGATTGCGGCGACGAATGGCGTGATCGTGCTGTCGGCCGGCAATGCACCGGCGCTCACTGAAGCGGGAGTGAACTTCATCGGGCTGCGGGCAAGCTTTTCGGGCCCTCTGGAAGGCGTCCACAATGCGATCCTCGCCATCGAAACCTCGCTTCCGGTCCTGTTCATTCGCGAGGCCACCTTGCGAACGACGAATGTTGGACCAGCGGCCGGCCGAACAGCGGACCCGGAGCTTTTTGCCGAGATTCTGTTTTATGGGCCTCTGCAGACGAAGGTGGCGTCGCCCTCTGGCGGTGCAAAGCCATGACCGGCAAATTCGCAGCACCGGTCCTGGGGGCGATGATTGCCGGCCTCGTAGCCGTCAACGTTTTGCTCTACGAGACGTCAGTCGACACTGCACCGATCATTTCCGCTAAGGCGCGCGATGGAGGGTTGGCACGGAATTTGCCAGGATCGCTTCAGATTCCGGAGGCAGGTGATTTCAGCGAAACCTTTGAGCGGCCTCTGTTCAGCCCAGCACGCAGAAAATTCGTGCCCGAGCCAGTCGCGCCGCAGGCAGTGGAAGTCGCCTCCGTGGCGGTCGAGCAGCCGCCGCCGCAGAATGTTGCGCCGGCAGTTGTGCCATCGCTGCTGGGGATCAGCCTTCACAGCGGATCGGCGAAGGCGCTGCTGCGGGTTGCTGGGGCCGATACCGCCCTGTGGTACGGCAATGGCGAGACCGTCGATGGCTGGACCGTTTCGACGATCGACAAAGACCAGGCCGTACTGGAGCGGGACGGCAAGGTCGCACGCATCTCGCTTTACCCGTCAGCTCAGGATGGCCAGCCCGCGGCGAATGTCGGCCAATGACCGAGGGACGCTCTGAGGACGAAAATGGAAACGCGGGATTTTCGCTAGTCGCCGTGCTGGTCTTCATGCTGATCGTCTCCGCCATCGTGGTTCCTTTTGCCGTGACGGCAAAAACAAGGCTGATGATGGCCAACAATGAGATCGAGCAGGAGCGTCTGTCGCTGCTTGCCGAAGGCCTGGCGAATGTGGTTTCGAGCGAATTGGCCGACGGTTCAGCGACGGAAAAGCTGCCGCCGGATTTCACGCCAGCAAGTTGCCGGTCGGGAGAATTCATCTTCGATGTCCGCATACAAGACCACAGCGGGCTGATCGATCTCAATGCAGCAGACGCTCGTCTGCTGTCGCTTGGTTTTGCATCGCTCGGTTTCGATCGGCCGGCATCCGAAGAACTTGCCCAGGCGGCCATCCAGTTCCGAGGCAACACGAATGCTTTCGCTGCACCGGCCGAGACTGTAACGTCCGTCGGCCCGGCTCAAAACAAGATGGCACCGTTCGAATCGGTGTCCGAATTGCAGGAGTTTTCGGCGCTTGCTTCGACGCCGCTGCATGATCTCGATGATGTCTTCACGGTTTTTTCGAAGCGCGGCACGCTCGGCCTCGATCATGCTCCGAGCCCCCTTCGAACCGTGCTTGCCGGCGCATCCGGGAGTGGCGCCTCGACAACGCAAGAGGCTGGTGAAGCTCCAGCCTATTCGGTCGAAGTGACAGCGAGGCGGGATGGATCGGGAATTGCAGGCCAGGCGGGATTTATCGTCGAAAAATTCCCGGCCAGCGCGGCGGGCTTTCGGCGTCTTTCACGAACTCCCGCCGCGGAGATCACCGACCTCGCTGCGACGACATCCTCCAGAGATTGCGACGCGCTTTTCGGAACTGCGGCAGCGCAGATCCTGAGGGGATAGGCGTCATGAACCCGGCCATCCGGACCTCCGGCGTCGAGGCATTTCTCGCTTTTCTCGAAACCGAGAAAGTGCTGAGCGCGCATGCAACCCAACGCGCTTTGGGCGCGTCGAAGACATCGGGGCATCCGTTCGACACGGTGATGACCGAACTCGGGCTGATTGGCGAACAGGAGCTTGCCGACAATCTCAGCCGCTTCATGAACCTACCGTCGCCCGTCGACATACCGGAGCAGTTCAATCCCGAAGTGTTTTCAAGCGTTCCACTGAACTATCTCCGTGAGAACGCGATCCTTCCCTTAGCGATTGATGCACAACAACTGGTTGTCGCCGTCGCCGATCCGTTCTCGTCGGCTATGATCGATGCGCTGGCATTTCACTATGAGCGGACGCCAGCGCTCAGAGTACTGCCAAGGCGGGTGATTACCGATTGCATCGAACGGATCGGGCAGTCCGCCAAGGAAGCTGTGTCATCTGATCAAGACAGTGCAGCCTCCTCGGATTTCGGCCCCGACGACTTGGAACGTTTGAAGGATTTTGCCCGCGAGGCGCCGATCGTCCGCTTGGTCGCCGACACGATCCACAAGGCGGTCGATGCGAGAGCAACCGACATCCATATCGAACCGCTTGAGGATCATGTTCGTATCCGTTTCAGGCATGACGGCATGCTATCCACTGTCGACACGGCACCGGCCGCGATGCTCGCAGGTATCTCTACACGCATAAAAATCCTGTCGCGACTCAATATCGCCGAACGGCGGATGCCACAGGATGGACGGATGCGCATTGCGGTGCGTGGCCGGGACATCGACCTTCGTGTCTCGGTCATTCCATCCATTCACGGCGAAGCCATTGTGCTCAGAATTCTTGACCGCGCCGGCGTCGAGCTGCGGCTGGGCAAACTCGGCTTCGACGATGCCGCACAGGCCACGATCAGAAGCATGTCGCAGTCCGCCAACGGCATCGTGCTGATCACCGGGCCGACCGGCAGCGGCAAGACGACGACGCTCTATTCGATCCTGGCCGAGCGCTCCCGGCCGGACGTGAAGATCTTCACGGTAGAGGACCCGGTCGAATACCGCATGGCAGGCATCACGCAATTGCAGGTCAATCCGGCGATCGACCTCGATTTTGCAGCTGCGCTCCGTTCGATCCTTAGACAGGATCCCGACATCATCCTGCTTGGCGAAATCCGCGACCGCGAGACGGCACAAGTCGCGGTCCAGGCGGCTTTGACCGGCCATCTCGTGTTTTCTACACTTCATACCAACAGTGCGGCGGGAGCGCTGACCCGCCTTCGCGACATGGGCATCGACGGCTATCTGCTCGGGGCGACGATCCGAGGGGTTATCGCGCAAAGATTGCTGCGCCGCGTCTGCCCGACCTGCCATGGAACAGACCAAACAGGCTCGGCCTGCCGAAGCTGCAATGGGTCCGGCTATAGCGGGCGCACCGTCACTTACGAGATGCTGCAGGTGTCGCCGCGCATTGCCGAGCTTATCGACCAGGGCGCCGGCGAAATGGAGATCGGCAGGGTTGCAGCGGAAGACGATCTCGTTCCGATGGCGCTCCATGCAAAGGCGCTTGCGCAATCGCAGGTGACGACAATGGAAGAAGTCCGGCGTGTCATCGACCTTAACGGAGGCGGTTGATGCCGGCATTTGCCTACCGCGCCTATCTTGTCGACGGCAGCAGGGAAACCGGCGTTCTCGACGCGTCGACCAAGCAGGATGCTGCCCGCAAATTGGCGCAACAGGGGCGCCGATCCTATCATCTCGCCCCCGTCGACGGAGCAAGGCAACTTATTCGGCTGCCCGGACGCGGCTCTACGTTCACGCGGCGGGTCGATCTCAGCCGCCTTTTTTCCGAGCTTTCGGTGCTGTTGAACGCCGGTTTCACCGTTGATCGCGCCTTGAGCGCGGTGATTTCAGGCGAGGGCAATCATACGCGGCGTCAGCAGTTGCAGTCCGTGCTCGACCTCACGACCGGCGGTCGCCCGATTGCGGAAGCCTTTGCCAGCCTGCCGGGGATCACATCCGACGTTGCGGCCTTGCTCGCCAGCGGCGAACGCAGCGGCAAGATGGCGTTCATCTGCCAAAGGCTGGCCGACACATTCGAAGCAAAGGCAAAGCGTCGTGCAGCCATCGTGGAAGCGCTGACCTATCCCGCCTTTCTGCTGGTGGTCATGAGCGGGGCGCTGGTCATTCTGGCGACGGTGCTTGTGCCGGCGCTGGAGCCAATCTTCGAAGGCTCGGCGGCGGCAAAACCGTTCACCATGAAGCTGCTTTCCGCGCTCGGAACCGTTTTCACCGACTACCCCTTCGTGTTCCCGCTCGCCGCAACCGCTGCTTTGCTCTTCTATCTCTTTTTGTCGAGGTCGGCGGGGGCGAAGGCGTTGTTCTCGCGCTGGCTGCTGAGAATTCCGTTAATCGGTCAGTTGGTCAAGGACACGGTGATAGCGCGCTATCTTGAGACTTTGTCCCTCCTTCTCGGCAACGGGGTGGCAATGACCGAAGCGCTTGGCCTGTCGGCGAACGTCTCCCGGCAAAGTTCACTATGGGCAAGTTTTACCGCGATTGGAGACGACGTAGCCAATGGCGCCCGCCTTCATAGCGCAATCGTCAAGTCTGGCATTTTCGACAACGCGACGATGTCGCTGATTTCATTGGGCGAAGATGCGAACGCGCTTCCCGTCGTGCTGGATCGCGCCGGAAAGATGCTCCAGGCCGCGCTGACACGGCGGATCGACGCCGTGCTGAAACTGCTGACGCCGGCTTTGACGATTTCGCTTGGTTTTCTGGTGGGGAGCCTGGTCATTTCGGTGATGACGACGATCCTCAGCATCAACGATCTGGCCCTGAAATGACGGACGCGCCTCCCTCCTGTCAACGAGAAAACGCGACGGCCGGTTTCACTCTGGTCGAGATGTTAGTCGTCCTGGCAATCATGGCTGTCGTCGCGGCCATTGCAGCTCCGGGCATCGCCAGAAATTATCGAACCAGGAACCTGGAAAGCTTGACGAGCGAGATCACCACGCGACTGCGCCTGTCACGCACGTCTGCAATCGCCACGGCCAGGCCGAAACAGATAGTCATCGATCCTCGTGCCGGCGCGATCCGCTTCGATGATCGAGACACGCTCGTCCTGCCCGAAGACGTGGAAGTGACTGTGACGACAGGGCTGGAAACTGTCGCCGCGGAACGGCAGGCGACCTTGACATTCCTGCCGGACGGCAGCGCTTCCGGGCTGGACATCGATCTGCAACGCAAAGGCCAGACGGTACGCATCGAGGTGAACTGGCTGACCGGGCTTGCGACGCGGCGGACACTGCCATGATCTCGCAGGCAGTCCCAGATTCCGATGCAGACGGTTTTTCGATCCTGGAGATGATCGTCGCGATGACGATCCTGGCGCTTGTGCTTGGCATAGCAAGCCAGTCGATCGTGATGGCGAGCCGCAGCATCGCGGTTGCCAAGGCACAGGTCGAAGCCGCTCGCGCGGTTCGCGAGATGCTGGCCGATCACCAAGCTGGTCGCGGATCGAATTCAACCGCCTCCGATGCCGCGCAGCCCGGCTGGAGCCTGAAAACCCGCACGATTGAGATATCGAAGGCGAAACTAACAGCGATTATCATTGAGAGAACCGGCGCCGCTGGTGCCGGGCGTGGCGAGCCGTTTCTGACGTTTGTTCCCGTCCAGGATACGAACTCTCAATGAGCCGCTCATCGGGTAGTTGCGGACAGTGGCTCCCAGGGTTTCCCGTCCTCAAGCCCAGCTTCGAATGGTGCCGCCTGGGTGGAACTCGCGCGTCATCGGCGTCGGTCGAGGGTTTTGCGCTGATCGACGTGCTCGTTGGGCTTGCCCTGGTCGGCGTGATTTCCTCGCTGATGATTGTCTTTCTCGGACAAGCCCGCACGATGATGCGCATCGAGAAGGCAACCGAGATGCAGATGGAGGTCGATGCTGCCTCGCGGTTTCTCGAAACCGCAATCAGCCGTGTAGAGCCGCTGCCGTTGTCAAAATCGTCGCCGGAGCATGTGATCTATCTCAGCGGTGAGCCGGGCCGAATCGAATTCAACGGCGTTCAGGCGATCGGCTTCAGATCCTCGGCACTGCGGGAGATCACCGTTTCCCTTGGAAGCGAAGCTGAAGACATCCTGACCATCGACCAAAAACCACGGCGCGGTAGCGACAGCAGCAGATCAACAGAAAACCAATCAGTTCGACTGATTGCTGGTGTGACCGCCATAAAATTCGAGTATCTCGACGGCTCGCCAGGAGCATCTCTGTGGTCGGACAGCTGGAGCGCCCAGCGGCGCCTGCCGGCCGCTGTGCGGTTCACAATCTCGGTCGATCGGGACGGCGCAGCCTACTCATCCGCAGGCTTTGCGCGCCTCGAGTTGGCAGATCGCCAAGCACAGCCCAGGAACTGACGATCTCCCATCCTAACGCTTGATCAGTTGGTAATGTCCTGATCTTCGCCGCTGCCGTCGGGCTTGCCGTCGCGGCCGAAGGTGCGGATCATCACACCGGTCGCATCGGCCTTCACTTCATAGGAGTAAGGCTTTCCCCAGGGATCTTTCAGCCCGGTGGTCCCCTTGAGGTACGGCCCATTCCAGCGCTCTTCGCCGGCAGGTGCCGCGACCAGCGCGGACAGGCCTTCCTCCGAAGTCGGATATTTTGCGTTATCAACATAGTAGAGTTCGAGGGCGCTCTCGATGTTGCGGATTTGCGCCTTGGCCGCATTGGTCCTGGCCGAGCCGAGATAGCGCAGAACCTGCGGGGCAGCGAGCGTGGCGATCAACGCTATGATGGCAAGTACCACCAGAAGCTCGACCAGCGTAAAACCGCTTTCATGATTTTCGCTTTCACGGCGGTATTTTCTGCTTGGTCGAATGAAACGGAGAGAAGTCATTGGAGTGATCCCATGTTCCAATCTGCAAATTGTTCCAGCACCCAGGTGCAGCCAAGGCCCGTTGCGATGAACGGACCGAAGGCGACGCGCGCCCGCGCGGCCGCTGGACCCACCGCGACCACCTGACCACCGATGAATAACAGCGCGCTTGCGCTTGCTATGAACAGCACGACCGGCAGCAGCAGCGGGTTGATCCAGCATGCGGCGGCGCCAAGCATTTTGACGTCGCCGAGCCCAAGACCGATGCGGCCGGTCATTGCGAAATGACCGCGACGGACGAGCCAGACAGCGGACAAGGTTCCAACAGCCAACAGGATTTGGCTAGGGACCTGATCTAGTTGTGTCGCAGCTTGGAAGCCAAGGCCCGTGCCAGCCAACGCCAGATTGAGTTCATCGGGAATTATCAGCCTTCGAAAATCCGCGACTGAAATGGTGACAAGGATTGCTGTCAGAGCGATCGTCGCAGTCAGCACGAGAGACAAGTGGGCGCTCATCAGTATTTCAGTCGTTTGAGATTCTGTTGCAGAGGGGTTCCGCCGCGGCGCTGCTGGATCGGCGTCTGCAGGCTGATCTTGCCGCGGAATTCATCGGTGACCTGCCGCGCCTCGCTGATGTCGCGGATAACGCGCGGACGAATGAAAATGATCAGCTCGGTCCGCCCGACGCTGTCGCTCTTGTGCTTGAAGGCGTTGCCGATGATCGGGATGTCGCCGAGGATCGGCACCTGGCCGCGATCGACATTGTTGCGTTCCTGGATAAGGCCGCCGAGCGCCAGGCTCTCGCCGTCATTGACCAGCACGCGCGTCTGGATCTTCCGCTGCTGAATGGTTGGCGAATCGATGCCGGAGCTGGTCGTCTTGGTGACGTTGCTGACTTCTTGGCTGATATCGAGCATGACACGGCCGGCATTGTTGATGCGCGGCGTGACCGTGAGTATGACACCAGTGTCCTTCATCTCGACCGAATTGACGATCGGTGCGTCGGCGGTCGATGTCCCCACGGCCTGCTGCGTGATGATCGGCACCTGGTCGCCAACCTGCAGGATTGCCTTCTGGTTGTTGAGCGCCATGATGGTCGGCGCCGATATCACATTGACGTCGGTGATGCTGGCGAGTGCGTTCAGCGTGACCTGGATGTTGTCAGTCGCGTAGGTCCAGCCAAAACCGGGAAAGGTTGCGCCGGTGAAACCGCTGGCCACGTCGGACAGGGAGATCTTCATACCATTGTTTTCGAAGAACCAGCGAAGCCCGAACTTCAGTTCGTCGTTCAGCGTCACTTCGGCGATCACCGCCTCCAGCATGACTTGCGTCGGCAAGATGTCGAGCTTCGCCAATATGTGCTGGATGCGATCATAGTCCCGTGCCGTGGTCTGTATCAGCAGCGCATTGTTCTCGACATCAGCCACGACCTTGGCGTGGGTGGGTGACTGTTCGTCTGGCGCCAAGGCCAGCGACGGGGATGGGCCGGTCAATGGCACAGGCGTCACGCCATCGGATTGCAAGGCGATCGGCGTCATGTCGGGCGACACGTTCGCGCCGGCCATCTCGCCCTCGGTCTTGACCGAAGTGCCGAGCACGGAGCTCAGCACCGCAGCCAGTTCCTTGGCCGGTCGGTTCTGAATCTCATAGACGAAGAGCTGGTCCTCGTTGGTCTCGGCCAGCTTGTCGAGCTTGCCGATCCACACCGCGGCGCGGCTGAGATAGGCCGGGCGCGAGGTGATCACCAGCACCGAATTCAGCCTATCGTTGGGAATAAACTGGATGATCTTGGCGCCAGGGCCGTTCTTGGTGCCGAAGATCGAATCGAGCTCTGAGGCAACGGCTTCAGGCTTTGAGGTTTTCAGGGGATGAAGGGCGACCGACATGCCGCGCATCCAGTCGACGTCGAACACCGAAACCGCTTCGCGAATGGCATCGAGATCGCTGTTGTTGCCGGCGACCGTGATCAGATTGCGGGTGGAATCCACCCTGAGAACCGAGCCTTGTCGTGTGATCGGCTCGAGGATGGTCTTCATTTCGTCAGCTGCGATGTATTGCAGCTGCAGCACCTGCACCTTGATGCCGGGGCCGGAGGGTGAGACCGAAGGTACGCTGACCGAGGGCGTGCTGGACATGATGTCGGAAAGCGGCACGATCTGGTACGTGCCCGCACGCTTGGTGATACCGGCATTGTTCACGGCAAGCGCGGATTCCAGGATATCGACCAGCGCATCCTCCGATACGGGTTGCGAAGTCTGCAGCGTCACCGTCCCCTGCACGCGCGGGTCGACGATGTAGTTGAGGTGGAGAGCATCGCCGAGCACGGCTTTCGCTGCTTGCGCGACAGGTGCGTTGACCAGATTGAGCTCGAATTGACCAGAACCATCGCCCGTTACTTGGGCGATTGGCGCGCCAGAGGAGACGAAATTACCGGAGCCCTGGTACTGCGCACCGGAGAAGCGCTGGGCTTCACCTGCCGCAGTTAATGGATGGGAAGCGTTATATCCCGCCCGCAGCGGCGAGTTCTTTGCATGCAGACTATCAACGGTTTCGGTGAAAAAATCCTTGCCCGACGGAGACGTGCAACCTGCGCATGCGAGCAGCATGCACAACACGACGCAATTACTCAGATTGATCGACATCCGCCCGATTCCCCTAGGTTCTTAGTCTAGAGCTTCTTGGGGATGGGCGCTGGAATTGCCCGCGTTATTCCGGATCTATCCACAGGGTTGGTGACGATGAGTTTTACGCGCGACCAATGGTTGGTTTTAGTCGCTGCGAGACGCGCGGCATGTCCTACCGGTGCGTCAGGTGCCAGCCTGGAGGAATGGTTTGAGAGTCGGACGTTTCTGCAGATACCCTCGTCAGAATACTAACGATCCAGTCACTCCCGGAAGATCGCGGCTTTGCTCGGAACAAGGTTTAGGATGTCGTTAGTCAGCACCCTCGCCCGGACAAGGGCCAAACTCTAAGATTTTACTGAAATTTCTTCAGTCCGGGGATTACGGGCCTATAGTAATTATTTATTACGTCTAGATGATGCTTGTTATAGGATATGCCAGATAAAAAATTATCGTTAAAGTACCTTATCCAAATATCGTCAGGAATTCCGCCGAGTATTTCTTTTTTCAGACTTGACTCTCTTGAATAGGTATTTATCTCAAGGTCGTATTCAAAAAAAATCCCTTTATTCTTTTTGTCATCGAATAGAACGAGTGGAGTTGTCATGTGCCCAGACTGAATTTCCCGAAGAATATCGTACTTAAATTCACCAAATTCAATTGCGAGGAATACATCCGGCCTGCCAGACATGATAAACTTTCTGTTCGAAAAAGTCGACAATACATGCCTTTCAACGATAGATTCGAGAGAATCTCCGTTCATAAAATTCTCGTCGTGGAAAAGAGGATCGTATGGAATTGGTGTATTCACCCAATCTGCTTTGGGTAGGCATAGATAACCTTCTCCCAATGGATAGCTCGAAAACAACTCATCTACACGAATATCGTTAGCTTCATCGAACTGAATCAACTTAATTCCATTTTTATCAAAGTGCGCCCTAGCCGAATCCAATAAGAATGCTTCCATTTTCTTTTGAAAAAAGCCCATCTTAATTCACCTATCTAGCCGTATCGTCCGATGACGTCTTATCCGAGTTACCGCCGTCAGTATCGGATTTAGTGTCTTTTTCGGTCTTCTCTTTTGTCCCATCCACGAATGACCCTTTGATCTCAGCCTTTTTTTGACCTGGCTTCGTGATTGCAAATCCAGGTTTTCCGGTGGTTCTCCGCTCCGGGTAAGTGTCGACCTTTGTGCCATCGGGCAGTGTTGTTGTCGTACCTCCGACGTTGGTCGGATTTTGGATCGCGCCGGGAATGTTTTTTAACTTATCCGCAAACGTGCTGGGGTCTCCCGTAACTACATATCCCTTTTCCCCATCATCAGCTGCTTTTGCTCCTCCAAAGACTGAATCAACATCTGGGTTTCCGGTGGCAATTCCTGGTGCCGGGGCGTCGACATCTTTATCCTTCGGCTCTTCCTCAGACGAAATAGCATTAACTGCCAGCACACCAACTGCGACAACGGCTGCCGCTAGCGCTATCCCTGCAGCAACTTCGCAGCCGCCTGCTGCGCAGGCCATCGCCAACAGGGCTCTCCCTCCCCAGATGCCCGCTTGGACTGCCAAACCGTTGTGCCCATTCTGATCGGATTTGTTAATCGGATCGTTTTGAGCGTAGGCATATCGATTGGTTCCGACACCAGGCAGCGTCGGGTTCCAGTCGTCGGGCGAGATGAAGCGGGCAGGCTGGGCATTGGCGCTCGTCCTGTGGAGTTGAATCTGGAATCCGGACGCTGCTGACGCCTGGGAAGCGTAAGTCCCTGGAACGACCATTACGAAAGCCAGCATAACCGCTAGCACCCGTTGAATTATGCTGCTGCTGTTCGATCTGGTCATCCAAAATCCCCCTTGCCCGTAAATTCGTATCTTAAGGTCAATTCAGCTTCGGCTCGCGCCAGCCGAGCGCTTCGGCTCTGGCGAAGGCTTCTCGATTGGCCCGATAGAGTTCGTTTGCGTAGGCGATCCGGTCGGCCGGAATGTCGCTCTGCTTCGTATATTTCTGGATGATGTTGGTCTCGAGCAGCCGGTAGTAGGCCGTGCCCTTCTTCACCAGCGTATAGGCATTGGCTGGATAGGCTTCGATCAGCACGTCAGCGACTGCGACGGCCTCGTCGTAGCGCCCGATGGCGATAAGGTTGTCGAGGACCGGCGTTGATAGGACTGACACTGCCTCGCGCTGCGAAAGTGTCTTGAGGTAGACGCCATTGGCAATGGCCTCGTCGGTCATCAGCACCTTTTGCCGATACCACGCGTCTCGCGTAAAACCAGCGCCGCTGGTGGTCTCGAGGTTCCAGGTCTTGCCTGTCGCGTCGTCGATGTATTTGACGAAGACGTGCAGCGGCGCTGTCGACAGCGTCACATTGAGCCCGAGCCGCTTGCCCAGAATGAGAAACAAGGTCGGCATCGAGACGCAATTGCCCTTCCTGGTCGCGAGGTAGTTTGGCAGCGACTGCGAACCGGGAGTTTGGCCGTACGGATCAGAGAGATCATATTCAAACGGCCTGCCATTGTTCCACCAGCCACCCTCGTAGAGAAAGGTGCGGAGCGCTTTCATCTTCTCCATGCTGGTAGAAGCCGCTTCAGGAGGCAGACTGCCCAGCATCTTGTTGACAGTGACGACCATTGCGTCGATCTCGCCGAGAGCGGCCTCTTCGTTGATCGACGGATCAACGAACCTGTCGACCGCGAGCTTTACGCGAGCAAAATCCGCCTGCCCGTTGGCTGCATTGACCAAGGTCCGGACGAAGGCAGCCGGGTTCACTCCGTCGGCGTTCTCCGCCTTGGACAGGCTGCCTGTGGCCAGCACAAAAAGCAGGATCGAAGCGAGCTTGATTGCCAAGATCATTGCGCTCTCCTGGTCACGGCGAGGTTTTGTTCTTGGCATCTGGCCCCTCCCTCCAGGTCTTTGGGAATGAATCTCCCCAACACGGGATCCATGTACCTGGCATTGAGATACAGCAGCCCGGTCTCGGGATCGAAGCGCTCGCCGATGTAGGACTTTTGTGTCTGGAAGCCGGTGTTGAGGCGCTCTCCATAGGTGGCGTAGTTGGTGGCCTCGACGATGGCGCCCGAGGCATCGGTGACCATGCGGACGGAGGCCAGGTGATCGCGGTGCAGGAGGGCTTTTGTCGCGCCGGTCACCTTGACGTCGGGATGGGGGTAGCGGGTGTAGATTTCTGCTCCAGGTGTCGCCGGATCGATCTCGACGGAGGCGTCGGGATAGAGCGTGGTGGCAAAGGATGAGCTTTTTTTGGCTCGCGCGCCGTCCGGGCCGTAGGAGAGAGAAACGGTGTTGGCGGCCTGGGTGACGGTCTTCAGCCGGTTGGCCTCGTCCCAGGCGAGCGTCCTGGTGCCGTCGGCGGTCATGTTGCCATTGGCGTCATAGATGAGCGTCTTGGCGCCGACCGCTGTTGGCGCATGCGGACGAGCAGCACTCGCCGCGGGATAGACGTACGTGCCGGCAACACGGGTGCGCGAGGTCAGATTGTCGTTGGCGGCATAGACGAACGTCTCGTCGAGCGTGTTGTTGCCGAGATTGTCGCTCGAAGTCAGCCGGTCGGCCTTGTCGTAGCCATAGGTCCAGCTGTCGGAAGCGGTGAGCCCCGTCGTGCCGGTGATGCGGCCGACGAGATCGCGGGCATACTGGTCGTCGAGCAGAACCGTGGCGCCCCTGGCCGTGGTGA
>NZ_JAMYPO010000076.1:0-17097 GCF_040320365.1 Mesorhizobium sp. M0701
GAACTCTCCGGGTCGACATCAATGGTGCACAGATAGTCCGGCTTCTGAATGCCCGTGCCGGTGTAGATGGCAATCGTATAGAGCAGCTTTTCGCGAGGTGCCGTCATCGCCTCGGCTGGAGAAGCATAGCCCGGTCCACAGCAATGATTGGTCATGGGTACTTCCCTTTGAACAGATCACTGGCCAGCCCCAAAGGGGCAAGCTGGAATGTTAGTGCATGCTTGGCATTGGCGCTATGGCCGGGGTGGCTTGTGAAGTGCGCACGTGACGTACAACTTGGCGACAGAGCCCTGTGGGACCACCCAACGCCAGCTTCTTATCCCGAGGGAACGTTGGCGGAGTGATCGGAGAGCAGTGCCTGGACCAAGCCCAAGTGAAAGCCTCCGGCTTCTTTCCACGGTTTCAAGACAGTATTCCAGCGGTCGGGAACGTCTGGGTTGGGTCAGTTCGAGACTTCGAACCCCGGATTGGATGTCTGCATTCTCGCGCGCTTACCGCAATCGATCGGACCGCTTCCGGCCATTACCTGATCCTCAATCGCAATCGCGCATGGTCATCCTATCAGGTTGAGCTACCCATCGGCGCAATGCGTGTGGGGTCTGAGCGGGTGTGCAAAATGAGAGCAAGTCTCCTTGCAATCGCTACCTCGACGCTGCTGAGCGAACCCAGCACTGCGTGCACGATGCCTGGTTCTTTGAGTGCGGAGGAACGAGCACTCGCCGACAGTGTCTTCGTCGGACCGTTGTCCGCTTGGATCATCCGAAGCAGAGAAAAACCGTAGCGCGCGGTGAATCCTCACGCAGCGGGGTGAGGCCACCCAAGCCTCCGGCTCAGCCGCTGCCGCCCGTCAGACGCCCGACCAATTCCGGCCCGAACCTCTGTCGCTTGGCTACATCCGCAAAAACCTGCTCTGCCTTTTTGGTTGATCGCCTGGGAGTTCGGCCGGCCTTCGCTAACTCGAGCCTGCCTCAGCTTACCTCAGCAACGACTGTCCCCGAGACCGGGTCGGTAAGGCCGAGGTCGCCGCCGAGGTCTTCGAGCATATCGCGGAACGTGTCGAGAATGCCGATCATCGACGGCCGCGCGGCGGCGAGGCTGTCCATGTCCTGCCACTCGCCGACAAAGCAGAATGTGGGCTCGCCAGTCTTGATCAGGGCGCCCTTGCGAAAGCCTGTCGCGTTGAGCGCGATAGTCTTGTGCGCTTCGACGAAGGCCTTTTCTATGCTTGGCTTTGTGCGAAAGCGGACTACATTGTAGGCGGTCATAGCTTCCTCCGATCGATTGGAGCAGCAACCTTTTTGAGCAGCAATCTTCCTGCGGCAGCCATCCTACTACGGGGGGCTCCAGCATCATGTTGGACGGCGTCTCCGCGGTGCGGCGGAAGCGGTGAAGCCACCGCTGGTGACGACCTCCCTCAGCCTTGCCTCTCCGGCCTGGGCGCCAGCCCCGGAGCCCGACATCCTGCGCCAGCGACGCGGGCGTGCACACAAAGGCGGAGGCGGCATAATAGGCGTGCCCGACGGGGTTAACAGCCAGATGATCGTGTGCGAACGGCTCGACGATCATCCACGTGCCGTCCGGCTTGAGCGAGCTACGAGCATGCGTGGCATGGCGTCGAGGCTGCCGATCTCCCCCACAACAACGGTACAACACCGGGGAGGTTGCGCTCTCTGCCAAAACGCGGCTCCGCCTCGCTTTTTTATTGATCACCACAAAAAAACAACGCTAACTGGCTCCCGCGAGGGGCCATGCTGACAAGTGATGAAGTGGGAGCGATCCCGTTGTTTTCGGGTTTGCCGGCGGCAGAGCTGGAGCGGCTGGCGCGGACAGCGGCCGATCTTCACCTCAGCCCCGGAGAGTTCGCGATTCACGAGGGTGGAGAGGCCGCGCTGTTTGCGGTTCTCGCCGGCAAGATCGAAGTCCTAAAGACCTTCGACGGCATCGAGCGAACGCTGGGTTGGCGTCTGCCGGGAACGATCTTCGGCGAGGTGCCGATTGCGCTTGGCTCGGGTTTTCCCGGTGGCTATCGCGCCGCCGAATCTTCCCGCGTCATGCGCATCGAGGTTCAGCAGTATTATTCCATCGCCGCGGTTTCAAAGGACGTGGCCCAAAAGGTCAGCGCGCTTGCCCGCGAGCGGATGGGCGGGCTGCAAAGCGTCACTGCCGAGCCGCAGAGGCCGCGCGTCACATTGGTCGGCCATCGCTGGGACACGGCGTGCGGCGAACTGCGCCGGTTTCTGGCCCGCAACCAGATTTCGTTCACCTGGCTGTTGCCCGACACGTCGGATGCCGAGGCTTTCTGGTCTGCCCTCGGCAGGCCGGCTCTCGATGGTCCCGTTGCCCGGCTGGCGGACGGGGAGATTATCGAAGCACCCGCCGTGCGCGATCTTGCCATTCGCCTCGGGCTGCAGACGCGCCCGCGCGGCGCCGAGTACGACGTCGCGATCATCGGCGGCGGACCGGCCGGTCTTGCGGCTGCGGTCTATGGCGCCTCCGAGGGGCTGCGCACCATCGTCGTCGAACGCGAGGCGCCTGGCGGGCAGGCGGGAACATCCTCGCGCATCGAGAACTATCTCGGCTTTCCAAGCGGCATTTCCGGCGACGAGCTTGCCAGCCGCGCGCTGCAGCAGGCAAAGCGGCTCGGCGCCGAAATCCTGGTCACCCGTTCGGTCGCCGGCATTGACCCGACGACGCACGAGGTGGTGCTCGACGGCACCGATGTCGTGCGCGCCCGCAGCCTCATCCTGGCAACCGGCGTCGCCTGGCGCCGTCTTGCCATCGACGGGTTCGACCGGTTGATCGGCAAAGGCGTTTATTATGGCGCCGCGCGCAGCGAGGCGAGCAGCACGCATGGGCAGGATGTCTACCTGATCGGCGCCGGCAATTCGGCCGGCCAGGCGGCGATGCATTTTTCCGGCCATGCGCGCAGCGTGACGCTGCTGGTGCGCGGCCCCTCGCTTGGCGACAGCATGTCCCACTATCTGATCGAGCAGCTCAGGGCGAAATCCAACGTAAAGGTCCAGCTTCGCTCCGAAGTCCAGGCCGTGCACGGCGAGACGCACCTGACGGCGATCGACATTCTCGACAAGACCGGCAACGAGGTGAGCCGGCACGAATGCGGCGGGCTGTTCGTGTTCATCGGCGCCAATGCCGAGACCGAGTGGCTGCCGGCCGACGTAGCGCGCGATGCACGCGGTTATGTGCTGACCGGCGACGACGTGAAGAAGGCCGGGCTCTGGTCGCATGGCCGCGACCCCTACCTGCTCGAGACCAGCGCGCCCGGCATCTTCGCCTGCGGCGACGTACGCCTGAGCCCGGTCAAACGCGTTGCCTCGGCGGTCGGCGAGGGCAGCATGGCCATCGCCTTCGTCCACCAGTATCTGGCCAATGAAGAGAAAGTAGACCGCAACCAAAGCTAGAGGGTCAAGTAACCAGAATGTCATCAGCCGGTCGATGCGGCGTGAAAACCGCCAATTAAGCATCGAAAGCACGCTTGAGGGCTGGCCGCACTTCGCCGCGGGCTATATAAGCGGAGAGGTTCGGATGTTCGTCCAGTATAGCCGATCCGTTCAACCTGCGCAGCACCGCCACCATCAGAAGGTCACCGGCGCTGAACGCACCATCGAGCCAGTCGGCATTGCCCAGGCGATCGGAAAGTTCGCCCAGCCGGCCACAAATGCGATCCTCGACCATGGGCAGGCGTTGCTTATGCCAGGTCTCGTCGCGGGTCGTCAGCGGAAGGGCAGTTTTCTGACTAGGTCGTTCGAGAACCGGACCGTCTGCTTCCGGCCCCGAAACGGTCATTCCGGATGACAGGTTGCGTGAAGCGGTTCGCGCGGTGCACGGTGGCGCAAGCATGGTTCAGTCGAAGAAGCCTGCATCCTCTTCCCGGAGATACTTCCTGGCTGCTTCGGCGTCGATGTCGAGGCCCAGCCCCGGCGCTTGCAGCAGGTCCACCATGCTGTCCTTCACGATCTGCGACGGCAGGCCGATTACGAGGTCCTCCCACCAGGGGTCGGAGGCGCTCGGGTATTCGAACGCAATGTAGTTGGCGGGCAGCGTGGCGCAGACATTGATCAGCGCGCCGAGGCCTAGAAGGCCGTTCGCGGTGCCGTGCGGTGCCATCAGGATCGAGTGCATACAGGCGTGCTCGGCGACCCATTTGAGCTCGGCAATGCCGCCAATATCGGCCGGATCGGGGCCGATGACGCGCACCGCCTGCGTTTCGATCAGCTCCTTGAAATTGTGCCGCAGGTAGATCTGCTCGCCGGTATGGATTGGCGTCGAGGGGTGGCGGTGGTCAGCTCCCGATAGGCCTGCGGATTGACCCACGGCACATAGTCGCCGGTCAGCATGTCCTCGAGCCACATCAAATTGTACTTCTCGACCGCGCGAGCGAACTTGATCGCATCGGGCAGCATCCAGCCCGGGCCGCAGTCTAGCGCCAGGCCGACTTTGTCGCCCAGGCAATGCTGGCGCGAATGAATGCAAAACCCGATCGCGTGCTGTTTCCGAAGAGCAATTTGAGGTGAACTTCCTCAGGCTACGCCCGGGCGGAGCCATCCCCCGCCCGCGTCGCGGCAGGCAAGCTCGGATACTCGAACGTGTGCGTCCAATCCTCCTGACTCGTTCGTGTCGACATGGCTTGCGATCTCCGACTCAGGCGGAACCCATGATTCACAGCCGACCCCAAGGAACACTGTTGCCGCCCATCTAGCCGTCTTATCCGTATCGGCGAAGCCGCTGATCTGTGCTAAGCCGCCGCCCGAATAGCCAAAGGAGTACACCCGTGAGCGAGCCGACCGTGGCCGAGGCGACCGACAGCATCTATGCATCGCTCCGGGTGAACAATGCCGACATCGACGCACATATCGCGGCGCTCAAAGCAGCGCTGGCGCGAGAGGGGATAGAACAAGCGGTGTTCGATCCGACCAGGCTGGCGCAGAACAACCGTTCGGGCCGCAAGCTAATGCAGGCTTATTTTCGGCAGCGCGGCGTGAGCGTGAGGTTTTCGGCCTCGTAGGGGCGCACGCTAAGGCGCCACGGCCCGCCGGCAATCATTGTGGTCCAAGATCCCGCGGGGAGTTCAGGCAAGTCCGCTTTTGGCTTCTGTAGGCCGGCATGCGGCTTCCGGCCCCGCCGACGTCAAAGCACTTAGGAAATCGGCCGACAAATGGTCAATTCAATCACCTGCTCCGGCTGCCGAGTACATCAGCGACCGATTCGCCGCTTCTGGCTTGCGGATTTGACCGGATCCATCGCATGAATCTGCCGCCTTGAGCGCTTCGGCGCGGTCAGATTTGTCTAACGCTCCTATCCATCGAACCGACGCGAAAAATCGTGGATAGTCGCCCGAACACAAATCGAACAAGCGGAGAAACGTCGCCACCCGATCGCCGTAGACGGAAGTCGCGGCGAGCTTCGCGTTGTTGATCGGAGAATCGAACCAGACATCGTACCTCCGGTATCCATGCCAGCGACTGTCGCGCATCTCTCGGTAGCGCATCCGCAGCCGTTCGATCGCGGCTATCTTTGCGGCCCGCTTTTGCTCAGAGGTAGCGCTGTCGTCATAGACGTGCTTTAGCTCGTCTCGGGTCTGCGACACCAGCGCAAGAAATTGAGCTCTGCGCCTCCGGTCGGCTTCGTAACGGCGCAAACCGGCAGTATCCCCATTCGCGCGCAGCCATTTTCTTACACCGGTTGTTTCGACAGCGGTAGCGAACGCCTCGTTGAACCCGGAATCGTCCTGTACGTAGACGCGCTGGTGGGCCAGCTCATGGAACACCAGCCCTGCAAGACCCGCTTCATCTTGGCTGAGCATGGTGCTTAGCAGCGGGTCACTTGACCAGCCGAGTGTGGAATATGCAGTGATGCCCGTCACATAGACGTCCAGGCCCTGTCTCTGAAGTTCGACAGCGGTTTCAATCGCAGACCTTTTGGAGAAGTATCCTCGGTACGGAACGCATCCAAACACTGGAAAGCACCATGTTCGTGGCGTCAGCGAGAATTCCGGGGCTGCGAAGATGGCCCATGTCATCGCGTCCCGACCAACGTCAACATAGCTGCGGTAGCTATTGTTGTCCGGCAGCGCTAGTTCATCTATCGCAAACTGTCGGATGGCGCTCGCCGATGCCATTCGAGCGCGCAATGTCCCAGGGGTCGAAGGATTGTCGATCAGCTTTCCTACATCCTGCCGCGCCGCCATGATCTCCAGGTGACCCTTCAGGGATTGTGCGTAGTAGGAAATGCTGGTGCAACCTGCCACGCCGGACATCACGATCATCGCAGCAACCGAACGAAAAAAAGCATGCATCATGCCCACAGCATCGCTCACACGTCCGGATAGGACAAATGTCGCAACTACGCCCGGTCCGAAACCGTCGCGCCAATTTGGTTAAGATCCTGGATGGGGGTTTAGGCTAGACGTTCGTCCTCGGCAAGATTGTCACAATTCGGTCACACGCCGCCAAATTGCCGAATGTCCGGACACGGCGGACTGAAGCAACGCAGCATTTTCCACTTTGAGGCGAAGTAATTCTCAACTATGGTCCGCCAGGCTTTTGGCATGAGGGGGAATATTGCCGATGGTTTTATCACGCAGGGGTGTCGTGCTCGGCGGCCTGGCGCTGGTCGCGGTGGGTGCAACCAGCAATATTGCTCAAGCCGCGGCGGCAAAATCCTTTTTCGCCGGTACCGCCAGCGACAACAATTTTGTCTATCGCAAGACCAACTTCGCCAAGATCGACAAGAGATGGCATCGCCAGATCGTCAAGTATTTCAGCAGCGAGCCTGTCGGCACCGTCGTGGTCGATACCCGCCACCACTTCCTCTACGTCATCATGGAAAACAAGACCGCCATCCGCTACGGCGTCGGCGTCGGCAAGGACGGCTTCAAATGGTACGGCCGCGCGACGATCGACCGCCGCGCGCTGTGGCCGCAATGGGTCCCGCCCCCCGAAATGCGCAAGCGCAGGCCGGAGCTACCCCCCATGATCGCAGGCGGCGCGTCCAACAATCCGCTCGGGCCGCGCGCGCTCTATCTGCACCGCGACGGCGCCGACACCGGCTATCGCCTGCATGGCACGCTGGAGCCATGGAGCATCGGCACCGACGCTTCCAGCGGCTGCATCCGCATGTTTCCGGAAGACATCATCGACCTCTACCAGCGCTGCCCGATCGGCACCGGGGTGCAGGTCCTGCCGCACATCGCCGACCAGGCGCCCGCTTCCACCACTGTCGAATGATTGGCGCCTCATGAACCGCATCATTGAAAACACGCGCCGGCTGCTCGCCGCCGGCCTGCTGCTGCTGACCGCATCCTGCTCGACCAGCAACACGCTGGCCCCTTCCACGCCCGACGTCACCAACACCGAGGTTGCCGGTTTCCAGAATGTGCAGCCGGGCAGCGAGGAGGATTTTATCCTCAATGTCGGCCGCCGCACCTATTTCACGCAAGGTTCGGCCGCGCTCGATTCTGTCGCCAAGGCCACCCTCGACACCCAGATCGCCTGGCTAGCAAAGCATCCGCGCTGGCTGCTCAAGCTGCAGGGTTTCGCAGACGATCCCGGCGCAAGTGAAATGGCGCTGTCGCAGCAGCGCGCCGATGCGGTGATGGACTACCTCGCCGCCGGCGGCATAGACCGCAACCGCATGTGGGCCAAGGGCTACGGCAAGGACAGGCTCGTCCGCGAGTGCCCCGACACCGCCTGCAGGTCGCAGAACCGCCGCGTTGTGTCTAATTTGCGCGATGAGAGGGACGAGCCGTAGGGGCTGCTGTTCTGCTTGTGGCCCGAAGCAGAGTCTCACACGCGACGGCGGCATGGCTGCTTTGCGCCTAATGTCGGTCATCGAGCACGCCATAGCCGCATCCCAAAAGCAGACATCCGAGTGAACAGGCTTTATTTGCGTAGGCTGCCATTGGGTTGTTACTCGCGGAGCGACCGCTTTCCCCCGTTGCGGCGAACTGGAGATCGGTCGATGGCTGGGGCTGCTTTGTGCCGGCGGTTCGACGCGCCGCATCGTCCGAAAGAAGCCGGAATGCGTCTAGCGCTAGCTTGGCCGACCGATCCACCGCACGATTTCATAGGCAGGCATCGGGCGGCGAAAGCCCTTCAGCGTAAGTTCGCCAACAAGAACGGATTCGACCAGCGACTCGACAGCGCCGAACACCCGTTGGCTGACGAGAATCTGTCGAGCCTTCGCCTCTTCGCACAATCGAGCCGCATGGTTCGACACAGTGCCGATTACCGCATAGTCGGCGCGCTGATCGAAACCGATCCGCCCGATGGTTGCATGGCCCCGAGCGATGCCGATTCCGAAGCCGAGCAAGTAATCCCGCTTGCGCCATTGCTCTGAATGCCCGTCAATCGCATCGCGCATCGCCGCGGCCATAGACACGGCCCTCTCGGTATGGTCGGCGCACGGCAGTGGATCGTTGAAAACCACGACGATACCGTCGCCCACGAACCGCTCGAGAGTCCCCTCGTGGCGGACAATTTGTTCACCAAGACAGGAATGATACTCGGCAAGAACTGTCATGACTTCTTCGGGTTCGGCGGTCTCTGCGAAGGCCGTAAAGCCGCGCAAATCGCAAAAGACAACGGTCACCTCGCGACGGTGACTTTGCAGAAGCGCATCGCCATTTCCCGCCGCAACGATGAGGTCGGCGACCTGCGCGGGCAGAAACCGTCGGAGCCGGCCCATTCGCTCGATCTCGGTCACCTGCTCCGCCACGGTCTGCTCGAGCGAGCGGTTCCAATCGGAAAGCTGCGCGGCCTGATCCTGAAGCTGTTGGGCCTGGCTTGCGACGGTGTCGTGAAGCGCCTTCTGGCGCAGCATCGAGCGCACCCGCGCCAACAGCGCCCTGTGCTCGAAGGGCTTTGTCAGGTAGTCGTCACCCCCGGCGTCCAGCCCCTCGACAACATCACGCGTATCGGCCTTCGCGGTGACGAGGATGACCGGAATCGCCTGCAGGGAGATGTCCTGCTTGAGCAGGCGAACCACGCTGATACCGTCCAGCTTCGGCATCATGATGTCGAGCAGGATCAGATCCGGCGTGAGTTCGCGAGCTTTTGCAAACCCCTCTTCACCATCGGCGGCGGTCGCCACTTCGTAGCCATTCGCCTCGAGGCGCATGCGCAGGATCTCGAGGTTCTCCGGAGTATCGTCGACTGCGAGAATGCGAGGCGGATCGTGCAAGGCGCTGCCTCCCTCAAGAAAGGAACCCGCGAATCTCGGAAAGCAGCTGGCGCGGACTGAATGGCTTGGCAATGTAACCATCGCACCCAGCAGCAAGGGCTTTCGCCTCGTCGCCCGACAGCGCGTAGGAGGTGACCGCGATAATCGGAATGTGCCGCAGCGCCGGGTCGGCCTTGATGCGGCGGGTCGCTTCATACCCGTCGATCACCGGGAGCTGAATGTCCATAAGGATCAGGTCTGGCCTGTGCGCTCCCGCTGCAGCGATGCCGGCGGCGCCGTCCGCCGCCTCGATCAGTTCGTATTCGGTGGTGGCAATGAGATCGCGGATGATCTGGCGGTTGTCCTCGGTGTCTTCCACCATAAGGATTCGTTTGCTCATGCGGCCCTCACGTCCTCATTCACCCAGATTGGTACCTTGAGACGGAATGTCGACCCTGACCCGATCACGGACTCGACGTCTATGGTTCCGCCATGCATTTCGACGATGCGCTTCGAGATCGCCAGGCCAAGACCTGTGCCACCCTTCTGCCTGGTGCTGCTGTTGTCGACCTGCTGGAATTCTTCGAAGATGAGAGCCTGGTCCTTGGACGCGATGCCGGGACCGGTGTCTCGGACGGTGATCTCGAAGTGCCCGTCGACCGCATCGGCAAGAATGTCGACCGCACCCGTTTCGGTGAACTTGACGGCATTGCCTACAAGATTGAGCAGGACCTGCGTCAAACGGCGCTCGTCCCCGCGGCCGAATGGAAGGTTCTCGGCAACAGTCGTTGAAAGCTCAAGACCCTTCGCTCGTGCCAGCGGTTCGACAGCCGTAACGGTCGATCGAACAATCTGCGCGATGGAGTAGTCCTCGATCGCCAGCGTGAGCTGGCCGGCTTCGATCTTGGAAAGGTCGAGTACGTCATTGATGAGCCCGAGGAGGTGACGGCCGTTCGCCTGCACGCGCGCGACGGTCGTCTTTGCCTTGTCCGGGAGTTCGCCGTAGATGCCGTCGACCAGCAGTTCTGTGAAGCCCAAGACCGAATTGAGCGGTGTCCTGAGCTCGTGGCTCATATTCGCGAGGAACTGGGACTTGTGGCGGCTAGCTGCCTCCAGCTCCCGGCCTTTCTCCTCGATCTCGCTGAACAGCTTGGCATTCTGGATCGCGAGCACCGATTGGGCAGCGAAGGTCTCCAGCAGGTGGACAACTTGCTCATGGAAGGCACCTGGCTTGTGGCGCCTGACGACCAGTGCACCGACGATCTTGTTGGGCCTCAGCAGCGGAACGATCAGGATACCGCGATATCCGGCGTCGACGATCGTCTTTCTTACAAGGAAGGATGAGGTCTCCTCGCTGAGGTCGGGAAACTGCACCGGCATGCAGCGCCCGGGCGCGTCGCCGATCCCCATGTCGGCCAGCCCGATCGTCTGGTGCGAGACTGCGGCGATAAGCTCATCGCTCATACCGAAGTTTGCGCGCGGACGGAATTGCTGCCGCGTGCTGCTGAACACGTAGATGGTGCCAGCATCCGTCTCCGACAACTGGACCGCCTTGGCGACGATCGTTTTCAGCACGGTGTCGAGATCCAGCGTCGAATTGACCGCCTTGCTCACCTCACCAAGCGCCTCGAGCTCACCAACAGACGCGGCAAGCTCGCGCGTCCGTGACTGCACCGCCTCGAAGAGCCGCGCATTCTCGATGGCGATCACGGCCTGGTCGGCGAATGTCTCGACGAGCGCGATCTCCTTGGGATTGAAAGGTTGCGGCTCAACCCTCGTCATGACGAATACGCCAACGAGATCACCTTCCCGCAACAGCGGGGCAGCGAGGACGGTGCGGAATCCGCCTGCCTCAGCGATCAAGACAACGCGGTAGTCCGGATCAGCGGTCACGTCTTCGATTTGCACGATCCGCCGTTCTTCGATTACGCGCCCTACGGCGGAGCCTCGGCCTGCGGCAAGCTCTGGAAGTGGATTGGCGTCGACATAAGCACGGAAGCTGGGCGGGTAGCCATGCGTCGACACATAGCGGAATACGCCATCAAGCAACTGCACGATACCACCCTTGTCGGCACGGCAGAGCCTGACAGCCGATTCCACCAACGTATCGAGCACGACCTGCAGATCGAAGGTAGAGCGGCTGATGACCTTCAGAACGTCTGCAGTGGCTGTCTGCTGCTGAAGGGCTTCGTCGAGCTGCTGGGTGCGCGTCTCAATCTCCTGATACAGGCGCCCCAGCTGGTCGGAGGTCCGGTTGACGTTAGCGGCGAGCACTCCAAGTTCGTCGCGATTGGCGACGGCAACCTGTTGGGCGAAGTCGCCGGCCGCTATCTGGCTGAGACGCGTCTCGATCTTCTTGACCGGTTCGATCAACGACCAGGAGATGATGTAGCCGAGCCCCAACGCCAGCAGGATACTGCCCACCGCAAACGAGACCACGATCAGTCTGGACGTGCCGTACGCACCTTCGGTCGTTTCGATGGCCGCCACCATGTCGGCTTCGGCCATGTTGACCAGCTGGTTTGTCAGCCGCTCGAGGCGATCAGCCGACGGTATGATTTCATCAAGCTGAACCTTGCGCGCCTCCTCAGTACGGCCGGCGCGGACGAGTTCTGCCACGTGCGTCACGCCGGCCGTCAGCCGTTCGTACTCTTGCCTGACCTGGCCAAGCACTTCCACCTCGGCTTTGGCGACGAACTCCATGCGGTCGAGGTCGTAGCCGAACTGATTGAGCTGGCGCAGCGCCGCATCCAGCATCCGGTCGTCCTGAAGCAACAGGGCGGTGGAGATGCCGTAGAGCTGGCTGGTCGTATCGTGCTGTACCTGGCGGTAGGCCGCGATCCTGCGCTGCAGCTTGATCAGCTCGTTGGTCTGATCGTTGACCCCACTCAGCACCTGCAACCCGACGGCCCCGAGCACGATCAGCAGGCCGACGATCGACAGGAACGCGATCAAGAGCTTGGTCTGGACGCGCGCCGGCAGCCGGGCAACCCAGCCAACGAGCCGGTTCGTTATGCTATTTGGATTCGTCCAAGAGGCTGACAAGGTCATCCCGGAACTCCTCCAAGTCGAACCGGACGCCAAGATACTGTACTCGCAAGATGCCATTGGGGTCTACGAGCGACGTCAACAAGGTATGGTCGACATCTCCGTTCGCCGCCTTCTTCGCGATGACCCCGTATTTCCGTCCCACCTCATGGACGACCGCCGGATCGCCGGTAAGAAACGACCAGCCCTTCAGATCGGCGCCAAAATTCTGCGCATATTCCTTCAAAACATCGGGCGTGTCGCGCTCCGGGTCGACGGTGATCGAAACAAAGGCGATTTGGGGTCCGAACGCACTACCCAACTTTTCCTGCACGCTGGCCATATGGGCGGTCAGCATGGGGCAGACGTCGGTACAGTACGTATAGATGAAGGCGATGGCGACCACCTTGCCGCGGAAGTCGCGCAGCGACACCGGCTTGTGGTCCTGCGATATCAGCGTGAAATCCGGTGCAGCGCCCATCATCGGCAGGCGCTCGCTGTTCCCAGCGTGCGCTGACGCTTCGTGCGCAGAGGTGTGCGCAGGCTCAGCGACGAGGGCGAGGAGCAGCAACGCGCGCGTCGGCCAGCGGCTCACGTCTTCATCTCGCGCTTGAGCTCCTTAAGGAAACGCCAGTCGGTGCCGCGGTCCAGAACCTCCTGTGGCCTCATCGTGACCGCATTTGTCTCCTGCATACGCAGCGCATAGAAACGCAGGGAATCCTCGGGGTCATATTCGCGCCATTTGTCGTAGCGTATGTCGGAACGGATAGCCTGAAGCGTGTAGTCGGTGGCGTAGCCTATATCGACCGCACTTTTCGCAACCGCTTCCGGATTGGTTATGCAGAGGTCCACGGCCTTGAGTAGGGAGCGCATGACTCGTTTAGTCGCAATCGGGTAACGTCCTGCGTAATCTGCGGTGCTCGCGAGCATGCAACAAAAATACTGCGACCATGGTTTGTCGATCGCCGTGCTGACAAGTACATGGCCGAGCTTTCGCTCGCGCGCCTGCTGGGGCGTGGGCGGTCCGCCGAGGAACGCATCGATCTTACCCTCCGCGAGGCTTTGAACCGCATCGGGGGTTACGAGAGTTTCGAAATCCTTTGCCGGATCAAGGCCAACATAGGAAGACATCACATTCAGCAACAGATACTGGATGGTGCTGCCATCCACTCCGACCGTCTTACCCTTCAGATCAGGGATGCCAACGACCCGATCGTTTGCGATCAGCTCAAGACAGCCGACATGCAAGCCGGTCAAGACTTTTATCGGCGCGCCTTTTGCGATGTTAAGCACATGCGCGAGCGGGTAGTTCCAGTCGAAGTCGATCTCGCCGTGGCCGATCCAGTCCGACGAATCCGGGCCGGTGCCCGAAGACACGAACTCAACGTCGGCCAAGCCTTCGGCATGCAGAAGCTCGGTGGCCGCATACATCGGCGATTGGCAGTCCGAGACCTTGGCGAACACCGGCAACCGGACTTTCGTCGTCTCTGGCGCCGGCTCGGTGAGCGCCAGCCTCGGGGCTGCGACTAATCCCGCGGCACCCGCCGCGATGCCGGCCATGAAGCGGCGGCGGTTCTGGATGATGTGCATGACGTTCTCCTCTTCAGCGGTCCTTCGCGCTGCGCCTTTCACGTCTTCAGTTCGCGCTTGATCTCTTCGAAGAAGTGGAAATCCGTCCCATTGACGATGATCTCCTGCGGGCTCGACTTGATCATGCCCGTCTCCAGGAGGCGCAGCGCGTAGAAGCGCACCGAGTCTTCAGCATCGTATTCCCGCCACCTGTCGTGCCCGGTGTTCTGCAGAGTGGTCAGCGCAACGTCGTAGCTCGGCAGAAAGCCTCGATCAACCACCGCGCGGGCGGCCGATTTCGGGTTCGACACGCAGAATTCGACAGCCTGGAGGATGGCCCGCAGCACGCGCTTGGTGGCGACCGGATACTTATCGACATAGTCGGTCCGGCCGGCGAGCATGCAACAAAAATACTGCGACCAAGGACGGTCGATAAGATTGCTGAAGACCGTGTGACCTACCTTCGTGTTCCGAACCTCGGAGTATTGGCTGGTGTCTACCAGGAAGGCATCGACCTTGCCGTCGATGAAGTTCTGCATGAGCGAGCCGTTCTCCTGGACGCCTACGACCCACTCAACATCGTGGTTGGGATCGAGCCCGACATAGTTGATCAGCAGTTGGAGAAACACCTGCGGGTGGTCGTTCATCGCCCAGACCCCCACCCGCTTGCCCTTTAGGTCGGCAACGCTGTTGACGCGATCGTTCGCTCGCAACTCCCAGCAGCCGGAATGCACGCCGGCCAGGATCTTGACGGGCACCCCGGCCTCGACGCTGCGGATGTGCATCGGCGGCATGTTGAAGTCGAAGTCCGTCTCACCCGCTGCAATCCATTCGCTGCTGTCGAAGTACTTTTGATTACCTTGCACGTACTGGACATCGGTCATACCGCCGGCGCGGAGCAGTTCGCCAGCGAGGTAGAGCGACTCCCAGCAGTAGGCGCCTCCGACCCACCGGCCCAGCCGGACACTGGTCGTCTCGGCGGGCTCCGGCTCGGCAAACGCCAATCTCGGGGTTGCGACAATTCCCACGGTGCCGGCTGCCAGGCCGGCCATGAAACGGCGTCGATTCTGAATGATCCGCATGTCACGCTTCCTCCCTGGGACAAAGCAGGCTCAGGTTTTCAACTCACGCTTCAGCTCCTCGATGAAGCGCCAGTCCGTTCCATCGGCGATGATCTGCTGTGGGCTCGACTTGATCATGCCCGTTTCGTGCATGCGCAGCGCATAGAAGCGCATCGAGGCCTCGGCATCGTAGTCCCGCCAGACGTCGTACCGCGTGTCGCTCAGCGTTTGCAGCGCGATTTCGTAGCTGGGGACGAAACCTCGATCGACCATCTGCGCTGCACTCCATGCGGGATCCGAAATGCATAGGTCGGCGCCCTTGACGATGGCTCTTAGCACGCGCTTGGTCGCCACCGGATATCTGTTCACGTAGTCCGCAGCGGCCGAAGTCATGCAGCAGAAGTACTGCGACCAAGGGCGGTCGAGGGTCGTGTTGAGGATCGTGTGGCCGATTTTCTTGGCGCGCAGTTGCTGCGTCTCCGGCGGCGTGAAGAGATATGCATCGAACTTCCCGTCGGCGAAGGCTTCCACCGGCTTGCTTTCCTGGACCCATTCGATGTCGTTGACGGGGTCCAGTCCGATATAGGCGGCCATCAGGGCGACCAGCACGCGCGACGGCGCATCGATGTCGTGCATGCCCACCCGCTTGCCCTTGAGGTCCGGGATGCCTTGGATGCTGTCGTTGGCGATCAGCTCGAGGCACCCGGAGTGCAGACCGCCAAGCACCCTGATTGGCACGCCGGCGTCGATCGACGCGACATGGACCGGCGCGTAGTTCATGCTGAAATCCGTGTCGCCGCGTGCAATCCACACCGCCTGATCGACTTTCTCGTCGCCCTGCACGTAGCGGACGTCGGTGAAGCCCTCCGCTTTGAGGAGCTCTCCGGCCAGGTACATCCCCGCCCAGCAGTAGGCACCATCGATCCACCGCGGCAAGCGGACGGAGGTCGTTTCAGGGGGTGCCTCGGCCCAAGCGTCAGTCGTTGCGCCGATGAGACCTGCAGCGCCTGCTGCCGCAGCACCGGCCAGGAAGCGGCGGCGGTTCTGGATGATCTGCATGGGGTTCTCCCTCCCATTGAAAATGGCACGAGGCTGGCTGCCCCTCACGTCTTCAACTCGCGCTTCAACTCGTCAAGGAAACGCCAGTCAGTGCCGGTGGCGATGATCGTTTGCGGGCTCGACTTGATCATGCCCGTTTCGTGCATGCGCAGCGCGTAGAAGCGCATCGAGGCTTCGGCATCGTAATCCCGCCACCTGTCGTACCGGATGTCGTGCAGCGTTTGCAGCGCGTAGTCGTAGCTGGGCACGAACCTTCGATCGACCATCTGCTGCGCTACCAATGGCGGATCCGACGCGCAGAGGTCGGCGCCCTTGAGGATGGCCCTGAGCACGCGCTTTGTCGCCACCGGATGCCTGTCGACATAATCCGCAGTCGCGGAAATCATGCAGCAGAAATGCTGCGACCAGGGCAGGTCGGTGGTCGAGTTGAGGATCGTATGGCCTACTTTCCTGGAGCGAAGTTCCTGCGTGCGGGGCGGTTGGCCGAGGACTGCATCGTATTTTCCTTCGACGAAGCCTTCCGCAAAATTGTGTTCTTCGATGACCCATTCGATGTCGTTGACGGGATCGAGCCCAACATAGGCGGCCATCAGAGAAACCAACACGTATTGCGGCGAATCAAGCGTAAAGACCCCAACCCGCTTTCCCCGCAGGTCCGAGATGCCTTTGACGCTGTCGTTGGCGATCAGTTCGAGGCACCCGGAGTGCAGTCCGCTTAGTACCCTGATCGGCACTCCTGCATCGATCGACGCCAGATGAATCGGCACGTAGTTCACACTGAAATCCGTCTCGCCGTTTGCGATCCACGCCGAATGATCAACCTTCTTGTCGCCTTGCACATACCGGACATCGGTGAACCCCTCGGCGCGCAGCATTTCTCCGGCGATGTACAGGCCCGCCCAGCAATAGGCGCCGCCGATGTACCGCGGCAGGCGGACGGAAGTGGTCTCCAGCGGCGGCTCGGCCCGGGCTTGTGTTGCGGTGCCGATAATTCCTGCGGCGCCGACGGCCGCAGCGCCGGCTAGGAAATGACGGCGGTTCTGGATGATCTGCATGGGCTTCTTCTTCCCAAGGAAAAAGGCACAACGAGTCAGCCAGCTGCTCAGGTTTTCAGCTCACGCTTCAACTCGTCGAGGAAGTGCCAGTCCGTTCCGTTGGCGATGATCTGTTGCGGGCTCGATTTGATCATGCCCGTCTCCTGCAT
>NZ_JAMYPO010000077.1:0-16967 GCF_040320365.1 Mesorhizobium sp. M0701
CCGGCGGCCCCGCCCGCCCCGCTCCACCCCACCCCGGCGGGCCCCCCCCCCCCCCGGGCGTGGGGGGGGGGGGGCCCCCCCCCCCCCCCCCTGGTGGGGGCGCCGCCGCGCTCTACGAAAGCCCCCTCTCCGACCGCTTCGCGGCCACCTCTCCCCCGCTTTGCGGGGGAGAGGAACCCCCGTCTTGAGAGGCTGGTCTTCCTTCGCGCCCCCTCTACCCCTCCGGCGTCTCGATACAATACCGCCATCCCTCCGTTCACCCCGCGCCCGCGTCATGCTAATCAGCGCCCATGGCACAAAAGAAAGCATACGAGGTCGATGCATGGCTCGCGAAGCCGGATCCGCGCGTCTCGATCGTGCTGCTTTACGGTCCCGATCGCGGGCTGGTTGCCGAGCGGGCAAAGGCCTTTGCCGGCAAGACCGGCCTGCCGCTTGACGATCCGTTCTCGGTCGTCAGGCTGGACGGTTCGGAGGTCGATCGCGACGAGGGCCGCCTGCTCGACGAGGCCCGCACCGTGCCGATGTTTTCGGAGCGGCGCCTGCTATGGGTGCGCAATGCCGGCGCCCAGAAGGCGCTTGCCGACGACGTCAAGGCGCTGACGTCGGAGCCCGCGCGGGACGCCATCATCCTCATCGAGGCCGGCGACCTGAAGAAGGGCGTCGGCCTGCGCGCCGTGGTGGAGGCGGCGGACAATGCCATGGCATTGCCTTGCTATGCCGATGAGGCCAGGGATATCGATACGGTCATCGACGACGAACTGCGCAAGGCCGGCATGTCGATGACACTGGAGGCGCGGCAGGCGCTGCGCCGCAATCTCGGCGGCGACCGGCTGGCCTCGCGCGGCGAGATCGAAAAGCTTGTGCTTTATGCGCATGGCCAGCCCGAAATCGGCCTCGACGACGTCAAGGCGACGTCTGGCGATGTCTCGGGCCTCTCCTTCGACGCGGCGGTCGACGCCCTGCTCGAAGGCAGGATCGCCGACTTCGACACCGCCTTCACCCGCCATTGCCAGTCCGGCGGCCAGCCCTTTCTGGTGCTGTCATCGGCGATGCGGCAGCTGCAGGCGATCCAGGCGATGCGCGGCCAGATGGACGCCGGCGGCCGCAATGCCGCTTCGGTCGTTGCCGCGGCGCGCCCGCCGGTTTTTTTCTCCCGGCGCAAGCTGGTGGAGAAAGCCCTCGAACGGTGGAGCAGCGAAGCGCTCGGCCGCGCACTCAACCGCCTGCAGACGGCGATCCTGCAGACACGCCGGCGGCCGGATCTGTCGATCGCGCTGGCACGCCAGGCCCTGCTCGGCATTGCCGTGGAGAGCGCAAGGCTGGCGCAGCGCACCTAATCTCCCCCCTTGAGGGGGAGATGTCGCCAAAGGCGACAGAGGGGGTCACAGCGCGTAGAACACCAGCCCCTTCCGCGAAGACAGAGGACGTGGGCGCTTGAAATTTGACGACCCCTTCTGGCCTGCCGGCCATCTCCCCCTCAAGGGGGGAGATTAACTACTTCGACGATTTCGCCAATCACCGCGCGGCAGCAAAACGTTATTTGCCGGCTAATTTTAGCAACCTACCTACTCCCGCTTCAGCCTTCGACAAAGCTCGTCGAGCTGCTCCAGCGTCCGGTAGGCGACGCTGATCACGCCGCCGCGCTGGTTGTGCTCGATCGTGACGATCATGCCGATCGTGCTGGTCATCAGCCGCTCCAGCGCCAGCGTGTCGGCATCCTTTTGCGGCGGTGCGGCGGGCTGGCGTTTTGCCGACGGCGCGCCGACCGGCAGCTGCGCCAAGGCCTCGGCCTGGCGCACCGAAAGCCCCTCGTCGATGATCCGCTTGGCAAGCCCGGCCGGGTCCTCGGCCGTCACCAGGGTGCGGGCGTGGCCGGCCGAGAGCGCGCCGTCGACCAGCATGTCGCGAATGACGTCGGGCAGCTTGAGCAGCCTCAGCGTATTGGCGACATGGCTGCGGCTCTTGCCGATCACCTGGCCGAGATCGGCTTGGGTATAGCCGTGGTCGTCGATCAGCTGCTGGTAGCCCAGCGCCTCCTCGACCGGGTTGAGGTCGGTGCGCTGGACGTTTTCGATGATCGCCAGTTCGAGCGCCGTGCGATCGTTGACGTCGCGTACGATGATCGGGATTTCGGTCAGCCCGGCGCGTTGCGCCGCGCGCCAACGACGCTCGCCTGCGATGATCTCGTAGCGGCCCGTTTGGGTTTTCGACGGCCGCGCCACCACCGGCTGCACCACGCCATGTTCGCGGATCGACTGGGCGAGGTCGGTCAGGTCGGCGTCGCCAAAATGCCGGCGCGGGTTTTTGGGATTGGGGCTGAGGAACTCGATCGGCACCTTGCCGTCGGCCGCCAGGCCCGGCTTTTCCGGTGCCGCCGGGCGATCGATTTCGCCGATCAGGGCCGCCAGTCCCCGTCCCAGTCTTTTCCTCGAAGGGTCTTCGTTCATCGTCCGTCCAGATCGTTTCGGTGTCGAATCGGCTTATTGTTTAGGCAGCACGCAATTTGCGCTCGCGGCGGATGACTTCCGAAGCAAGCTGCAGATAGGCCTGGCTGCCCGAGCATTTGAGGTCGTAGAGAATCGCCGGCTTGCCGTAGGACGGCGCCTCGGAAACGCGGACATTGCGCGGGATGACGGTTTCATAGACCTTGTCGCCCATATGCGCCCGCACATCCTGCACCACCTGGTTGGCGAGATTGTTGCGCCCGTCGAACATGGTCAGCACGATGCCCTGGATCGTCAGGTCGGGGTTGATCGAGCGGCGCACCTGCTCGACCGTCTCCAAAAGCTGGCTCAGGCCCTCCAGCGCGAAAAACTCGCACTGCAGCGGCACCAGCACCGAATCGGCCGCAGCCATCGAATTCAGCGTCAGCAGGTTGAGCGAGGGCGGGCAGTCGATCAGCACATAGCCGAAATTGGCCGAGCGCTCGGCCGAAGCCCGTAGAGCGTTGCGCAGCCGCAGCACCCGATCCGGCGCCGAGGCGATTTCCATCTCGATGCCGAGCAGGTCGAGCGTCGACGGTACGATCGACAGGCCAGGCACCGCCGTCGGGATCGCCGCCGCTTCGAGATCTAGCTCGCCGGTCAGCACATCATAGGACGAGACGGTGCGGTCGCGCCGGTCGATGCCAAGCCCGGTGCTGGCGTTGCCCTGCGGGTCGAGATCGACGATCAGCACCTGTTCGCCTATGGCCGCCAGCGCGGTGGCCAGATTGATGGCGGTCGTCGTCTTGCCGACGCCGCCCTTCTGGTTGGCGACGGTGATGATTCGGGGGCCGTTCTTCATCATGGGTCTATGCCAGAAATTCATTTGGGTCGCCGGTCACAAGCCAGGGTGCTGTCGCAAGTCGGATACTTCGAGAATGACGCCCTGCGCGTCGGTTGCACTGGCATGTTCTACCAGATCGAAAGACCATCGTTGAGCGCTTTCTGCCACTTCGGCGCGGTAATCCCGGCCTTTGTGAAACAGGCCGCGCGACCCCTTGGTCAGCCACGGTGCCGCCAGGTCGAGCAAGGCCGGAAGCGAGGCGAGTGCCCTGGCTGTGACGATTTGGGGTGCAGGAACAAGAGGATAGCTGTCGTCGATGCGGCGCGCGATAACCTTGGCGGGCAGGCTGAACTGTCCGATGACCGCTTGCAGGAACGATGCTTTTTTCCGGTTGCTTTCAACCAGGTCGATACCGGCGCCGTCCCGCTCGGCAAGCAAAAAGGCCAGCACAAGGCCGGGAAACCCACCGCCGGAGCCGAGATCGACCCAGCGCTTCGTCTCTGGTTTGATTCGCGCCAGCTGCGCGCTGTCGAGGATGTGGCGGCGCCAGACATCATCCTGCGTCGATTGCGCGGCCAGATTGATCCGGCGGTTCCATTTCTGGAAGACGGCCTCGAACTCGACCAGGCGATCGAATGTTTCACGTGAAACCGGGCCCGCTGCCGCCTGCAGGTTTGCCCAGGACGCAGCGCTCACGCGACCTGCTTTCGCGCAGCCGCCTCGGCATTGCGGACATGGGCGACAATAATCGCCAGCGCCGCCGGCGTCATGCCTTCCATGCGTTGCGCATCGGCAATCGAGCGCGGCTGGCGTGCCAGCATCTTCTGCTTCAACTCGTTCGACAGGCCGGGAACAGAAGCAAAGTCGAGCGACTCGGGAATAAGCCTGCTCTCCTCATGCCTGATCTGCGAAACATCGGCCTGCTGGCGGTCGAGATAGACAGAATATTTGGCTTCCGTTTCAAGACGTTCGGCCGTTTTACTGTCGATCGCCGCGAAAGCCGGCTCGATCCGCGCCAGCCAGGCGATGTCGACGCCGGGATAGGCCAGCAACTCATAGGCCGAGCGGCGGACGCCGTCCCGGTTGATTTCGAGCCCATGGCGCGCTGCCCCATTGGGGGTCATGGTGGTGCCGAGGGCGAGCTGTCGCGCCTTCTCAAGGTCTTGCACGACATTGTTGAACCGCTGCATCCGCTCCGGCGAGGCAATCCCCAGCCTTATCGCCAGTGGCGTCAGCCGCTCATCGGCGTTGTCGGCTCGCAGCGATAGCCGGAACTCGGCCCGCGAGGTGAACATGCGGTACGGTTCGGCGATGCCGCGGCTGGTCAAATCGTCGACCATCACGCCGATATAGGCTTCGGTGCGGCTGAGCACGATTTCCTCGCTCGCCGACGCCTTGCGCGCTGCATTCAAGCCGGCAAGCAGCCCTTGCGCGCCGGCCTCCTCGTAGCCGGTGGTGCCGTTGATCTGGCCGGCGAGGAAAAGGCCGGCGATCCGCCTGGTTTCCAGCGTCGGCTTGAGCTCGCGTGGATCGACATGGTCATACTCGATGGCATAGCCCGGCTGCAGCATGGTTGCCCGCTCCAGCCCCGGAATGGTCTTCAGGATGTCGAGTTGCACGTCCTCGGGCAGCGAGGTCGAAATGCCGTTCGGGTACACCGTGTCGTCGTCCAACCCTTCCGGCTCCAGAAAGATCTGGTGGCCTTCGCGGTCACCGAACTTGACGATCTTGTCTTCGATCGACGGGCAATAACGCGGCCCGACGCCTTCGATCGAGCCCGAATACATGGCCGAGCGGCCGAGATTGGCGCGAATCAGCTCGTGCGTTGCATTGGTCGTTCGGGTAATGCCGCAATGGATCTGCGGATTTTCGATGCGATCGGTCAGCAGCGAGAACGGCACGGGGTCCTCGTCCGCCGCCTGGCTCTCCAGTGACGCCCAATCGATCGTCCTGCCGTCCAGCCGCGGCGGCGTGCCGGTCTTCAGCCGCCCGAGCCTGAAGCCGGCGCGGCTCATCGTCGCCGACAGGCCGACGCTCGCCTGCTCGTTCATGCGGCCGGCGACGATCTTCTTTTCGCCGATGTGGATCAGCCCGCGCAGAAAAGTGCCGGTCGTCAGCACCACGGCGCCGCAGGCGAGCCGGCTTCCATCCGCCAGCAGCACCGCCGCGATGCGTCCGTCGTCGATTTCCCCGTTGTTGATTTCGAAATCCAGCACCTCGCCTTCGATGACATCGAGGCCAGCCTGCTGGCGGATTGCCGCCTGCATGGCGAAGCGATAGAGTTTTCGGTCGGCCTGCGTTCGCGGACCACGCACCGCTGGCCCCTTGCGGCGGTTGAGCAGGCGGAACTGGATGCCGGCGGCATCGGCGACGCGGCCCATCAGCCCGTCCATGGCGTCGATCTCGCGAACCAGATGGCCCTTGCCGAGGCCGCCGATCGCCGGATTGCAAGACATCACGCCGATCGTGTCGAAGCGCAGCGTCACCAGCGCCGTCCTGGCGCCGGCACGCGCGGCAGCGCTGGCCGCCTCGCACCCAGCATGGCCGCCACCCACCACCACCACATCGTAGCGATTGGTCATTTGTATATTCCGATTCAAATCTGCCGACACATGTGCCCGTGAGCCTGCACTGTCAAGGACACCAACTAGTCGTTTCACGTGAAACAATTCCGTCTGCGTTCATCGCTACGTGTTTCACGTGAATCATCACCGGCTTCCCGCCACTACGCGAGCAAGGCTAGCGACACGCCCGCATCTCGGCACTTGGCAATGTTTCACGTGAGTCATTTGCCGATACAGAACTGCGAGAAGATAACGTCCAGCATATCCTCTACATCGACCGACCCGACGATTCGTCCGAGCCGGTCCGCCGCCAGGCGCAGCTCCTCGGCCCGCAGCTCCTGCCCGCGATCACCACTGGCCACTGCTGCGAGCAGGAAGCCTTTCGTCTCATTGAGCAGCTCGACGTGCCGCAGCCGCGACGGCAGGATATCGCCGGCCTCGCCGATCTGGACTGCGGCGCGACGCCCGATCTCGTCCAGCAACACGGCCAGACCCGTGCCGTCCCGTGTCGAGATAGCGAAATCATAGTGCACCGCAGCCGAGGGTGACTTGCCCCCCAGCAGGTCAATTTTTGTTCCGACCCTCAGCATCGGCATGTCGCCCGGCAGCACACCGATCGCGATTGGCTCCGCCAGATCCTCCAGCAGCAACAGCAGATCAGCGCTGTGCGCCTTGGTCCTGGCCTTCTCGATGCCGATCGCCTCTATCTTGCCGGGCGCCTCGCGCAGACCGGCGGTGTCGGTTACCCTAACCCGCATCCCCTCAAGGTCCAGTACCACCTCGAGCAGGTCGCGGGTCGTGCCCGGCTCGTCGGTGACGATGGCCGCTTCGCGCCGCGCCAAGGCGTTGAACAGGCTGGACTTGCCAGCATTCGGCGCGCCGAGGATTACCACTTCGAACCCGTCGCGGATGATTTCGGCGGCACGAAAGCCGGCGACGTGGCGCTCTATTTCCCCGATCATCGCCCGGACATCGGACCAGACTGTATCGGCGACCGAGCCCGGCACGTCATCCTCGTCGGCAAAGTCGATCTCGGCCTCGATCATCGCGCGGGCGTGGATCAGCCGTCGGCGCCAGCCCAGATAGAGTTCGCTCTGCACGCCTTGGGCGTTGTGAACGGCAAAGCGCCGCTGCGCCTCGGTCTCGGCGTTGATGAGATCGGCCAGCGCCTCGGTTTCGACCAGATCGAGCTTGCCGTTGAGAAAGGCGCGGCGGGCGAATTCGCCAGGCTCGGCGTGCCTGACGCCGTCGAAGGAGGCGATCGTTTCCAGCATCCTCGCCACAACGGCGCGCCCGCCATGCACATGGAACTCTGCAACGTCCTCGCCGGTAAAACTGTCGGGGCCGGCAAAGAAGACGACCAGGCCGCTGTCCAGCACCGATCCGTCGGGCGCCCGGAACTTGCGATAGGTGGCAACGCGGTTTGGCACCTTCGATCCCGCAATCGTTTCGAAAACGAATCGACTCTGCGGCCCCGAAATCCGGATCACCGCAATGCCGGCCGGCAGGCGCCCGCTCGACAGCGCCACGATGGAGTCTTTTGAAATCATTTGCCCGCTCTGCCGAAGCGCCCTAGCTATGCTTGTTCAATCCGCCATCGAGTAACGCCGTGACATTGCCTGCAAAAAACCTGCTTGCCGAAGAGGCCAGCCCCTATCTGCAGCAGCACAGCGGCAATCCAGTGCACTGGCGGCCATGGTCGCCCGCCGCTCTGGCCGAAGCAAAGGTGCTGCAGCGTCCGATCCTGCTCTCTGTCGGCTACGCCGCGTGCCATTGGTGCCACGTCATGGCGCATGAGAGCTTCGAGAACGACGACGTCGCCGCCGTCATGAACCGTCTCTTCGTCAATATCAAGGTCGACCGCGAGGAGCGCCCCGACATCGACCAGATCTACATGGCGGCGTTATCCTCGATGGGCGAGCAGGGCGGCTGGCCGCTGACCATGTTCCTGACGCCGAAGGGCAAGCCGTTCTGGGGCGGCACTTACTTTCCGCGCGAAGCCCGCTACGGCCGGCCGGGTTTCGTCCAGGTGCTGGAGGCGGTTGACAAGGCTTGGCGGGAGAAGAAAGAAAGCGTTAACCAGAATGCCGACGGCCTGACCACGCATGTCGAGACGCGGCTGGCTGGCAGCCATGCCAAGGCCGTGCTCGACCGCGGCATGCTGGCGAACCTCGCCAATGGCATTGACGGCATGATCGACCGCGATTTGGGCGGTCTGCGCGGCGCGCCGAAATTCCCCAACGCGCCGTTCATGCAGAGCCTCTGGCTGTCCTGGCTGCGCGACGGCACCGCATCGCACCGCGACGCCGTTCTCCTCAGCCTCGAAAAGATGCTGGCCGGCGGCATCTATGACCATATTGGCGGCGGACTCAGCCGCTACTCGACCGACGCCGAATGGCTGGTCCCGCATTTCGAAAAAATGCTCTACGACAATGCCCAGCTCATGCGCTTGTGCAATTGGGCCTATGCGTCGACTGGCAAGGAATTGTTCCGGCTGCGAATCGAAGAGACGATTGCTTGGCTGTTGCGCGAAATGCGAGTCGAGGGCGATGCCTTTGCCGCCAGCCTTGATGCCGATAGCGAGGGCGAGGAGGGGTTGTTCTACACCTGGAGCAGGGATGAGCTCGAAGCAGCCCTTGGCGACGATTCAGCATTGTTTTTCAAATACTTCACGCTTGCCGGTCCGCATGGTTGGGAAGGCAAGCCGATCATTTGCCAGACTGATGCTCAACAGGCGCAGAGCGTCGTCGATCGTGACCTTCTGTTTCCGCTCAAGCACAGGCTGCTGGCAGCGAGGGAACAGCGCGTGCGGCCCGGGCGTGACGGCAAGGCCCTGACCGACTGGAACGGCTTGATGATCGCAGCCCTTGCCGAGGCCGGACGGTCGCTTGGCCGATCCGACTGGATCGAAGCGGCGGCAACGGCCTTTGCCGCGATGGCGGCTGCCGGACGTGACGGCCGCCTGCCGCATTCGATGCTCGGCGCAAAGAAGCTGTTTCCGGCTCTGTCGAGCGACTATGCCGCCATGGCCAACGCCGCCATCTCACTGTTCGAGGCGACCGGCAATCCCGGCTACATCGATCGCGCCGGGAACTTCATTGAGCAACTCGATCTTTGGCACCGGGACAGCGACAAGACCGGCTACTATCTGACCGCGTCCGACAGCGCGGATGTGCCCATCCGCATCCGCGGCGATGTCGACGAAGCCATTCCTTCCGCTACCGGCCAGATCATCGAGGCTCTGGTCCGATTGTCGTCGCTTTCGGGCGATCTCGATCTCTGGGAAAAAGCCTGGACAGTCGCAGAGCACGCGGGCGGGCGGGCGGAGCACCAGGGCTATGGCCAGGCGGGTATAGTCAATGCCTGTGCCTTGGCGCTTGAACCGCTGAAGCTGGTGATCGTGGATAGACCGGAGATTCCAAGGCTTGTTCCGGTTGCGAATCGAAATCCAGACCCGCGCCGGGTGGACATCGTCGTGCCTGTTGGCTCGGCGACAAATCTGCCAGCCTTGCCAGGCGGCGTCCTGCCGCCAACGGCCGAGCCCGGCGCCTGGCTCTGCACGGGGCAGGTCTGCCTGCCGGTGATAACCGACGCTGAGGAACTCGAGCGGCAGTTAAGCCATCGATAGGTCGAGGTGCACAGAACCGGAACGCCGGCGGGACAGCGCCTTTGCCACCTTTACGTATTCATCGAATCGAAGAAATCCGCGTTGGTCTTGGTCTGCTTGAGCTTGTCGATAAGGAACTCGATGGCGTCGGTCGTTCCCATCGGCGCCAGGATGCGGCGCAGCACGAAGATCTTCTGCAGGTCCTGGCGCGGAACCAGCAGGTCTTCCTTGCGGGTGCCGGATTTGAGGATGTCCATGGCCGGATAGATGCGCTTGTCCGCCACCTTGCGGTCGAGCACGATTTCCGAATTGCCGGTGCCCTTGAACTCTTCGAAGATGACCTCGTCCATGCGGCTGCCGGTATCGATCAGCGCCGTGGCGATGATGGTCAGCGAGCCGCCTTCCTCGATGTTGCGGGCAGCACCGAAGAAGCGCTTCGGCCGCTGCAGCGCGTTGGCGTCGACACCACCGGTCAGCACCTTGCCGGATGACGGCACGACGGTGTTGTAGGCGCGGCCGAGGCGGGTGATCGAATCCAGCAGGATGACGACGTCACGGCCGTGCTCGACCAGGCGCTTGGCCTTCTCGATAACCATTTCGGCAACCTGGACGTGGCGCACCGCCGGCTCGTCAAACGTCGACGACACCACCTCGCCCTTCACCGAGCGCTGCATGTCGGTGACTTCCTCCGGCCGCTCGTCGATCAGAAGCACGATCAAATAGCATTCCGGATGGTTGGTGGTGATCGAATGGGCGATGTTCTGCAGCAGCACCGTCTTGCCGGTGCGCGGCTGCGCCACGATCAACGCGCGCTGGCCCTTGCCGAGCGGCGCCACCAGGTCGATGACGCGCGCCGAAATATCCTTGGAGGTCGGAACCTCCATCTCCATCTTCAGCCGCGACGTCGGATAAAGCGGCGTCAGATTGTCGAAGTGGATCTTGTGGCGGATTTTTTCCGGGTCGTCGAAATTGATCGTGTTGACCTTGAGCAGCGCGAAATAGCGCTCGCCCTCTTTCGGGCTGCGGATCGGCCCTTCAACCGTATCGCCGGTCTTCAGCGAGAACCGCCGGATCTGCGACGGTGAAATATAGATGTCGTCGGGACCTGGCAAATAGTTGGCATTGGCAGAGCGCAGGAAGCCAAAGCCGTCCTGCAGCACTTCGACGACGCCGTCGCCGATGATCTCGATATCCTGGGTCGCCAGCCTCTTCAGGATCGCGAACATCAGCTCCTGCTTGCGCATGACGCTGGCGTTCTCGACTTCGAGCGATTCCGCATAAGCGATCAGCTCTGGCGGTTTCTTGTTCTTGAACTCTGTGAGTTTCATTTCTTGCATCATTAGACGGACTCTGAGTAAGCTTTGGGAAAAATATCGGCGGGATGCGACAAATGCCGGGCGCGGCCGAAGCGATAAATGGGCGGCGCATGACGGGAAGGAAGACCCGTCTTTTATCGTCGGTCGGTTGAAAGAGCAAGCCGCCTTTTGCGGGCAACCGAAGACGTCAGAACGGTTTCACGATAACCAGGACGACGATGACGATCATCAGCAATGTAGGGATCTCATTGACGATCCGCCAGTGCCTTGCCGATTTTTCATTGCGGTCTTCGGCAAATTTCCGGACGGCGGCGGCGAGATAGCCATGCACGGCCGACAGGCCAACCACCGCAGCGATCTTGGCATGCAGCCAGCCGCCTTGAAAACCAAAGCCTTTCCAGGCGAGCCACAGGCCGAATGCCCAGGTGATCACCATTGCCGGATTGATGATGCCGCGCAGCAGGCGGCGCTCCATCACCTTGAAAGTCTCCGACTGGACGGAGCCTTTTTCGGCATCGGCATGATAGACCAGCAAGCGCGGCAAATAGAGCATGCCAGCCATCCAGGAGATGACGGCAATCACATGGATCGCCTTCGCCCAGGGATAGAAATCATCGGGCCCGAACAGCAACAGCAGCCCGGCCAGCACCAGGAAAATGGCGATCGCGATTGCCGCGCGGCGCATCGCGCCCTTACCGGTGTTGGTGCCGTTCGCATTGTCCGCGCCCATCATCGTCACGATGCGCTCCGCACCAGCTTGACCATCCGCTCGACATGAGCGAGCGGCGTCTCCGGCGTGATGCCGTGGCCGAGATTGAAGATCAGCGGCCCGTCGCCCAGCGCCTTCAAGATCGCCCCCACGCCGTCGTCAAGCGCCTTGCCGCCGGCTACAAGCCGCAGCGGATCGAGATTGCCCTGCACGGCGCCGTCACGCTGCAATTCCTTCGCGGTCGACAATGGCACGGTCCAGTCGAGGCCCAGCCCGGTCACGCCGGTCTTCTGGCGATAGCTTCGATAGTGATCTCCCGCGCCCTTGGGAAAGCCGATGATCGGAACATTGGGATGGGCAGCCTTCACTTGCCGGACGATCGAGGCCACCGGCTCGACGCAGAACAACTCGAAAGACGCTTGGTCGAGCACGCCTGACCACGAATCGAATATCTGCACCACGTCGGCGCCAGCCTCGATCTGGCGGATCAGATAGGCAGCCGAATGGTCGGCGAGCACTTTCAAGAGCCGGAGAAAGGCCGTCGGCTCGCGATAGGCGAACAGCCTGGCCGGCGCCTGGTCGGGCGTACCGTGGCCGGCAATCATGTAGGTCGCCACCGTCCAGGGCGCACCGCAAAAGCCGATCAGCGTCGTTTCATCAGGCAGTCTGGCGCGCAACCGCCGCACCGTCTCGTAGACCGGCTCGAGATTCACGTGAAACGTTTCGCCGTCGAGAGCCGCAATTTCCGCAGCCGTGATCGGCGTCAGCAGCGGGCCGCGTCCTTCCTCGAAGCGCACGTCGCGGCCGAGCGCATGCGGCACGACAAGAATATCGGAAAACAGGATCGATGCATCGAAGCCGAAGCGTTCGATCGGCTGCAGCGTCACTTCGACGGCGAGATCCGGGTCGTAGCAAAGATCGAGGAAGGATCCGGCCCGTCTCCTCGTCTCCCGGTATTCCGGCAGATAGCGGCCGGCCTGGCGCATCATCCAGAGCGGCGGCGGAAACGCCGCTTTGCCTCTCAACACGTCCAGCACGATCCGGTCTTGAGGCATTGAGCGCTCGCCTTTCCAGGCTTCCCTATAATTAAATATTCTATTTTTAGGAATCTTATGATTCTAAGAGTCTGTTGGTTGTGGTGGTTGTCTCCTGTCCCGCTTTGCCCTCGAAAAGACCAGCCAGCATATTGTCGCGCGCTTCTCCAGCGGGATTGCAGGACTTTGTGGAAAACCGGGAATTTACGACTGGAGTCAATGCGTTGCCGCCAGGCCAGGGAAATTGCCCCTGTGGATGAAGCGAAGGCAAAAAGCTCCGTCCCCGGACTTGTCCCCAACCGCCCGGAGAAGCCGACAGCACATCGAATTGTGGACAAACCGCCATCTGATACAGTCGCTTTGCGGTGGCCGAGTTTTCCGCCCGGCTTATCCACATCGGCCCACAGCCTGGAATGTATCCTGTGAACAAACCGCAGAGCTTCTTTCACCTTCATCTGATTTCAGACGCCACCGGCGAAACGCTGCTGGCCGCCGGCCGCGCGGCTTCCGCGCAATACAAGGATGCGCGCGCCATCGAACATATCTACCCGCTCATCCGCACCGAAAAGCAGGTGACGAAGGTGTTCGAGGACATCGAGGAGGAGCCGGGCATCATCCTCTACACGGTGGTCGACCAGAAGCTTGCCCGCGGTATCGACGAACGCTGCGCGGCCATGGGCCTGCCTTGCGTCTCGGTGCTGGAGCCGGTGCTGACGGTGTTCCAGTCCTATCTCGGCACGCCTGCCGGCCGACGCGTGGGCGCCCAGCATGTGCTGGACGCCGAATATTTCCGCCGCATCGACGCGCTCAACTTCACCATGGAGCATGACGATGGTCAGCTGCCGGCCAATATGGATGATGCCGACATCGTGCTCGTCGGCATCTCCCGCACCTCGAAGACGCCGACCAGCATCTATCTCGCCAATCGCGGCATCAAGACCGCCAACATTCCGATTGTGCTCGGCGTACCGGTGCCCGAAACCCTGGTCAATGCCAGGAGACCGCTGATCGTCGGCCTGGTCGCCACCGCCGAACGCATATCGCAAGTCCGGCAGAACCGCATTCTCGGCACCAGCGCCTATGAGCCGACCGATTATGTCGACCGCGCCGCGATCGCGGAAGAGCTCACCTATGCCCGCCAGATATGCACGCGGCATGGCTGGCCGATGATCGACGTCAGCCGCCGTTCGATCGAGGAGACGGCGGCGGCCATCGTTGCCCTGCGCGGCAAGACGCGCTAGGGTTTTGGGCGCTTGTGCTGTGGGTGGTCCTTACCTTCTCCCCTTGTGGGAGAAGGTGGCCGAGCGAAGCTCGCTCGGATGAGGGGTGTTCCAGCTTGGCATCACCTGCACTCCGTCCAGCACCCCTCAACCGTCTTGGCGCTGCGCGCCAATCCACCTTCTCCCACAAGGGGAGAAGGAAAGATCAGGCGAAAAAAATGGCTGAAAAAATCATCCTTGCCTCGGGCAGCCCGTTCCGCAAGGCGCTGCTCGTCAATGCCGGCGTCACTGTCGAAGCGGTTCCGGCTTCTGTCGATGAGCGCGCGCTCGAGGCGCCGCTGCAGAATAGTGGCGTGTCGCCGGAGGACGTCGCCCTGGTGCTTGCCGAAGCCAAGGCCACCGACGTCAGCGAGCGCAAGCCCGGCGCCCTGGTGCTCGGCTGCGATCAGACGCTGTCGCTCGGCGACGAGCTGTTCCATAAGCCGGCCGACATGGAAGGAGCGCGCCGTCATCTGCTGGCGCTGTCGGGCAAGACGCATCATCTCAACAGCGCCGTCGTGCTCGGCCGTGACGGCCAGGTTCTGTGGCGGCATGTCGGCATCGCCAGCCTGACCATGCGCAAGCTCGATCCGGCCTTCATCGGCCGCCATCTTGCGCGCGTCGGCGCCAAGGCGTTGTCCAGCGTCGGCGCTTACCAGATCGAAGGCGAAGGCATCCAGCTGTTCGAAAAAATCGAAGGCGACTATTTTACTATTGTCGGCCTGCCACTTTTGCCGGTGCTGGCCAAGCTGCGTGAGTTCGGGGCGATCGATGGCTGAGGCCACGAAAAAGGCGTTTGTCACGGGCCACCCGATCGCGCATTCCAGGTCTCCGAAGATCCACGGCTACTGGCTGGCGAAATACGGTATCAGCGGCGTCTACGAGGCCATCGACGTTGCACCGGAGGCGTTTGCCGAATTCCTGCAGACGCTGCAGGCACAAGGCTATCGCGGCGGCAACGTCACCATCCCGCACAAGGAAGCCGCCTTCGCTTTGGCCAAGCGGCGTGACGCCGACGCCGAACAGATCGGTGCGGTCAACACGCTGTGGTTCGAGAATGGCGAATTGTGGGGCGGCAACACCGATGCCCATGGCTTTGCCGCCAATCTGGACGAATATGCACCGAGCTGGGCGGCCAACGGCCGCGCCGTGGTGCTCGGCGCCGGTGGCGCCGCTCGCGCGGTTATTCATGCGCTGAAGCAGCGCGGCGTCAGCGACATCCGCATCGTCAATCGGACGCTTGCGAGGGCGCAGGAGCTGCGCGACCGCTTTGGTGCCGGCGTCTCCACCCATGGCTTGGCGGCGACCGGCGAATTGCTCGAAGATGCCGGCTTGCTGGTCAACACGTCAGCGCTCGGCATGCATGGCAATGAAGGCCTGTCCGCCGATCCCCGCAGACTGCCGGACGGCGCGATCGTCACCGACATCGTCTACGTGCCGCTGGAGACGCCGCTGCTTGCCGCGGCCAAAGCGCGCGGCCTGAGAACCGTCGATGGGCTCGGCATGCTGCTGCACCAGGCGGTGCCCGGCTTCGAGCGCTGGTTCGGCACCAGGCCGCAGGTCACCGCCGAACTGCGGCAAATGATCATCGCCGATATCGGCGCGATAAAATGATCGTGCTCGGCCTCACCGGATCGATCGGCATGGGCAAGTCGACCACCGCAAAGATGTTTGCCGAGGCCGGCGTGCCGGTCCATGATTCCGACGAGGCGGTGCATCGCCTCTATGCCGGCCAGGCCGCCCCCATGGTCGAGGCGGCCTTTCCCGGGACCACCCGATCCGGTGCGGTCGATCGCACAAAGCTGGCCGAACGGGTGCTCGGCGACGCCGCCGCCCTGAAACGTCTGGAAGCGATCATCCATCCGTTGGTCCGTGCCGATGCCGATGCCTTCCTGGCTGAACATCGTGCCGCCGGCGCGCCGCTTGCGGTGCTCGATATACCGCTGCTGTTCGAGACCGGCGGCCGTGATCGCGTCGACAAGGTCGTGGTCGTCACCGCGCCGCCTGAAGTCCAGCGCGCCCGCGTGCTGGCGCGCCCGGGCATGAGCGAGGAGAAACTGGCGTCGATCCTGGCCAGGCAGGTTGCCGACGCCGAAAAGCGCCGGCGCGCCGACTTCGTCATCGACACCGGCCAGGGCTTTGATGCGGCGCGCGCGGCTGTCAATGCGATCGTCGCCGAACTAGTCGGGGATAAGGCAGCCAGGCCTGGTTAAGAGGCTTGCAGCCCGCTTTACCTGTTGCCATTTTGTTCCAGGTGTGATTCGGCTAGAATGATGCCGGAACCAGTGGACTGATTCGATGCGTGAGATCATCTTCGATACGGAAACCACCGGCCTCGACACGCGCGAGGACCGCGTCATCGAGCTTGGCGGCGTCGAGCTGGTCAACCGCTTCCCGACCGGCCGAACCTTCCACAAATACATCAACCCGCAAGGCCGCCAGATCCATCACGAGGCGCAGGCCGTGCACGGCATCAGCGCCGCCGATCTTCAGGGCAAGCCGACTTTCATGGAGATTGCCGAGGAGTTTCTGGCCTTCATCGACGGCGCCAAGCTGGTCGCGCACAATGCCGGCTTCGACATCGGCTTCCTCAATCTCGAATTCGGCCGGCTTGGCCATCCGGCCATCGATCCGGGACGGATCGTCGACACGCTGGCGCTGGCGCGCCGCAAGCATCCGATGGGCCCCAATTCGCTCGATGCGCTCTGCCGCCGCTACGGCATCGACAACGGCCGCCGCACCAAGCACGGCGCGCTGCTCGATTCGGAATTGCTGGCCGAGGTCTATATCGAGCTCATCGGCGGCAAGCAGGCAAGCCTCATCCTCGACAGCATCCTGACTCCGGCGGGCGGCAGGCAGAATGTCGACGACATCGATATTTCGATCGGTGTGCGGCCGATCGCCTTGCCCTCGCGCCTGACCGATGCCGAGCGCACCGCGCACGCGGGCATGGTTGGCACATTGGGCGAAAAGGCGCTCTGGCTGCGCGTCCCCCCGGAAGCGAGTTCCGCCGCATAGTGATTTTGACAGGTTGCGGTCATCGGCAGCGAACGTCGATAGTTCCGTTCAGTGGCAAATCGCAAACCTTGGAGATTGGCTGAAATATCCCTCCAATTCGTCATCCCAGGGCGGAGCAAGGAGCAAAGCGACGCGGCGCAGACCCTGGGATCCATGCCGTTACCACGCGGCAGTGCGCCTGCGGACCAGAACC
>NZ_JAMYPO010000078.1:0-16637 GCF_040320365.1 Mesorhizobium sp. M0701
CGAAGCCGACGTCCGAAATACGGGTGCCAACGGTAATGGACCTCGACCTCCTGCCCAACATGGGCAGAATGACCCCGAGATGGCCTGTGGCCTGATGGCGCGCTCGACGGTGTTGGAGTCGATTTCGATGCGGCCGTCGGTGAGGAAGCGCTCCAGCGCGGCACGCCGGCCGAGCGCATAGCGGATCGCCTCGGCGGGCTTCGATTTTCCCGACAGCTTCGGCAGCTCCTTTTCCCACAGCGCAAAGAGAGCGGCAACGACGGCGGCGGATTTCTCCTGACGCGCAGTTATCCGTACTGCCGGGTCCTGGCCGCGTACGGCCTCCTCGGCGGCCCACAGTGGGGCCATCTGCGCCACCGTCTGCGAGGCGATAACGGAGGAGCCTGCGGCATGCAGTTCGTAGAACTTGCGCCGCACGTGCGACCAGCACGCCGCCAGCGTCACGCCGTCGTTGCCCCGATCGGATCGGGCCAGCCGGTTATAGGCGGCGTATCCGTCGACTTGCAGGATCCCGCGATAGCCGTCCAGATGACGGGCAACACATTCGCCGGCGCGGCTGTCCTCGAAGCGATAGACAACAATGGGCGGTCCACTGCCGCCAAAGGGCCGATCATCGCGGACATAGGTCCAGAGGTAGGCCGTCTTGGCCTTGCCAGATCCCGGCGCCAGCGTTGGCAGCGTGGTCTCATCGGCGAAGACCCGCTCCCCCTGCTTGATGCGGGTCAGTGCGTAATCGGCGAGCGGCTCGAGCTCGAAGCCGAGCTTGCCCATCCACTGCGCCATCTGTGACCGGTCGATCTCGACCTGATCGCGGGCATAGATCGCTTCCTGGCGGTAGAGCGGCAGGCCATCGGCGTATTTCGACACCGCGATCTGCGCCAGCAGCGCTTCGGTCGGAATGCCGCTTTCGATGATGCGGGCGGGCGCGGCTGCCTGGATGACGCCGTCCCAACCCTTGTAGGCATATTTGGGGCGACGCGTGACGATCACCCGGAACTTCGCCGGGGTGACATCGAGCCGTTCGGAGACGTCCTCGCCGATCAGGATCTTTTCCAGCGCTTCGCAGCCAGCAGGCGTCTCGGGCTCGATGACCACCTCGATCCGTTCGAGATGGGCCGCAAAGCCTTTGCGAGGGCGCGGGGCGCGCTTCGCTTTCGAGCCGCCCGCAGACTTCTCCATCTGCGCTTGGATGGCCGCCACGCCGGTTTCGATCTCGTCGAAGACCAGAGCGTACTGCTCCTCGCTCAGCGCACCGGCCCGCAACCTTTCGGAGCGGCTGCCGAAGCGCGACCGCTCCAGCATCTTCACCACCGCCGTCAGTCGTGCGATCCGCTCCTCGGCGCTCTTGTTGACCAACTCGAGATGCGTATTGTGGGCTTCGAGATCGGCATTACGCTCTTCCAGACCGGCGGCTTTTTCGGCCATGGCAACAACCATCGCCTTGAGCGCGTCAACGTCGTCCGGGAGCGCGAGATCGGGTGCCGACATGGCCAAAATCAGAGCATATTCGCGGGCAATTTTCCCGCGTTTTCAGCTCCCTGATTCATCATGCCGCAGGGTTTTACCCAACCGATTGCGGCCGCCTGACGGTCTCCGTTCGAACCCGTTTCCAGTCCATTCCGTCAACCAGAGCCATGAGCTGAGCATGATTGAGCTGGACCCGGTGGTGGCCGATCCGCGGCCAGCAGAACTTCGCCTCATCCAGCCGCTTGGCATAAAGACACACGCCGCTGCCGTCCCACCAGACGATCTTGATCCTGTCCGCTCTTTTGGCGCGGAATACATAAAGTGCGCCGTTGAATGGATCCGAGCCGGCATCGCGCACCAGTGCCAAAAGGCCGTCGGGACCTTTTCTAAAATCGACGGGATGACTGGCGACCAACACCTTCACGCCAGCCGGGATCATGCCTGGCGAACCGCCCGGATAATCCGCACCAGCTGCTCCTCATTGATATCGGCACCGGCGCGAATGACCACGCCACCCAGCTCGATCTCCACCGACGCAGACGCTGTCGGCGTGACCTCGACAAAGCCGAGCCGCTCCGCATCCCTGTGTGGCGTGACCGCACCGCTCTTGATCGCCTTGCTCCGCCAGCCGAACAGCTGGGCCGGCGCCATCCCCGCTTGTCTGGCAATGGCCGATACATTCGCGCCCGGCTTCAGTGTCGCCTCGATCAGCCGCGACTTCGCTTCCGCCGACCAGCGCCGCCGCGGACGCTGCGGGCTTGCCTCCAGTCGGTTGGCAACCGCTTCAAGAACATGGAAACTTCTATCATCAGGCATAGGCGCAGACATAGAAATTGACACTGCAAGCTCCTCGGCTCCTTGCTTCAGTGTCAGTATGTCTCGCTCATCACCTCAAGCCGCGCCAGATGGGGTCAGCTTGGCGCTTACGGAACAGGCGCTCCGGTTCTTTGAACAGCTCTATCGGGTTGAAAGGCAGGCGCGGAACGAAATCCCCGATGACGGTGAAACGCGAGATGACTGCATTCGCCGCTTCCGCCAGCAACATAGTGTCCCGATCCTCCAGGCTCTCAAGGCATGGCTCGACGACATCGCCCCAAAAGTCTTGCCGGACAGCAAGCTCGGCGACGCCGTCTCCTACACCCTGAACCAATGGGGATATCTGACTCGTTACACCGAGGACGGCAGCATGCCGATCGACAACAATCTTCTCGAGCGTGACATCAGAATCTTTGCCACTGGCCGGAAAAGTTGGCTGTTCAGCGATACCGTCGACGGAGCCAGGGCCAGCGCCGTCATCTACAGCCTGATGTTGACCTGCCGCGCCTGTGGCGTCGAGCCGTTACCGTGGCTGCGCCACGTCCTCACTGAACTACCTCAGCGCCCCGAGAACGCAGCCATCGAGGATCTGCTGCCCTTCAACTTCGCCAAAGTAACAGCAGCCTGATCAGACCAGATACCGTTCCCGATTCGAAGGCCATCCGTCGAAAGCCACCGCGTCAACGTGCAGCGAAAATAGCGCTTACCTACGAGCCATGCCAGGCGCGGCACCGCCTTCGACTACAACATCCCGGCCAAGCGCGCCGAAGAACGGTCCCGAGTCGAAAAGGCAGAAGCTGCCTATGCAGCAGAGACTTCCCGACGCGAACGAGGCCGGAAAGGCAGAAGGCTGTGGAAAAAGCCGCCGAATGAGCAGAAGGGGCTATTCTACAACATCCGTCTGCATCGGCTTGCCGGGCGCAATGTAAGGTCATTCGACGCGGTTCTGATTCCGCCCAGGAGAGGATCGCGTTCGAGGTGCCGTTGCACCTCACTGCTGCTGTCCAGAAGAGATGTTAAGCTGGCATTCTCGAAGGTGGTCTCTTAAGAGGAGGTAATCCTTCATCGCAATCGTCAGTGGGGACTCCAAACTCAACCTGCGTACTTCCTCCGCGAGTTCGGATTGGAATGCGGGGCTGTATTCGACAATCGGGGGACAGAGTATCTTTGGCACTCGTGCTTTGACGGGTGGTCGAGGAGAGACTGATGCTGGCAAATCGGCAGACTCAGAAGCTGACGTTGTCAAGCCGATCCAGCAAATCGTTAAAAGAACTGGAGCGAGATATCGATTCCTTGCCAATTTGGTTACGGGCATCCAGCACCTTCGGAACAAGAGGAGATTGCACGTCTATTGTGCCGACCACTTCAATATATTGAGGATCGGCGGGGTCAACACGAGTGACAACAACCCATTGGGGGATACATGCTAGCGGCAGTCGGCAAGAGACACCGTCCGAAAAACTTGCTTCACTTCCGCCTGGTGCGGCCCGGTTTAGGCGCCATGCATATTGCGTCGCTATAGCCGGGTCAAACCAAGGCCGCTGAATTCTTAGAACGGTCAGAAATCTTTTTCGTTCACCTTCGCCTATCTCCCGCCAATTTTCAGGGTGGCTGAGGTAGGTTAGTTCCACATGAGTAAAGGGACCGGCTCCGCTGCGAGTCCAGGCAGACCCACCATACGCCACAAAATCACTCGTCAAGTCAGCAAAAAGAAACAAAGGATCAATCGTTTCCAGGTCATGTGTAACCCAGAGCGCAATTGACACCTCCCGTCGGAACCCAAAATGATCCCAATCCTGTTGAATCTTCGTCAATTGGGAACTAGGAGCGCTGTCTGCCGGCTCAGCAGCCAGCGCGGTTTCCCACCGACTCCGGTAGGCCAAATAACTTTCAAACGCTCTACATCTGACGGTTCGTTTTTCTATGGGACATCGGCTTGGCCGATCTAGGATTTGTTTTGAATCTTGCAGGCGCCTCTGGCGCCCCAGGACCCGAATTTCGGGAACGTCAGCATATCTCAGTATGTATTCATATGACTCAGCTATTGACATCTCTCTGGGCTTTAGAGTGGCCTCTATCAAAGGACCGTAATTGCCATCTGGCGGGATCGGTATTTTTGACGTACTGGCGAAAACCGAAACTCTGTAGGACGAGCGCCAATATAATAAGTCGCTTTTACTCAATACGCTTTGAATATTAGCCTGCACCTCGTGTAAATCCGCAGCAGTCGACCTATCGACCCCGGCGAGTGTCGCGAAGACAACAAGTGCACAACGCGACACCCAAAAAATCGTGCGCGCACGATTGCTGACAAAATTCATTTGCTTTTAGCCGTATTGAGAAGCTCCTGAGCTGATTGAATCAATGGATCGGCACTCTCTGCCGTGGCAAGCGCTTCAATAGCTTTGTCCGTGCGTGGCTCATCCGGCCATACAACTGGCTTCCCGTTAATCTCCCGGGCACGCTTAGGTGATTCAGGGAGTGCATGTACTAAGTATCCAATTATCTGAGGGCTATCGAAGGTGACAGTGTTGCCGTTCCCTTCGGCATGGACATACGTGTCCTTCGAGCTCTTGTTTGTACGTCCTCCGAGCTTGAACGGACCATACCCGAATGACGCGCCGCCTCCTGAATGCTTCTCAATAAACTCCTTGATATCAATGCTCCAGTCTGCGGTCATCGAGAGGTTGCGCGCGACAATTAGCTCGACAGGGACGACGGGCATGATCCCTGTAGGCGTTTCACCCTTCGCGTAGTCGGCGCCGGACGATATCTTTTGCCCAGCGTAAATTGAACCGTTCGACCAATCCCACATCTGGGATTCAAAAACATTAGCGTCCATCCACGCATAAGTGATTCCAACACGGAGAACATCGAAGCTGATGGTCAAGTTGGAAGCATCTGCTCGTTCGGTATGTTTAGTTTCATCCTCGCTATAGTCCCCGCCTACACTGAACAACCCCCAGCTGCCTGAAAGCCCGCCTCCAATATCCGAATGCTCGTCGTGAGTCCTGGCATCGAGCATTTGAGATGTTATCTTAATGTTCTGCCAACTGAGGTCCTTGTTTAGCCATGTTTGATAAGTTGGATAAAATAGAGTCCTTCCGTACCAGTTAGCCTGGAACCAGTTGGCGGTAAACCGGTCCCTGAGTCTTTCAAAATAAAATTCCGTATCACGCTGAGCATATTTTTGAATCGTAAGCAAGTACCCCTGAGCTTTGTCCCCCTGATGAGCTATATACTGTGTCAATGCGAACTTTATCGCATTTATGTGCTCTAGGGGAAGTGCCTTTCCGACGTTCTGCGACTGCCAAAGCGAAGCATTCTGGTTGGCTGTTTGGAGAAGCTTGCTATACTTGTAGTAATCGTCCAACAATCGGCGCGACTCACCTTTGCTATTAAACAACTTTGAATTGGCGTCCTCCAGTTGAGCTTTCTCTGCGGATTCGAGAATCGGCAGCGGGACCACGTGACTGCGTAGAATTTCCTGGTATAGATCGCTCATTCGACCAGGTTTAAAGTCAAGGAACGCGCTTGGCAATATTATTCGATCGCTCATGTTTGTTATAATGTTAGCTGCGTCGTCCGCGTTGTCCATACTTATATTTGGATCAACTAATATTGCTGGCGCTGCAAGCACCAGCATATTGGTATTTGGACTGAGCTTTTGGTCGCCTACGCGAAGATTCGCCGCAATCTCGGAATACAGCTTCTGCATCAACTCAGCATTTGTCTCGCCGGCTGCAAAGGCGTCTGTTGCACCCGCTAGTAATGTTGCAACGCAGATTGCGTGTGATAGCCTCATGATCGGTTCTCCTCTAGTGTCAGTTTCCTAAACCCTCAAATGTCGGTAGCGGGTCTTCCCACACAAGATCAGCTCGCGGATCTGGCGCTGGGGGCAATATATCCCCCGTTAACCCTATAATCTGCACGGCGGACACTGCTATCACTTTGCGATCAACGCCAAACGGCTGAATTCTCATCAAGCCATTCCCGAATGCGAAATCGCCAGCTACTGCTATAGGTCCAAAATAGACCCTGCGTTTACCCGTTGCCGCCTCAGCGATTGCCCTCATGAGAGATTCTTCGAACTCACCGCTAATTTTAACATTCCGAATTAGGACTAGTTGCCGAGGCAACAGAGTAAGATCAACGCCCCCCCCCGGGTCGGCTAAGCCAGCCTGGCCTCGTGAGAGAGGGGCCTCGTCGCCCTTCCATTTCCATATCTGTCTTGCCGCACCCGACAGAATCTGGTCATCGCGCCAAGGTTGACTGATCTTCACTACCATGCGTTCAAATTCCATTTTGAACACGGGAGATAGTTCGTTGCCGGCACCAGCGGCGGGTAGGTCGCAACACCAAACGGGCGGAAGTGTCGGCGTTAGGCTGCCCGGTGGGGCAGGTGTAGACACATCCAATGTTACGGATACCGCTTCCCAGGAAGAGGCCTGCGAAAAAAAACTTATCTGAGGAGTTGCCTTCGTAGCCAGCTTGCCAGTTTTCGCGTCTATGTTGCGATTTAACCGCTCTTTCGCCTCCAAGCCGCGAGTTCTATAATCGTAATTTACCAGCGTCTTTAAGCGCGCCAACTTCGGTATGAGTTTATTTGCTTCAGTATCGTTCTGTAGCGCAGCCTTCGCGGCGTCCAGACGAGCCTTCAAGGCCGGGGTGCGCTCCTCAGGCTTAGCGGCAACCCATTCCTGTGTAACGGCCGCTAAGTTTGCCTGAAGCTCAAGCAATCTCTTTACTGCAGGCCGAGCTAGGAACTGACCGTTGCCGCTCTTGACATACAGAGCGGCCGTAAGCTCCTCATATTCCTTCATCTCCGTTGTGAATGGCACGCGTCCCCAGCTCGCCTCGGACACCAAGTGCGTATAGAGTTCGGCAGCTGTGCCGGGTTCAAGCTGGGATATCCAATTCGGCGCCACCGCACCGTTCGTGATGTCGGCAATGCTATTGTAGAAGTTGTCAGCCTCAGTGCCATGCTCAGCTAGAAGATCGAGCGGGACGGATCGGAGGAATACCGTGGCGAAGCTTCCTTGATCGAGGGGAATCGAGGCGTGGAGCGCAGCGTATACCGTTGTCGGCGTTGGCTCTTGCGCCTGTGCGCCATAGCCAAGGCTCGCCACGAACACCGCGGATAGACCCGCGTATCGGATGAACGTCATTGGCGAGGTCACGCGCAACCTAGCAATCGCAGAATGAGCGTAGATCTCGATCAAGTTAAAATCCCCCTGCGATACTCAACTTTATGAAGCTCGCACTTTTAAAAACTTACATTTCTAATATTAGGGGTCAAGGGGGATTTATCACCCTGTTGTCCAACTGCAGTAATATGTCAGCAAGGATGACCTTTTGACTTCCTCGCGCGCTTCTAGTTTCTGCTGTTGAAGAGTTAGGTGTAAGTGCAGCCAATTGCTTGATTTGCTAGTCTCGGCGCAGCGAACCAGGCAATTGGGGAGGCGACCTCAGCTGACAAGCTTTTGTTCCCCGACGGCACTTCGACCATCCCGTGCCCAGCGCGATCACGTCGCTGGCGATGAGGGGCGAAGATTGCGGTGTCGCGCCCCGCCATATCCTCTGAATTTACGCGGGCCAGGGACCATGCAGTTCCTTCCGCCTGACAAGTTCTCTTACCGCTCCAGCGGCCGCCCGAGCACTTCAGCGACCTAAGCTCGCGCTTCCGAAAAAGAACACGTCTCCGCAATTCTAGCGATGAGCCGGCAAGACTAAGTTTGTCGGGATATTTCGAGGCTCACTACCTCTCCATCTTTTTTCCAAATACTTCGAATCTTAAACGAAAGCCCAGCGTAGATAGTACTAAATATTAATAGTCCATCGGCTGCTGCCTCGCATAGTAGCTCTAGATTGCCGATACTATATCTGAAAGGTGATTCAAATGGAACGTTAGAAGTGTCGAAATTCGTATCTTGGTTATGTGGAGGGTTGTTGATAACTAGTTTGCCGTGGCAGCGGATGGTCGCGCCATCCCGAATAAGTTCAAAAGTCAGAAATTCTTTAGCGGATCCCGGTTTTTGCATTGCTACATCACTGCGGAACGTGAGTCCCATCTCGGTGGGATGAGAGAGATCTAAACGCCCTTTCTCAATTCCATCTCGACGATCCCATGCATACCTGTATCCGGTCCCATTCGCGTGCAGATCCTCGCTTACGCTATCCTCCTGGAATGACAAATTCAATTCAGAGGTGCTCGTATTTAAAGCACGTATTATCGAACCCATGGAATTCCTCCAACCGGCTTCAACATTCAAGATAAGTGATGAGTCAATTACAGAACTTAACATACTTTGGACATCTCGTCATACTACCTTATGCGGCGCGCACCGGGAGAAGGAAGCCCGGCCGTCACGATATCCAGCGTGACCCGTCCGGCGGGATGCCGCCGCTTGGCAGGATCATTTGCAGGTGCGGATGATGCGCTATTACCGATCCCCATGTGTGGAGCACGGCGGTGATGCCGATCCGGGCCCGAGGTGCTTGGAATCCGCCGCGATCGTCAGCATTGTCTCCGATGCCGTGACCTTGCCCCTCTGATCTAATCCGGTAAAGTCATCGGCTGTTGCCGCATGACGGTTCGCTACGAGACCAGCAGGCCGGACGACCGAGGTTCGCGAGCGGATGAAGGCGATCGCGCAAGAGTGTCGCCGGTTCGGCTACCGGCGTCTTCTCGTGATGCTGAGGCGGGAGGGCCTGGTCGTGAACCACAAGAAGCTGTTCCGGCTCTACCGGGAGGAGAAGCTCGCCGTTCGCCGCCGTGGCGGCCGCAAGCGGGCGATCGGGACCAGGGCGCCGATGCTGGTGCCGCTGAGGCCCGACGAGCGCTGGTCGCTCGACTTCGTATCGGACCAGCTCACCGACGGGCGCCGCTTCCGCATCCTGGCCGTCGTCGACGACTGCACGAGAGAGTGCCTGGCACTCATCGTTGATAGGTCTCTCTCGGGCATGCGGGTTGCCCGAGAATTGGACCGGCTCATCACCGAGCGCGGCCGGCCGAAAATGATCGTCAGCGACAAGCGAGTTCACCTCGAACGCCATCCTCTCCTGGGCGGATCAGAACCGCGTCGAATGGCATTACATTGCGCCCGGCAAGCCGATGCAGAATGGCTTCATCGAGAGCTTCAACGGCCGACTGCGCGATAAACTGCTCAACGAGACGCTGTTTACTTCGCTGGCTCAGGCACGCGTCGCCATCGCCCTGTGGCGCGCCGACTACAACACCGCGCGGCCGCATTCCCAAATCGCCTGGCAGACACCGGCCGAGTTCGCCACCACCTTCAATCTGCGACGGTCGCTCGCGCTGCGCTGTGCCAAAGGCTCCGCGCCAGCGCCCGTCGCTTCACCCGCCCAGCAGGGCACAACCCATGCCGGAAACGAACTCAAAACTGGATAGAAACTGGGGGCAACGTCAACAGCATCCCACGTCGCAATTCTACTGACTGCCTTCAAGTCGTCAGAACGAAAGACCGAGCTTATGCTTAGAGGTGGAGAAGTGCACCTGCAGTCACTTCCGCCCCGAGGCGATACTCGCGCCATCCAAACTCAAATGAGTCATTTGTCTGGTGCACGGATGATAGGTCAAACGCAGCTCGTAGCCGGCTGCGTGTTGCATCGCTTGTATCGGCCAGCGGCTGGCCGGTACCTTCCTGCTTCAATGCAGAGAATACATTTTTGGGAGACCGGTGCGACGGGAGAGTGTGAAAGCTAACTAGGTTCCACCCTGGCTCCAGTGTTACAATCTGGAGCGGCTGGCAGAGTGCACCATGGTACCCTACGAGAGAGACCAGAAAAGCCAACATGATCGTGGAAATACCAAGCAGCATCACAAGCACCCTCGAAATCTGGCGATGCCCACGTGGCAGGACAGTTTCACCAGCGTCAGCAAGAGTCAAGCTAAGGTAACAGTAAATCCGGAAGTTGGCCGTTGTGCAAGGATTACTGTAAAGGCAGTAGTGGAGAGAGAGTCTGCTCTTTAAAACCCGCTGTGGAGGAAGAAGCAGAGAGCCGCCTTCGCTAGAGGTCGCGGGCGCAGATCATACCGTTGGCTCGCATGACAGAGCAAGTTCACTCCAAAACCTGGCGCGGAGCTGGGAGGACTAGGCGGTGGCACGCAGAAGATCCGCTTACCAGCAGGCCTTTAGAGCCTCTTCAATCGGCTTGGTGTGGCACAGTGTCGGGTCAACCTCACAAACCGGGACAGGTTCCTGTTCCGGCGAAGGTACTAGCGAAACCCCCGTGTCGAAAAACAACTTGCCCTCGGTCGGCTTGGGCTTCTCGCCGGAATCGGCGAACTTCTTAATGGCCTCGATGCCCATCGATGCCATCAGCAAGGGATGTTGCTGGGAGGTGGCGCTAATGACGCCCTCGGCGACATTCTTGACGCCCGGACAGCCGCCATCGACCGAGACGATTAGCACATCCTTCTCGCGGCCAACTGCCGTCAGCGCTTTGTAGGCGCCCGCAGCCGAAGGCTCGTTGACCGTGTAAACGACGTTGATACCCGGATCCTTCTGCAGGCAGTTCTCCATGGCCTTGCGGCCGCCCTCTTCGCTGCCGTTCGTGACGTCGCGGCAGACGTTGCGCGCATCATCCTCGTCGCCGATCGTCTTAATGTCCCTGGTGTCGATGCCGAAGCCGGTCATGAAACCCTGGTCACGTAACACATCCATCGTCGGCTGGCGCGGGTTCAGATCCATATACCCGATCCTGGCATCCTTGGCGGCATCGCCTAGCGTGGCCTTGGCCCAAGCGCCGATCGCCTGACCGGCCTTGAAGTTGTCGGTTGCGAACGTGGCATCGGCAGCATCGATCGGCTCCAGCGGCGTGTCGAGCGCGATCACCAGAACGCCGGCGTCGCGCGCCTTCTTCACCGTCGGCACAATGCCCTTGTTGTCGGAGGCGGTGATCAGTATGCCCTTGGCGCCGTCGGCGATGCAGCTTTCAATCGCTGCGACCTGACTCTCGCTGTCGCCATCGATCTTGCCGGCATAGGTCTTGAGGTCGACGCCGAGTTCCTTGGCCTTGGCCGTGGCGCCCTCTTTCATCTTGACGAAGAAGGGATTGGTTTCGGTCTTGGTGATCAGGCAGGCGATCGGTTGTGCCCCAGCCTGAACGGCGCCGCAAACGATGATGAAAAGGCAACAGCCCCAACCACACAACAACCTGTAGGTAGACGACATTGTATCCTCCCTCGACTGCATGCTCGTTTATAGCCCGAATGGCGGCAGCGATCGGTCAGTTCCGGCGTGATCCCCCATATTAGACATAACTCTTCAAGGGCCGATGACTGGCTCGTGTATCGCCACGCCTGAATTACCTGTCTGTACAGCATCACATTTCTCGGAACCGAACACACCGCTTGAGCAGCAATACTTCTTGCGGAAATTGCCCTTAGAATGAATCCCCGCGATGTAGAACTGCCTCTCCCGCAGTACAAGTATCGCGCTGCCTGACTGCCCGCGATCGGTTTGGCACAAATGGTGAATCTCACCATCCTGATCGCGAGCAAGAAGCATGCAGTATGGCTCCATCGACACTGATACAAATCTGCCCAAATTATTTGGCACACCCTGATCTTCCGCAAGGACTGCCCTTGAGAGGTATGGATTGACACCAACAATGATCAGCGGCTCCCACATCTCGGCTGCGAAGTTCGCCAATGGAAGATATCGAGAAGGGCCTAAATCGGGTAACGGGATGAAAACTACGTCTCCGTTCTTTACATTAAACACTCTTCCCGAAAAACCGTCGTCCAATCTAAGGTGTAGCGTTTGTCCAGAAATACTAGTGAAAACCATATCCGAGAACACGTACGTCAATTTCGCTACATTATCCTCGCCCGTTGTCGTATACTGACCCAAGCAGTGCGCAGCAGTTAGCAAGCCAGACCGCCCTTCACCAATGCTAACAAGAGTAGCGGAACAATATTTATCTCCACCAGAACCGCTTAGTGCCCCAACGCTATCGCGCAAGGTTTCAACCTGCTCTTTTGAGGATATCCACGTCAGGTGGTCTGACGAAGCTCGATTTCCCTTATAACCACCCCCTTGATCCGTAATATCGGAAAAGCGAATGAGACACTGTGCCCTATATTCGCTGGTCAAATGCTGTGCGATCGGGCTTTCCGCAACGCGGTCAAAGAAACCGAATTTGCTAATGGCGTCCCAGTCTTCCAGTTGGTTCACAATGTCAGTGCACGTCATGCTGCGTCCCCGGCCAAAAAATAACTCTCTCCACGTGCCGGTTGGCCGTTCGATATCCGAATTGCATTTACGCTCGCCCGTGAGGACAAGCTGATCAGCCCAAAGAGCGGACTCACTCTTTATGATACGAACCTGCTCCTCACCAATTGCGCGGCACGGGAAAATCAGGCTCCCACTAAGCAGAACTGCCAACGCCAACATCTGCATCAGCCGCCTTGCAGACTTCCGCACTTGGTCTCGCGTCGAGCAATGCGAGGATCTCATAAAAGTCGACAACATTGCTCCCGCGTATGCCTCCTAGCGGTCAACAGGCGCCTGGATCCGCCCCACAGGCCTCGTCTACAAGGGACCGGATATTCGTCTTCTTTGTGTAAGCGTGGTTCTTTGCAAACCGCGATGCACCTTGGACTTTGATGTGACTGGTTGTGAAACCCCAGCTGGTTACGGCCGTCACCGTGTTAAGTTGACTGTCAAATGGAGGCGTCCCAGTGTACGAAGTAGGTGTTCCGAAATTTTGAAGCCAAGGGCAGCCACTAGATCCACCAGTTTGATTTGATCCGATAATCACATTGTTCGGGTCATCTTGATAGCCGAGGGAATCAGTGCGGATCATCTTTGTTCCGTCGTAATCCATTGACGGATATCCGAGTTGAGTAAAATGCGCAGATTTCTGCCCCAAGAAAAAAGTGAAGCCGAATTCGTGAGGCGGAACCTCGTCTTCGTTTGGTTCAGGGGGCAGATTGTACATGCCAACAACATCAGCGATAGCCTTGTCCCCGTTCTGGTTTAGCACGACTACTGCTATGTCATTCTCACAGACAACTCCTGGCGCCCCGTTAGAACAGACATCACTGCCGTCAAAATAAGTCTTAGGGATGAACCACGCCTTGGCGGTCCAAGTCCCGAAAGGCCTTGCATCGTCATGCCGCGCTGGCTCAAACGAGACAGAGCTTGCAAAACCCTCCTTACCCTTGCCGAAGTTATGCACACAATGCGCAGCGGTCACCAGAAGTGATCTGCCAATTACAGATGCAGAACAGACAAAACGTTGCGGTCCGAAGGTCATAGATAGCTTACCAGTGGCACGCCAAGGATAGCTATTGACTGGCTCGATGCCGTTCTCGACGCTCACACGCTCGGTGGTAAACGGGTGGCTCCCTGAGCCAAAGGCCTCTGCCCCTATAGATTTGTCTGGCAGACCTAAAATCGAGCGGACTTTGGGCGACAGTTGCTCTACGCTAAGCTCCCGATTGAAGTCGCTGTCGGTTGTGACAGCCGGAGCGACGCCGTGGGTGTCTGATGGCTGGCCCACGACGTTTTCATCGGAGTATGCTATGGAACCAGATTGGAGAAAAAGGCAATATCCTGCCGCAGCTAGCCCAAGTCGCGCTAGAACCCTCATCACTACCCCCCTGTATTTATTGTTAAAAGAATATCTATCGGAAAAGGGCGCTCGTCAATGTAAATCTTGTTGGGGCGTAGTAGTATGAGGATTATCGAGGTGCCAGTGCGCGTTGGAGCAGGGCTGTTTGTATTCTGCTTGGTAGCAGCCGCGACGGCCATCGCTATCGTGGCAGGAGTCGTCGGAATACCCTCAGCAGGGCCACGCAATGTTGAGTTGTCTGACCTTCAGGGCCGATGGGTTCTTGAGTCGGTCAATGGTGTTTTAGTATCGTCCTCAGTCCCTGTGTATTTCGAGGTAGTTGGTGACAACATCACAGGCTTTGACGGCTGTAATAACTTTGGCGGACCGCTTCTGACGCCGGACTTCATTCGAAAGGGCGAGCGAGACTGCGAAGGAGACTATGTCTCGCTTCCGCTGGATTTTGCGAATCCGCTGGAGCAGCTACGTCAGGCAACGCTCGACGGGAAGCTTTTGGTGCTATCCATTCCGAATACGGCAGGAAAGGCGCGCTTCCGTCGGGCCCCAGGATAAAGGCTATCGTGGGCATCAGGAGTTAGGTTCGTCGAATGTCTGGAGGCACGGCCAAAGAATGGGCCCGATTGCTGGGTAGTGTCCGCTTGGTGCGGAAAGCATGCAGTATCTGCAGGCGGGGGCATTACTGGCGAACGTCCTCGAGACTCGGCCGGCGCCGTTAGTATGGAGGCACTTTAAGACCTCGAGGCCGGCAAGATCGCGTGCGGGCAGGCGCACTTCAGCGCGCTCGCCTCCGGACGGAACCCAGCTCGATACATCAAGGCCAGAACGGTCGACGACCTGATGGATCACACGTAAGGCGTATCCTTGGCCGTTTCAGCTTTGCTCGGCTGCGGAGCGATCGTTGCGTTCGCAGCCATCGCTCGTCTGGCTCACGAAACTTCAGTGCGGCAATCGGCGGGCCGGCCACAGCTCGGACGGACGGTTGGCCTAACCAGAGAGCCGCTTCCGCTAGGCTGCGGCAAATATCTGCATCTACAATGACGGATGCTGGATCAAAGTCATAAGGGAAGGTAAGGCCAGCCAGCACGCCGTTCGATTATCGTCCACTTCCCTCCAAATACGGTTGCTGACTCGATCCGCAGCGGCGTAGTGAAATTTCCAACTTCGTCGCGGTACTAGAAATATGGGGCTCTCGCTGGATGCGGGATCATAGCGCTCCAGCGAAGACGTAGTTCTCAGTTTCATCAACGCTGGGGCGCCATTCCATCCAGTTGAAATCACTAGCCTTTTAGGTCTGCCTAACGCGACGGCGCTGGCTTGTTTTCGGAATTCAGCCGGTTTTTCAGACGGTTTTGGCAGACCGGCGGCAGCCAGCGTCAAAATCGCACCATGGGCTAAGTGCTATGTTTGGAACGGCACAGTCTGTGTCGAGCGACAGCAGATTCGCGGCGAGACTATCCTGCCGGCTCCAGCGTTTTGCGTTCGGCCGGCTCGGATTCTCCGGCCTTCGGACTGTCCTGGTCGACGGCGATGGCGGTCGGTTCGTACCCCAATGCGGAGATCAAGGCCGCGACGCGGCCACGCACCCTTGGAGGAAGCTGCATCAGCCCCTCAATCAGACGCCGGCCTTCCGCTGGCAATAAAATTGATGCGCTCGTCGACCGGCAGAGGCGGAGCCTTGCGCGTCTCGTTGCCCGGCAAGCCTTCGAAGAAGCGGCTAACAGGACGCCTAACGACAGGGCGATCTCGTAGAGCATGGACGCGCTGACACGGTTTCTCGCGTTCTCGTATTTCTGAAGTTGCTGAGAGCTGATGCCTATCGATCGGGCAAGCTGTGCCTGCGATACGCCCGACTGGATGCGAACGATCGCGATCTGCCTGCCGACATGCTGATCCGCGATCCGCGGGATGAGGGCTCGTTTGTGGTTTGGGCTTTGCCCACGCCGTGACGGCAGGAAGCCGTTTCGATTCCGACAAGGCCTCTCGCTGTTGCATCTGTCACCCCCTGGAATGTGAGTCAGTCACTGCGTGCCGCCAGGAACTCAGCAAATTCCGAATGCTTGGGAGTTACAGACCTGCGCGAACCCGCATGGACGCCTTCAACCCGGTTCTCTCTGCCGGCTAATCCCGGCAATATCCTCGATGGCCGAGCGGATTTGGGGCCAGGGAAACTCGGCATCGTCCTCAGACGACTGACCTTCCTTAAGGATTGCATCAAGCTTGGCTGCCACGCCGGCAAGGGTAGTGGCAGCCGTTTCAGACAATTCTTCGAGCAGGGCCTCCGCTCGGTTGGCCGCTTCGTGCTCAGCGCGCATCGCTGCGGAATAACCTATTTCCCTGTCGGCAGCATCCCAGTGAGCCTGATGGGCCGCGAAGTCGGCTTCAGCCTTCGCGCGAACCGCTGAGTCGATAGGGTCGACGCCCAACAATTCACGAATTTCCTTCAGTGAATGCAGTGTCACGCTCTCACCATTCGAGAGTATCGTCGCGCTCGGAAAGCCAATAGTTTCGGCGAGCTTCCGCTCCAAGCGTCGTTGCTCACGGCACAGCCGCTCGGTCAAGTTGTGGGCATCCAGCCAATGGCCCCACACCGTTACCGCACGATCCGAAGTTTGGCCCTTTTTCAAGTCGTCCCGCGCAAGCTCGGTTGGCCGCAGTCGTTCGTTTGCGACAACTATTCCTGCTGGAATTGACAGGGCCAATCTTCAGGCCTCGTCAAGCCAGAAGGCAACTCGGTCCGGGCGTCTCCGCAA
>NZ_JAMYPO010000079.1:0-15890 GCF_040320365.1 Mesorhizobium sp. M0701
CCCCCTACTCGCGTCATCGCGTAATCCACTACTCCCCTACTCCACTACACCCCTACTCCCCTACTCCCCTAGCCGAGCATCATGACCTACCAATCCCCAATCTCCCCCGGCCGCTCCTGGTACGAAGACACGGCCGGGCCAAGGCCAGAATATCCGGCGCTCGACGGCGACCGGACATGCGATGTGGTGATTGTCGGCGGCGGCTTTACCGGTCTGTCGGCGGCGGCTCATCTCGCCAAGACAGGCGCGGATGTCGTGCTTATCGAAACGCATCGTTTCGGTGACGGCGCATCGGGCCGCAATGGTGGCCAGCTCGGCACCGGACAACGGGCCTGGGCAGAGGAATTGGAAGCGGAATACGGCTTTTCCCGCGCCAAGGCGCTGTTCGACCTTGCCGAAGAGGCCAAGGCGCACCTGCTCGACTTTGCCGCGATGCACCAGATCGAGATCGACTATATGCCCGGCCAGATGTCGGTGGCGCACAAGAAGCGCTATGTCGACGACTACAAGGCGCATGCCGAGATCATGGCAAACCGGTTCGGTTATCCGCACATCTCATTCATGGATGCCGCGGAGACTGCCGAGCGGCTCGGCTCGACGCATTATTTCGGCGGCACCCGCGACACCGGCACCGGCCATGTCCATCCGCTGAAGCTGGTGATCGGCACCGCGAAAGTCGCGGCAGAGGCCGGCGCAAAGCTTTTCGAGCAGACGCCGTCGACCGGCATCACCTCCGGCGGCGGCAAGGTGAGGGTTGTGACGCCGAAGGGCACGATCACCGCCGCTAAATGCCTGATCGGGGTCAACGCCTATGGGGGCACGCTCGAACCGGTGAGTGCCGCGCATATTATGCCGATCGGCTCCTTCATCGGCGCGACGGTACCGCTGGGAGCCGATTCCAAAGTACTGCCGGGTGGCGAGGCGGTCGACGATTCGCGCTTCGTCGTGCGCTATTTCCGCAAATCGAAGGATGGGCGGCTGCTGTTTGGCGGGCGCGAGATCTATGCGGTCAATGATCCCAAGGACATCCACATCCACATCCGCCGGCAGATCGCCGAAATCTATCCGGCACTGAAGGACGTTGAGATCACGCATGGCTGGGGCGGCTATGTCGGCATCACCGTGCCGAGAAAGCCGTTCGTGCGCGAAGTGATGCCCAATGTGACCTCGATCGGCGGTTATTCCGGCCACGGCGTCATGCTGTCGAACTTTTTCGGCAAGGTTTATGCCGAGACGGTCGCCGGCAACCGCGACCGGCTGAAGCTGATCGAGGACCTGAAAATTCCACCCTTCCCCGGCGGCCGGCGTTTGCGCGCGCCACTGCTCTTTCTTGCGCTCAACTGGTACGCGTTGCGGGACAGGATTTGACCAGACGTTGCAGAATCCTTAACGAGGACGCAGAATTCCCGCCAAGGGCGCAGTGATGCCACAATCGCGGGCGAAAGATGATGCTCGTGGGCAGCTGAACGGGGAATTTTTGCGGGCCTGCCCGCTTTTGGTTGGGACCGATGCCGATCGAAATGCCGGCTCTCCGGCATGGGTCGTAAGAACATCGGCCCGCAAATGGAGGTGGCAAGTGTGAGAGAGCCCTTCAGTTTCGGCGCGCCGGAACGACGGCGCCTTGCGATGCAATTCGGTTACGATATGCGGCCGACGTTCTGGCACGGGGTCCGGTCGAACGCGCATCTGGTGATAGCCGCGCTTGGCACGGCCGCACTGCTCGGCGTTGCCGCGGTGGCACTGTGGCTGGCATTGCCGGCAAATGAGCGACAAGCGGCCGCAAGTCCTGAGCAGATCGTTCCGACCATCCCGGTCAAGACGACGAAGATCATGCCTGCCAAGGTTGCTGCGGCGCCGCGGACGACGGGCAAGGCAGATGCGGTTTCCCCAGCGGTGGCCGCAGCGGAAGCCGAGATACCAGCGCTGGCTCCCAATGATCCGCGCTGGACGGGGCCAAAGACGGCATCGGCCGCCGCCACGGCAGCATCCGACCAGCTGGCAAGCCAGACCGAGCAGGCGACCGAAAAATCGTCTGCTTCGGTGGCATTCGCCGACCCGGCAGCAAAACCCGACGCTGCGGCATTGTTTGCCAAGGTCGCGGCTCCCGGCAGCTCAACGAAAAACAGCGGGCCCGATGGCGCGCAGACCGCCGCCATCCCCACGCCCAAGCCGCAACTGCCGACGCAGACCGCGAGCGAAGACGACAACAGCACCAAGGCAAAATCCGGAAAAGCCAATACTGCCGGTACCGGACGCATCCTGAGATCCGTCACCATGCGCACCGGCCCAAAAAAGAATGCGGCCGCCATTCTCACCGTGCCGGCCAAGACATCGGTGCAAGTGATGAGCTGCAAGCAATGGTGCCAGATCGTCTACAACGGCAAGCGCGGCTGGATCTATAAGAGCTACGTCAAAACCGGGGCGTAGGGCCGGCAGAGCGATTGCGGGTCGCTCGCCATCAGCCGGTCCTCCGCCGGATAACCGGACCGTTCAAATACAACGCCCGCCGTCGACTTCCAGCGCCACGCCGGTGATGAAAGCCGCCTCGTCCGAAGCGAGCCAAAGCGCGGCATTGGCTATGTCGAGCGGCGTCGAAAGCCGGCCGAGCGGGATCGACGCGCGGAACTTCTCGCGGATCTCGGGTGTGTCGGCGCCCATGAATTTCGCGAGCATGCCGGTCTCGCCGGCAACTGGGCAGAGGCAGTTGACGCGGATGTTCTTCGGCGCGAGTTCCACCGCCATCGATTTGGTCGCGGTGATCGCCCAGCCCTTCGATGCATTGTACCAAGTGAGGCCGGGCCGCGGTCTGATACCGGCCGTGGAGGCCGTCGTCAGGATGACGCCACCGCCTTGCCGCTCCATCACCGGTACCACGGCAAGCGCTGCGTGGTAGATCGCCTTCATGTTGACTGACGTGATCAGGTCGAAGGTCGCCTCGTCGACTTCCAGCATGTCACCGTTGCGATGGGTATAACCGGCGTTGTTGACCATGATGTCGATGCGGCCGAAGGCGCTCATTGCAGCATGGACCATGTCGTCCAATTCGGACCGCAGCGAGACGTCGGTCTGGGTCCAGATCGCCTTTTCGCCGATCTCGCCGGCAACGCGCTCTGCGCCCTTGGCGTTCAGATCGGCGACGACTACGCGCGCGCCTTCCTCGGCAAAGCGCCTGGCCATGCCCTCGCCAAAACCCGAGGCAGCGCCGGTGATGATGGCGACCTTGTTTTTGAGGCGCATGCTTTTCTCACTCATCGTTGAAGACGATCGCAAACGCGTTTGGCCATGGCCATCGAAAGATGTGTGTCCATTGCCGATTTCTGCTTTGGCTTTCGCCTTGATCCCGCTCTATGCTGCACCTGCGAACGCTGCCGGAAGCATCGCTTGCCGACAAGCCTCCGGCCAGCGCCGGTGTCAAGAGCACACGCGGATGTGACGCAATGGCACTGGCAAGTTTAAATCGATTAGATTATATCAGCCGCGTTATCGCGACCGGCGTCACAGCGGACAGACCATGACCAGCCAGATCATTCCCGTCGACCCTTTCGACTTCATCATTTTCGGCGGCACCGGCGACCTGTCGGAACGTAAGCTTCTGCCGTCGCTGTACCACCGGCAGCGCGACCACCAGTTTTCCGAGCCGACGCGCATCATCGGCACATCACGTTCGAAGATGACCGACGAGGAATTCCAGTCGTTCGCCAGGCAGGCGATTGCCGATCATGTGAAACCGGAGGATATCGACGCCACGGAACTGAAGACGTTCCTCGCACGGCTCTCCTATGTCCCGGCAGATGCAACCACAGGTGCCGGCTTCGACAGGCTGAAGAAGGCGATCGGCGACAGCGAACACATCCGCGCTTTCTATCTGGCTGTGGCGCCGGCGCTGTTCGGCGACATCTCGCACAAGCTGAAGGAGCACGGGCTGATCACGCCGAATTCGCGCATCGTGCTGGAAAAGCCGATCGGCCGCGATCTCGCTTCGGCGCGCGCGCTCAACGACCTGGTCGGCGACGACTTCCATGAAAGCCAGATTTTCCGCATCGACCACTATCTCGGCAAGGAGACGGTCCAGAATTTGATGGCGCTGCGCTTTGCCAACGCGCTCTACGAGCCGCTTTGGAATTCCGCCAATGTCGATCATGTGCAGATTACCGTGGCCGAGACGGTCGGCCTGGAAGACCGCGTCACCTATTACGACAAGGCCGGCGCATTGCGCGACATGGTGCAGAACCACATGCTGCAGCTGCTCTGCCTGGTCGCGATGGAGGCGCCGTCGTCGATGGACGCCGATGCCGTCCGTGACGAAAAGCTGAAGGTGCTGCGGGCGCTGAAGCGCATCAACGGCAACGAAGCGCCGAAGCACACGGTGCGCGGGCAATATCGTGCCGGCGCCTCGGCCGGCGGGCCGGTGAAAGGCTATGTCGAGGAACTCGGCAAGAACAGCAACACCGAGACTTTCGTTGCGCTCAAGGCCGAGATCGGCAACTGGCGCTGGGCGGGCGTGCCGTTCTACCTCCGAACCGGCAAGCGGCTGGCGACCCGCGTTTCGGAGATCGTCATCGAATTCAAGCCGATCCCGCATTCGATCTTCGGCGAGAGCGCCGGGCCGATTTCCGCCAACCAGCTGGTCATCAGGCTGCAGCCCGACGAGGGCGTCAAGCAGTTCATCATGATCAAGGACCCGGGGCCGGGCGGCATGCGACTGCGCCAGATTCCGCTCGACATGAGTTTTGCGCAATCCTTCGACGGCCGCGCCCCCGATGCCTATGAGCGGCTGATCATGGACGTCATCCGTGGCAACCAGACGCTGTTCATGCGCCGCGACGAGGTCGAGGCGGCGTGGAAATGGATCGACCCGATCCAGGACGCCTGGGAGAGCGGCAGGCAAGAGGCGCAAGGCTACACCGCCGGCACATGGGGCCCCTCGGCCTCGATTGCGCTGATCGAACGCGACGGGCGGACATGGCACGAGAGCAACTAGGCGGCGCCTACAACTGGCACGAATTTGCCGGACGCCAGGAGTTGGCGACAGCGCTTGCCGGCCACGTCGCCGGCCGTCTGTCAAAGGCGATCGCCGAGCGCGGCACGGCGCTGCTTGCGGTCTCGGGCGGCACGACGCCGGCGAAATTCTTCGCGGCGCTTTCGACCGTTCCGATCGCCTGGGAAAAGGTGACGATAACATTGGTCGACGAGCGCTTCGTGCCGCCCTCATCGCCGCGCTCCAATGCCGGCCTGGTTGCCGCCAACCTGCTGCAGAACGCGGCCGCCGCCGCGAATTTCGTGCCGCTCTACCACGCCGCGGCAAGTATCGAGGGTGCAGCGGTCTCCGACAGTGAGGCGCTGCAAGTGCTGCCCTGGCCACTCGACGTCGTTGTGCTCGGCATGGGAACTGATGGCCACACCGCCTCGTTCTTTCCGGATGCCGACAACCTGGCAAGATTGCTCGATCCGTCGTCGCAAAGGATCGTGCTTCCGGTTCACGCGGCAAGCGCCGGCGAGCCACGGCTGACGCTGTCACTGGGGCGGATCATCAATGCCGCCTTCATCGCGCTGCATATCGAGGGCGCGGAAAAACGCAGCGCATTCGAGGCCGCGCTTGGAACTGGAACACGAAAGCCCATTCGCGCCGTGCTCGATGCCACTCAAAAGCCCGTAGAGGTTTTCTGGGCACCCTGATCTCAACTTGGCTGCAGGTCCCGGCAACAGCCGGAAGGTGTTTGCGGGACCTCGCCTGAAAGGACCGACCGCCATGACCGCAAGACGCGATATCGAAGCCATCACCCAGCGCATCCGTGAGCGCTCCAAGCCCGGTCGCGAGGCCTATCTCGGCCGCATCGCCGAAGCCTCGAACCGCACCGCCAACCGGGCCGTGCTGTCCTGCGGCAACCTGGCCCACGGCTTTGCCGTCTGCAGCCCTTCTGAAAAGGTGGCGCTTGGCGGCGACCGGGTGCCGAACCTCGGTATCATCACCTCCTATAACGACATGCTGTCGGCACATCAGCCTTTCGAGACGTTTCCGAGGCTGATCAAGGACGCGGCGCGCGAGGCCGGCGGCATCGCCCAGGTGGCCGGCGGCGTGCCGGCGATGTGCGACGGCGTCACCCAGGGCCAGCCCGGAATGGAGCTGTCGCTGTTCTCGCGCGACGTGATCGCCATGGCCGCGGCAATCGGCCTGTCGCACAACATGTTCGATGCCGCCGTCTATCTCGGCGTCTGCGACAAGATCGTGCCGGGGTTGGTGATCGCGGCGCTGACCTTCGGCCATCTGCCGGCGCTCTTCATCCCGGCCGGGCCGATGACGACCGGCATTCCGAACGACGAAAAAGCCAAGATCCGCCAGCTCTATGCCGAGGGCAAGGCGGGACGGGCCGAACTGCTCGAAGCCGAATCAAAATCCTATCACGGGCCGGGAACCTGCACTTTCTACGGTACCGCCAATTCCAACCAGATGCTGATGGAGATCATGGGCCTGCACACGCCTGGCGCTTCCTTCGTCAATCCCGGCACGCCGTTACGCGACGCGCTGACCAGGGAAGCGACGAAGCGGGCGCTGGCGATCACCGCGCTCGGCAACGCCTACACGCCGGTCGGGCGGATGATCGACGAGCGCTCGATCGTCAACGGCATCGTCGGCCTGCACGCCACCGGCGGTTCGACCAACCACACCATCCACCTGATCGCCATGGCAGCGGCGGCCGGCATCGCCATTACCTGGCAGGATATTTCCGACATCTCGGAAGCCGTGCCGCTGCTGGCGCGAGTCTATCCGAACGGCCTTGCCGATGTGAACCACTTCCACGCCGCCGGCGGGCTCGGCTTCCTGATCCGCGAACTGCTCGACGCAGGCATCCTGCACGAGGATGTGCAGACGGTGTGGGGCGAAGGGCTGCGCCCCTACGCGGTCGAGGCGAGGCTCGGCGCCGACGGCGGCGTCGTGCGCGAGGCTTCGCCGCGCGAGAGCGGGGACGAGAAGGTGCTGGCGCCGTTCAAGAAGGCGTTCCAGCCGAGCGGCGGTCTGAAAGTGCTTTCGGGCAATCTCGGCCACGCCGTCATCAAGACATCGGCGGTCAAGCCGGAGCGGCGCGTCATCGAGGCGCCGGCCAAGGTGTTCGACAGCCAGCAAGGCCTGAACGAGGCGTTCAAGGCGGGGTCGCTGACCGGCGACTTCATCGCCGTCATTCGGTTCCAGGGACCGAAGGCCAACGGCATGCCGGAATTGCACAGGCTGACCACCGTGCTCGGCATCTTGCAGGACCGCGGCCAGCATGTGGCGTTGGTCACCGACGGCCGCATGTCGGGCGCTTCAGGCAAGGTGCCAGCGGCGATCCACGTGACGCCGGAAGCGGCGGAGGACGGGCCTATCGCCAGGATCCATGACGGCGATATCATCAGGCTCGACGCCGAGGCCGGGACGCTGGAGGTACTGGTGCCAGCCGGCGATTTCGCACTGCGCCGCCCCGCGGACAGCGATCTCATAGGCAATGAATTCGGCTTCGGCCGCGAGCTTTTCGCCGGGTTCCGGCAGCTGGTGGGACGCGCCGACCATGGCGCCAGCGCCTTCGGTACGGCGTGACTTTTCGACATGGAAGAGCGGCTGGTGGCCGCTCTCCTAAAGCGCGTGGCGTTCGATCGGCCTCACGCGACGCGCTTTTAGGATCTTGTTTTTATGCATGTCGTTATCGCAAAACCGCTGCACACTTTTGCGCGACATGCATTAGATCTACTGAACCGTCAGCTCGGCTCGCGCGCCGGCCCTGACCGTTACCGTGCCTTCCCTCGAGCTGTTGTCCGATTTCTCCGAAACCACCGCGTAGTCGCCGGCCGACAGAGTGGCTTGGTACTTCTGGTCGTAGGCGTAGCCGACCGACTTGCGGGTTCCGTCGATGGCCTTCCTGGCCTCGAATATCTCGATCTTCGAGGCCCCTGGCGCGGTTATCGTCAGCATGCCGGCGTTCATCGCGATCTTCAGATCCTGATGGTCGCCAACCTTGACGCTGAACGGCTGCTCGGCCACCGCAAGGTCGACCGTCGCGACCATTACATAATCGCCGGGCGGCAGATCGAACTTGCTGTCCGGACCGTAGGCATAAGTCACCTCCTGCCTGGTTCCGTCGACGTTCTTTTTCGCCTGGAGCACTTTGAAGCCGATGCCCGAACCCTCGGCCTTGTCGCCGCCGGCAGCATAATGTGCATTGGCGACGATACGCCCGACGCCGACGATGATGTCCTTGTCGATGACCCTGCCGGCGGCAAGCGGGATCGTCTCGATAACCATGCCCTGGCCGATCGTGACCGTCACCTTCTGGTCACCGGCCGGCAGCACGACTTTCGTGTCACCGTAGTAGGTCGGCGGGGTGTCGACGCCGGGATAGCCGATTACGACAGCCGCGCCGTCATCAACGTCCGCTCCTTCGCTTGGCCGCGGGTGGATGACCAGCGTGCCGGCATTCAGGTTGAAGTGCGGTTTGGCGACCTGGCCAGGCTCTATCTTGATCTTCTGTTCGGCCCTGGCCTCGCCGGCACGCGCGACGACGATATAGTCGCCCGGCTCCAGATTGCCCTTGTAGGTGCCATATTCGGTGGTGACGAGATCGCCGCGCGTGCCGTCGGAATTCGCCTTGTAGATCTCCCAGCCATTGCCGTCGGTGACGGGATCGCCACCCTCGGCAAGCACGACGGTGGGCACGAAATTGGACTCCGCCGGCTGGGCGGGCGCCGGCTGGGGAGCAGGCTGCGGGGCGGGAGTCGGTTCAGGGGCGGGTGGCGGAGGCGCAACGGTCTCGACGAGGGCGTCCTGCAATGCCTTTTCATCCGACGCTTCGATATATTTGCCGCCGGTATTGTCGGCGAGGCAACCGACCTGCTTGCCCTCGGCCGCCGTCAGGCCGAAGCCGACGACATTGACGGTGAAGTCGACGCCAGCAGCCTCTAGTTCCTTGCCGAGCGCACAAGGATCGCCGCTACATGTCTCGATGCCATCGGTGATGAGAACGACCGTCGCCTTGTCCTCGGTGTATTTCAATGCTTCCGCCGCTTGCTTGACCGCAGCGGTCAGCGGCGTCTTGCCCTGAAATTTCAAGCTGTCGGCAGCGGCTGAGATCGCACTTGCCGAGCCTGCCTGCGGTGGCACGATGAGTTCGATGTCGCCGCAACTGGCCTTCTCGCGATGGCCATAGGCCATGAAGCCTATTTCCTCCTCGGCCGGGACCGATTGCAGCACGTTCCGCAGCGATTGACGGGCGATTTCGAGCTTGGGCTTGCCGTCGATCTGCGCCCACATCGAGCCGGAGGCATCGAGAATGACGATGACGCGATCGGCGGCGAAGCCGAACCCCGTCGTCCACAGCAACAGGGCCGCCGCAGCGACGCTCTGCACAAATCCCGCCATCAAAAATCTCCCCCGTCAGTCGCCGCCGCTCGGCGCCGGAAAGCTATTTGACGCCGGGTCGCGACACAAGCCCGGACGGAGTACGAAGCTGCGTCGCCTCTCTGCCAAACCCTCAATAGGCCGTGCGGCGTTCCTCGGAAGGCGGCCGGCCGAATTGCAGCCGGTAGCTCTGGGCAAAATAGGAATGCGAGGTGAAGCCGGTGGCGATTGCCACGTCGAGGATCGGCATGTTGGTCTGGCGCAGCAATTCGCGCGCCCGCTCGAGCCTGAGCCGCATATAATAGCGCCCGGGCGTCACACTGAGATGGCGCAGGAACAGGCGCTCGACCTGGCGCACCGACAGGCCCGCCGACTTGGCGAGCTGCACCGCCGACAGCGGCTCGTCGAGATGGTCGGCCATCAGCTCGACGATGCGGCGCAGCTTCTCCGACTTGCCGGTCAGGTCGCGTTCCGGGCCGACGCGCTGGCGGTCCCCGGCCGAGCGGATGCGCTCATGCTGGAACTGGTTGGCGACGCCATTGGCGAGGCTCGAGCCGAAATCACCGCGCACGATCTCCAGCATCAGGTCGATCGATGTGGTGCCGCCGGCGCAGGTGTAGCGCTTGCGGTCGATCTCGAAGACGTTGCCGGTGCAGTTGATGTCCGGAAAGCGTTCGAGGAAGCCGGCGCGGTTTTCCCAATGGATGGTGCAGCGATAGCCATCGAGCTGGCCTGCTTCGGCAAGCAAATAGGAGCCGACCGAAAGCGCGCCGAGCGCATTGCCGCGCCGGCCCCAACTGCGCAGCGCTGCCAGCACCTTGCTCTTGCCGGGAAATTCCGTCGTCAGCCCGACCGAGACGAACAGGATATCGACCGGCGGCAGATCGGCAACCGCGTAGTCGATCTTGAGCGGCAGGCCGTTGGACGCCATGACGGCGTCGCCGTCGGCCGACACCGTAGTCCAGCCATAGAAATCGCGGCCGAGCAGCCGGTTGGCCGACCGGAACGTGTCGATTGCCGCGGCCAGCGAGAACATGGAGAACTTGTCGACCAACAGAAACCCGAACTGCCGCCCGCCCTGAACGGGATCATTGGTGACCGGCCGTTCTAAGGGAACAGTGAGGTTCGGCAAGGACGCTGCTTTCTGGTCAGAAGGAAGGCCGTTTCAATCCGGCTGCGAGATAGGCGGAAGCTAGCGTGTTGGCCATCAGCATGGCAATGGTCATCGGTCCGACGCCGCCAGGCACCGGCGTGATGGCGCCGGCCGCCTTCGCTGCTTCGGCAAAGGCGACGTCGCCGACGAGGCGCGTCTTGCCTTCGCCCTTTTCAGGTGCGGCGACGCGGTTGATGCCGACATCGATGACGGTGGCGCCAGGCTTGACCCAGTCGCCGCGGACCATTTCAGACCGGCCGACGGCGGCGACCAGAATATCGGCGGTGCGGGCAAGCGCCGGCAGGTCCCTGGTCCGGCTGTGTGCGATGGTGACGGTGCAATTGGCGGCAAGCAGAAGATTGGCCATCGGTTTGCCGACGATGTTCGAACGCCCGACGACGACCGCATTGAGACCGGACAGGTCCTTGCCGCGCACGCGTTCGATCAGCAGCATCGAGCCGGCCGGCGTGCAAGGCACGAAGGCGGTCTCGAGTTCGCCGGTGCCGAGCTTGCCGACATTGATGAAGTGGAAGCCGTCGACATCCTTCTCCGGCGCGATGGTCTGGATGATCTTGCCGGAATCGATATGGCCGGGAAGCGGAAGCTGCACGAGGATGCCGTTGATGGCCGGATCGGCGTTGAGCTGGCCGATGATCTTCAACAGGTCCGGCTCGGAGGTTTCGGCCGGCAGCGTGTGCTGAACCGAATGGAAGCCGCATTCCTTGGCGGTGCGGGATTTGGAGGCGACATAGACCTGGCTCGCCGGATCCTCGCCGACGATGACCACGGCGAGACCGGGCTGCCGTCCGACCTTTTCCGCCAGTTCGGCGGTCAGGGCCTTGACCCGCCGCACCACGTCTTCGGCGACGCTTTTTCCGTCAATCAACTCAGCCATGAACCACCCTCGACGCCTATCCCGTAAGCCTGCCGCGTTAAAACATCCATGCGGCGCGCTCCAGATATCTTTTATGCAGGCCGTTGCCCAGAACCATGCGCTGCGGGCAGACATGCAGCGCGGCATTTTCACGAAAATCGAGCCGGGCAATCCCGTCAATGCGCCGTCCCATGCCGTTAACTCGAAACCGGCATGTTTTATTCGACGCTCAGAAATAGCGGCGATGCGTGCGGTTTTCGGTGAGCTCGCGAACGACCTCGCGGAATTCGCGCAGGCTGGCGCGGATTTCCTCGATCTGGCTTTGCTGATCGGCGGCTTCCGAGGCCTGATTTGCCTTCCTCGACCAGGCCTGAGTACGGGCCGAATGCGGCGGCGTGGGTTGCTGCGGATAAAGTGCCCGACCGGCATAGAGCGGCTGCGGGTCGAACGCAGGCGGCATCGCTGCGGTGGAATTTGTCGCGGCGGAAATCTTACCGGACGCCATCTCCTCCGGCGCTCTGCCAGGCATGAGCCGGCTCAGCGCCGACAACACGGCACCGATCGGACCAGGACGTTTGGTGCGCGCGATCTCGACCGGCTGAGCGGGAGGCGGCGCTGCCCGGTATGCTGCGTGATCCGCGGAACCGGCATCGGGGCCGCCAAGGGAGCCAGCGGGGTCGAAAAACCCATCGGCAGCTGCAGCCTCTTCCATCAGTATGGTGCCGGCCTTTGGCTCATCAGGATCGGGCTGGCTTATGCCGGAGGCTGCCAACAGGATCGGACTGGCACGCGCTTCGCGGCGCGAGCGGGCAAGACGATGGCGTGTGGCGGCATCCTCGCGCCATGACGGGCCTGCGCGGTCCTCTAGCGAAACCAGCGATGCTTCGTCCTCGCCGCGCACCGCCTCGACGAGCGACAGCAAGGACTGCTCGTTCCTCCAGTGTTCACGATTTTTCCTATAAGCCATGGTTTCTGGAGCCTTCCCCTCGGGCTGGGACGTAGCGACCGCCACCGGTTAAGCGATGCTAAACAGGCATAGGAAATAAAAGGTTAATTTGGTCGCCGCGCGGCTGCGCAACTACATGCGCATCCCAACCGTAAGGTCGGGGTTTCCGCCTGATCACGGTCCCAACAGGGCTTCCCCGCCCTGCCGCGAACGTCTATGGGGAAGCCATCTCTATGGGAGGCTTTCGATGACGATCAGGCTTGTTCTCGCCGGTTGCGGCAATATGGGCTACGCCATGCTCTCGGGCTGGCTGAAAGCCGGCAAGCTGGCTCCGGCGGTGGTGTTCGTGGTCGAGCCCAATGCCGAGTTGCGCAAGCGTGCCGAAGCACTGGGCTGCGCTGCTGCCGCGGATGCCGGCGCCATCCCGGCGGACGCCGTGCCGACCGTCGTCGTCATTGCGGTGAAGCCGCAGGTGATCCGCGACGTGACGGCTGGCTACATCCGCTTCAACGATGGCCGGACCACCTTCCTCAGCATCGCCGCCGGAACGCCGGTGGCCACGTTTGAAGGTATTCTCGGCGACCGCGCGCCGATCGTGCGCTGCATGCCCAACACGCCGGCGGCGATCGGCAAGGGCATGATGGTGGTGTTTTCCAACAGGCTGGTTTCCGACGAGACTAAACGCTTCGTCGCCGACCTGCTTTCGGCAAGCGGGCAGGTGGCCGATATCGACGACGAGGCCCTGATGGATGCGGTGACGGCAGTCTCCGGGTCGGGGCCGGCGTATATCTTCCATTTCATCGAAGCGCTGACCGTGGCCGCCGAGAAAGCCGGCCTGCCGACCGGGACTGCCAAGCTCTTGGCCATGCAGACGGTCTACGGCGCCGCATCGCTGGCCGCCGAAAGCGGCGAGGAGCCGGGCGTGCTCAGGCAGCAGGTGACCAGCCCCAACGGCACCACGGCTGCGGCCCTTGCAGTACTGATGGGCGAGGACCGGCTGACGCGCCTGCTCACCGAGGCGGTGGAAGCGGCGCGGCTGCGGTCTATAGAGCTGGGGAAGTAACAGCCGGTTGCGGATTACACGAGGTCGGTATGCGAAAAGTCGTTGCCCTTGTAGAGCAGGGCGGAGCCGTGACTTTTTGCGCAGGCATAAGAAAGGCAGTCGGCTAAGTTGAGCTGGGCGGGATGTCCGCGCCCCTTTCCGTAGTCTGAAAACGCCTGGATCGCGAGCTTGGCATCGCTGGCGTCGGTCGGCACAATTTCGATTTCGGCCTCGCGAAGAAACGCCTCTATCGCATCTCCGGCGACAACCGGCGGCACGGCAAGCATCGTCGAAAGCCGCATCGCCGCTTCAAGCACCACCAACGCCGAAGTTATTCTCGCGGGCGCTGCCTCAATGCGGTTACTCAACTCGCCGGCATCCTCTTCGCCTGAAAGAATCGCGACAACCACGGAGGTGTCGATGAACATCAGGAATGGCCCCACATCTCATCGATCTCATCCTTCGTCACAGCCCGACCACCTTGGCCTGCCTTGGCCTTGAAGTCGTTGGCAATGGCAGCAAGCCGCTCAGCCAGGGGAATGCGTCCGCTCTCCCGCTTCAACTCGGATTCAAGCGCTTCGATGACCGCTTCGGTCATCGAAATCTTGCGTTTGGCAGCAAGCTCTCGCGCCAGTTCGCGTGCGCGCGGGTCCCTGATCTGAAGATTCATGTGATCGCCTCCGCCTTCATCGTCAATACAATATAGAGAGTTGTAATGACAATGCCAGTGGGCCCGGCCAAAGGCCACCGCGACAGCTCACCGGTCGACAGCGTCACGCCCATACAGCATCTCGTCCTGCAGCCGGCGCAAGGCGAACAGCCTGGTCGTCGGGTCGGGCGCGGCATTGTCGGCGGTGAGCAATTCGCCTTTCCTCACCGGTTTCAGCACCTTGCCGCCTTCGAGCAGACCGACCGGCACGGCGCGATGGGCGCGGGCCTGTTCGACGGTCATGGTCCAGGAGCGGTAGCAGGTCTCGCCGATCGCATCGAAAACCTCGCCTGCCGCCAGATCGCGCTTGGCCACGGCGCAGACCTCGGCCACCGGCCGCGGCAGCGGCACCATGTCGGGCTTGCCGTAAAGCGCGATGCGAGCCGCCGTCAGCGGCACTTCCAGCGAGGTCAGATGGTAGGGCCTGAAGAAGCTGTAATAGGGGCCGTGGCCGATATGCAGATCGTCCATGCGCTCGATGATGCGCGGATGGGTCGCCTCGACGATTACGAAGACGCCGGGCGCCACGCCCTTGCCGACGGTGTAGTCGACGACGCCCTTCTTCGACAGAATGCCGCCCTGCTCGCGCGGGATCAGCACCTTGACCAGCTCGTCGCGATCGGCCTTGGGGCCGTGCATGCCGGGAACGTCGGGCACCAGCCCGGTGGCGTTGGCAATGGCGCACATCTCGACCATGGTTTTCGAGCCGTCGACGAACTCGACCAGCATGCGCGGATTCATGTTGCGGCGCAGCGCCTCCTCGCGGTAGTCGTCGGGAACGGCGTCGTGGTTGAGAGGGTTGTTCTTGCCCTTGCCGGCGGAGACGATGGTGTAGCCGAGCGCCGAGGCGAACTCGATCAGCTCCATGCAGCTCGACGGCTCGTCGCCGGCGCCGACCGAATAGACGACGCCGAGCCGGTCGGCCTGCTGCTTCAGATAGCAGCCGATGGTGACGTCGGCCTCGACATTCATCATCACCAGGTGCTTGCCGTGCTGCATCGCCATCAGGTCGAAATCGGCGGCGACCCCGGGCTTGCCGGTGGCATCGATGACGACATCGATAAGCGGATTGGTGACCAGCATTTCGTTCGAGGTGACGGCGATCTTGCCGCTTTCGATCGCCTGGCTGACCTTCGAAGTGCTGTCCGCTTCGGCTGCCATCGCCTGGTCGCCATAAGCAATGCGGATGGCGTCACGCGCCGTATGCGGGCGGCGCGTCGAGATCGCGCAAACCGAAATGCCCGGCATCAGCATGCCTTGCGTCACCAGGTCGGTGCCCATCTCGCCAGAACCGATAACGCCGATGCGCACCGGGCGGCCTTCCGCGGCACGCTTGGCAAGATCGCGGGCAAGCCCGGTCAAGGCGACATTGGTCATACTGGAACGTCCACTGCTTTTTGATTTGAAGCGGGAATAGCAGGGAACGGCAACCCATTGCCAATCGAAACCGGCCGCGGCGGTCTTTTCTTGCGCATGACCCCGGAAACCAGAATTGTTCCTATGAAGACATGCACCCGGCCGAAGGACTAACGAGGGTCCTGTGGCGCCAAAGGCCCGCATTGAAGCGGCGCAACGGGCCGTTAAGCCCGGATGGATCGCAGCCAAGAAATGTACGGAAATTCTTAGTCATTCTTTTATGCAATCCTGCTTTAATAGGGAAATGGACTGGCGTGCCCGCATTTTTAAGTGTTTTTTCCGCGCTATGCGACCGATTGGCGAGAGCGGCAACGTTGCTACTATTTTTGCTCTGTCTTTGCCGATTGTCGTCGGCGGTGCGGGCCTCGGTATCGAGACTTCCT
>NZ_JAMYPO010000080.1:0-15180 GCF_040320365.1 Mesorhizobium sp. M0701
ATCGTTCCATGATGTCGGGCGAAACGGCGGGCCGCAGAAAAGCGCGATGGGCCGAATGACCAATGCGCTCCCTGTCAAAACAGCGGACGCTGAGGAAGATCACAAGAGAAGCACTAAGGCGCAACTCAACCTCAAAGCGAACGGTCCGTTTTTTTGGAACTTTGTGGGCTGGCCGACAAATTGCACGACGTTCCCTGATATGACAGGCACTCTGACCCTGTCGTTCCCAGTCAGGCGAATGTCGCTGTCGTCTCGACGGACCAAAACCATCACCTTTCGGACCGATAACGTGACGATTCGCGACGGCATGAAAAGATGACGGCGGCACCCGCTAGCGGGTGCCTTGTCGGTGCTGCAGGCCGCAGGCCGAAGCAAGGGGAAGGCCGGTTTTCTGCTTGGTGGCGGAACAGCGCCCTTTATTCCCCTGCCCAATACCGAGCAGGTGCGCGACAAACGCAGGCGTGATGAATGCGAGCAGTTCCACAGAGCAGACCGACCCCACCAGCGCCGCATCCTCGCGACGACTCGGACCGTCTCGAAATGCACGAGCACTGTTTAAACCATCAGGACGGTGGAGAGGGCGAGAGCAGTAGCTATTCTGAAATCTCCAACGATGGTCGGCAAACCGATAATGGAAGCGAGCAGTCAGTCGGCGCCAGAATGGTTGTCGGCCACCTAAGTCGAAGAATTCTGGAGGAGGAACAAGGCGTCCAAAGGACGGGGGTCATCACCGCCCAGCATACGGCTACGAGGTGTGGTTCAGGGGATTTAGCCGTAGTGCCAGTGCGGCTTTGGCTCGGTGCCGGTGAACATGACGCCGATGCGGTCTTCGCGACGCCAACGAACCACCGCCTTGTAGGCGATGCCGTCGGTCGGCACATAGAGCAGGAATTCGTCGGGGACGCGAGCGTCGATCGAGGCCTTCAGTTCGGCGCCGCCGGCATGCATGTTGCGCACCGTGCACGTGACCTCGGAATGGGTCATGCCGGTCAGGATTGTTGCGCCCTTGAAGACGCGCTGCCTGCGTTGGCGCCTCTGTTCGTCTTCAGCCATTTCGCCTAATTCCCGGCGTCTGTCGCTTCGTGTAGCTTTTGGTCTGCCAGATAATTGAGCTTGGCTGATGAACATAGCGTTATCGTCAGAGGCGGCGTGACATGCGGGATCGGTTGTGGAAGTACGTTTCAGGAGCATGCCGGCCTCCTACCAAAGGGCTTGCCAAGGCCGCCGGCGACCCCAATGGGTCAAGCCGGGGACCAAAGCCCGCGTGAAGCACCTTGCGGCAAGGAAGAGCTTCGCTGCAGGTTTTTTGATGGAGAACTAGCTGCGGCGTCCGACTAGAATGAACCTTATGTTCCAATCAAAGGAACCGTGACGGTTGTCGCATAATTAATCGGATACCGGTCGAAATACGGGAATTCGATCACGAACGCATATTTGGCGGTCAGATGGGCCATTCGAAAGCCGCCGCTGGGGGCGTCGATTGCTATTGTTATATCGACATCGCTTAATCCCAAACTCAGCAATTTTGCCGTGGCTATCGCTTTTATCTCGGCTTCGGTCAGCGAGTTCTTCATTTGCAGCGCACGTGAGGACGTTTCCAGCGTGTAGCGAACACTCGACATGGCATTCAGAGCCCAGCCGAATGCGAAGATGCCGATCAAAAGCGTTATCAGAATAGGCGCGATCAGCGCGAACTCCAATGCAGCTCCGCCTGATGCCCCACGTATGAAGGCTCTCCCTTTAGCGAACACGAATCACCTGTTGGTGGCTGAGCTCGCGCGAGAGGGAAAACTCGCCAACCAGGTGGTTGTCGCCTGTATTACAACGAAAACCGCGGGAGCTTTCAAACTGTCGCACAGGACAGATGGATCGACCACGGTGATCCCGCACATATATTTCCGGCTCAGCGTCACCTGCGCGTCATCGGGATGATTATCCCAGCTCGAAAGGGCGACGGCTTGGGTAGCCGCGTCGTCGGCTGCGCCTTGCATCACGAAGTTCGCCGCCGTTTTGACGCCTGCACGCATCGACAGCGCGCTTGATACAAAAGACCAGCCGTTAATGACGCCAAGAAGTACCAGGCAAAGGATCGGCACAATCAGCGCAAACTCTACCGCAGCAACACCCGAATCGCTCCGGAAGATCCGGGCTGATAACCGTTCCACGAAGATTACTCCACAAGCCGAACGGATTGCGTCGCCGGAATATTACGCATTCCGAGGCTCGTGCAATCCTGGCTGATGCTCGTGTTGCCGGACCACTGCAAGGTACCGGCGACGACCTGCGTGCAACCACCCTTGCCAGAAAAATTGCCGAGATAGTTGACGTCCTGGGTTGGAAAATACAGAGCGCCGGTCAAAAGCGAATCCGCCGTGCCGTTGAACGTGTTCGATCCCGTCAGGTTACCTCTGTCGCCGTAAAACAGGACACCGGAATACGTGCCCGACGTGGGTGCACTAAGTTTGACGGTGGCGTTGCCGTTCATGGTGACGCCGGAGCTGCCGGCCAGATAGATGATGACTCCGGTGCCGGAAACATTGGCGTTCGCGTTCGCTTTGAAATCACCGCCTTGAATGACGTACACGCCGGGCGCGAGCGCAACATTGCCGCTCAAGCTCAGCCCGCTGCAGTATGTCCCGGGGTTCAGGGTCGACAATTTCGAGTTTTGACAGGGGGTTGTGGCTGGTGGCGCCGGCAGGTCGCCAAAGGGATCACCAGCGGGTAAGGCCTGGGTTATCGGGCTGGCGCAAACAGTCGTCACAGGGTTGTTCAACGAAACACCGCCGGCCGATATCAGGCAGTCGGCCTGAAGGTTTGCCGATCCCTGAAGCTTGATCGCATCGGCGGCAATGGAATTGGACATCACGGAGCAGCCCGTCATTTTTATGGTCGAACTGCCGGAAAACAGCGCCGCTCTCGGGGCGGAACGATTGAGCGACAAAGCGCAGGCCTTTGAGGCGTCAGTGATAAAAGCCACCGCTCTTGCCCGTGCGCCGATCGCGTTTTGCGTGAATATCGATGTGAAAAACCGATCGAGGGTCTGATGAACGATGACCTCGACGGCCTTTTGGGCGACATTCGGGCCAGAGGACGGGGGCGTGAAGATTTCGATTGTGCCTGTTGACGGGTCCCAGCCGTTCGTCGTCGCTGACAGTGTCGCGGCGGCGACTATCGTTGGCTTGTCAGATCCCGAAACCTTTTCCAAAGCGCCAGCATAGGCTGCCGCATCCGCCACCGCCTGTAATTTCAGGCTGCTAAAATACCAGTAGGAGGTCTCGATACCGAGACCCGCTGCGCCGACGACAATCGGCAAAGATAGGGCAAAAATAGTAGCAACGTTGCCGCTCGTCCCGACGCCTCGTCGCAAACACCGAACCAACCGCCTCGATATAATGCGCCCCATTTCCATGGGGTATTTAACGAAAAGATGGATGAAGGAATGGCTAAGAATTTCGCTCCATTTGATATATCCGCTCCTTGGCGCGGCCGGCACAAGCTCCCGCGGCCGCACTCGGCGAGCACGCTGCTGGTCGCTGGCCCTATCTTCAACCGGCGGCGCCAGTCGCGTATCGGGTTAGCGTTTCCAGTCTCAATGATTGACTTTGCGAGTGTTTCGCCCTCGTGGGTAGGCTAACGGCCATAGCCGCGGGCAAAGCGTGCACGGCAAGCAGGCCTCACCTGCACGCGCTCCACTTTGACAAGCCTAGGCGCCAATTGCACGGCGCTTCCAGGAGTTCCACCTGGAGCTATGTGCGCTCTCGCGCGAAACAGCGCGCCCCCTTGCCAGGCCTTCGAAGCAATCCGTCGCTGAGAACACGCGCGACTCACGAGCGTTTCAATGGAGGGAGTTGCTTGCCACGCTCGATGTTGGAGATACTTTCCAGTTGCGGCCGATGCGATCGGCCATTGGTTTGGACGCGTACATGCCGTTCGCAGGCGGCTTGTGGGCGCGACGTGAACGGAAAAGAAACGTTTCCAACATTAGATTCCGCGATTCGAATGAATCTCGCCTGTTCGGCATAGTCGCAACGCGGTGCTGGGCTAGTCGTGCCAACAAATCAATTAGCGCCCCTGGCGGAACTGAGCCCGATGAACAGCTTGACGATACGCCGCCGCATACTCGCCAGTTTCGCGGCCGTTCTGGTTGTCATGTCGGTTATGGCCATCATTACATACGTTTGGTTTCTCCAGACGGAGCAAGAAGCGACCAGCGTGGAAAAGGAAACTCTTCCGGACCTCTATCACAGCACCCAGATCATGATGGGACAGATGGATGCCCATAGTCTTCTCCAGGAATATGCTCTTCAGGACAATCCTGCCGACAAGCGGGCTTTCGAGGCTACCATCAAGGCGAACCGCGACGCCCTGCAACGGTCGATGGACGAGTATGAAGAGACCATTGAGTCCGATTTGGACAAGCAGAACTACGCTGTCGTCAAGGACCTCGCCGATCAATTCCGCCAAGCCGAAGCCGCCGTACTGGATGCCAGTCGTGCCGCGTTGGCGAAGGGAGAGATCCCCAACGAGCGCCCGGCCATCAAGAACAATGTGGAGCCGATCTTTCGGAAATTGCAATCGGCTCTGCAAGCCATGGTCGAGGACCATAGAGGAGAGGCAAACAGCTCGACCCAAAAGATAGGTTCGATCGTCCGCACAGCGAAGTTGGGCCTGATTGCCGGGTTCCTCGTAGCACTCGGTTTGGCCCTTTTGTGCGGCTATCTTCTATTCCGTGCCGTTAGTGTCCCGCTTGGCCGATTGGTCGATCTCGTCCGTGTAATGCGCCTGGGCGACTTCAGCGGGCGCCTCGATTTGAAGCGCAAGGACGAGTTTGACACGCTGGCTGAGGGCTTCAACACCATGGCCGATGATCTCACCACGCTGATAGGCCAGGTTCAGAAATCCAGCATTCAAGTCAACACATCGATAACCGAGGTGGCCGCCACCTCAAAGGAACAGCAGGCAACCGCAAATGAGATCGCTGCCACTACGACCGAAATCCGAGCGACCGCGAAGGAAATCTCGGCAACCTCCAATGAGCTCGTACGAACGATGAGCGAAGTTTCTGCGGTCGCCGAGCAAACCGCCATGCTCGCCACCGGCGGACAAGCAGGGCTGGCACGCATGGAGGCAACCATGCAGCACGTCATGGAAGCCGCCACCGCGATTAATTCCAAACTTGCGATCCTGAGCGAGAAGGCCGGCAATATCAATCAGGTGGTGACCACGATCACCAAGGTTGCCGACCAGACCAACCTTCTTTCGCTAAACGCCGCAATCGAGGCTGAGAAGGCGGGCCAATATGGGCGAGGCTTTGCGGTCGTGGCAACGGAGATCCGGCGGCTTGCCGACCAAACCGCCGTCTCGACATACGACATCGAGCAGATGGTCAAGGAAATTCAATCCGCCGTCGCAGCCGGCGTCATGGGCATGGACAAATTCTCCGAGGAGGTCCGACGTGGCATGCAAGATGTGCAGCAGGTCGGCGGCCAACTCTACGAGATTATTCAGCAGGTCCAGGGCTTGGTGCCACGCTTCGAAGTCGCCAATGAAGGAATGCAGGCCCAGGCAACGGGCGCAGCGCAGATCAGTGAGACGCTGATACAATTGAGCGAAGCCGCTCAGCAAACGGTTGAATCCCTCCAGCAATCCACGCTCGCGATCGACGAACTCAATCAGGTTTCGGGCGGGTTACGCAGCAGCATTTCCCGTTTCAAACTGCGGGCGCTGCGAGAGGTGCCTGCGAGCTAGGACGACTATGCTATTCCTCGGGTTCTGTATAGGTAGCGACCGGTATGTGCTGGACATGGAGCAGGTTGAAGAGATCCTGCCTTACATCGGCGTGAGAACGCTGCCGGGCGCGCCGAACGGCGTGGTAGGCCTAATCAACTGCCGGGGCTTACCCGTTCCCATGATCGATCTCAGCCTGCTTGCGCTTGGCCGCCCCTCGGCGCTGGTGCTGAGCACACGAATCGTTCTGATACGCTATCCAACCAAGGATGGTGAGAACCACCTGCTTGCGCTTGTTGCTGAACGAGCGACCGATATGCTCGAGCGGGATCCTTCTGACTTCGCGCCGTCCGGGATGGAGGCGGGAACTCCGCCCTACTTGGGCCCCGTGGCGTCCGACGATAGAGGACTTGTCCAGTGGGTCAGGGCCGAAGCGCTGCTATCGGACGACATTCGCGAAACGCTGTTCCGTCAGGTCGCGATGAGTTCATGATGTTTGGTGCGGTCGAACAGCTACTGAGGGAAAAGATTGGACTGGACAGCGGCACTGTCGGTCTGTCGGTGATCCGTCACGCGCTCCGGGAGCGGATGTCAGCCTGCCAGATCAGCGGGCTTCAAGATTATTGGCAATTGCTGGCTGGCTCCCCATCCGAGCTCCAGGAACTGATCAACGCGGTTGTCGTACCGGAGACATGGTTCTTCCGAGATCGTGAAGCTTTCACTGCAATGACGCGTCATGCACGGGCGCGCATGCGGCCGGGTCAACCCATAATGCTCTTGAGCCTACCATGTTCGACAGGCGAAGAGCCCTATTCGATGGCGATGGCCATGTTCGATGCTGGTTTCGGAGCACAGGATTTCAAGATTGACGCTGTCGACGTGAGCACGGGCAATCTCGCGGCCGCGGAGCGCGCGGTCTACGGGCGCAACTCATTTCGCGGCGATTTTCTCGAATTCAGAGGGCGCTATCTCGAAGCGGCCGAAGGCGGACTACGGCCTGAGGTGCGGGTCCTGAAGCAAGTCCGGTTCAGGCTTGGCAACCTGTTTGATCCTGCGGCCTCGTATGGGCCGGCACCGTACGACATTATTTTTTGCCGCAACCTGCTGATCTATTTCAACCGAAACCTGCAAGATCGCGCGCTGGTTTGTCTGAAGACCCTCCTCGCGCCAGATGGCCTGCTGCTCGTCGGTCCAGCGGAATCAGGCCTTCCGATTCTGCACGGCTTTGCTTCAGCGCGATTACCCATGGCATTTGCGTTCACGAACGTGGAGCCGGCCAAGGCGCCCCGGACGGTTGCCCCCTCCAAGTCGCGCTTCGGTCCGGCCACCCCTGCTCCTATCTCTGACGTCAGCAAAGTGCTGAGCCCGATCCGGCCGGCCTCCAGCAATGCAGCGAAAGTGGAGCGCTCCGTCCACCCGTCTGAGCGGGCGGCCCAAAGCCTCGCTTCTGTAGAACGCACCGCCAATGCCGGACGAGTTGCGGAAGCAAAGGAACTCGCGCTGACGCATCTCGGGGAATACGGTCCCTCGCCGGAAATCTTCTATCTGCTCGGGCTAGCTCAGGATGCAGAAGATGCGCGTTCCGAGGCGATCCAGAACTATCGCAAGGCCCTCTATCTCGAACCCCGCCATCAAGAAGCCCTCGCGCATCTTGCGCTGCTGCTTCGCAAGCAGGGTGACATCACCGGTGCCGAGGCACTCACCGGGCGGCTCGGTCGGATTGGGAAAAGGAGCGGCACTTGACGTCAGCTGAGCCCGGTAGCGCATCATCGGTGCCGGACATCGCCATCGGCGACTGCTGGCGGCAAATAGGCGTTCGTGGTGACAGATCGTGCCCTGAACTGGAGCAGCATCTCCACTGCCGGAACTGCCCGACCTATAAGGAAATCGCACGGAACCTCCTGAACCGTCCGCTGCCGCCCGGCTATCGGGACGAGTGGGCCCGACATTTTGCCCAGGCAAGGACCGATGAAGCAGTTGGGAATGCCGAGGGCAGTGCATTTCAGACGGTCGTTGTCTTTCGTCTCGGCGAGGAATGGCTGGCGCTTCCGGTTGGCTGCTTCCAAGAAGTGGCCGAGCTGCGTAGCATTCATTCGCTGCCACACCGCAGGAACAGTGCGGTTCTCGGCATCGTCAATGTTCGAGGCGAATTGCTGGTTTGCGTTTCGTTGGCCAAACTGCTCGGAGTAGACGACCGCAAAACGCGGGTACAGGACACGCGGACCAAGGCATTTCCGCGTCTTATCGTCGTCGGCAACAGCGACAAGCGCGTTGCTTTTGCTGTGGACGAAATGCACGGCATTTATCGATTCAAACAGAGCGACCGGCTTGCCGTGCCTGCTACCGTTGGCAAGGCGTCCTCGACCATGACGGCAGCCATGGTCTCGTGGCGAAGGGGCGCGGTCGGTTGTCTGGACGAGGCGCTGCTGCTGGCCATGCTCGATCGAGCTATCGCATGAGCGGCGCGGACTACAGCCAATTTTCGATGCTCGACCTCTTTCGGGCCGAATTGGAGACGCAGTCGCAGGCCCTGACGTCCGGTCTGCTAGCGCTCGAACGCGATCCCGTGTCCGCCCAGAGTCTCGACGCTTGCATGCGGGCTGCCCATTCGCTGAAGGGGGCGGCCCGGATCGTCGATCTGACGCCGGCGGTGGAAGTTGCGCACGCGATGGAAGAGTGCCTGGTCGCCGCACAGCGGGGGCGTCTCAGCCTGAGTCGCGAGCACATCGATACACTTTTGAAAGGCGTCGATCTCCTCGGATCCATAGCGAGTGAGCCTGCCTCGGCCGATGAGAGCGCCAAACTGGAAATAGCCGGTTTTCTGCTGGCGCTTGAGCAGGCATCCTCCCCATCGACAGCATCAGAGACGGAGCTCGCCGGCTCAAATGCTGCCCCGCAGGAGGCGCCGTGGGCCTCTTCGGCGAAGGAAACGAGCGTCCTCGCTCGATCGGAACCACTTCTTCAACCTTATGGCGGCGTCGGTTCCGACCGTATGGTGCGGGTAACGGCCGATAGTCTAAACCGCTTACTAGGGCTTGCCGGTGAGTCCCTGATGGAGGCTCGTCGCCTCAGGCCGTTTACGGGCGGCCTACTTCGACTGAAACGGATTCAGTCGGATCTGGCCATTGCCTTCGACGTGCTAGGCGACGCACTGGCCGAGATTCCTAAGGACGATCGGGCGGTGCAAGCACTGGCAGAGGCGCTGCAAAAACTTCGGCTGAGCCAGACGTTCCTCGCAGAGCGCCTTGACGAATTGGACTCGATTGACCGCAGAGCCACTGACCTTGCGAACCGACTCTATGACGAAACGCTGGCGAGTCGCATGCGCCCGTTCGAGGATGGCGTCCGGCACTATTCGAGGACGGTGCGCGACCTTGGCCGAACCTTGGGGAAGAACGTGCGGTTAGACATCGTCGGGGGCTCAACTGGCATCGATCGCGACATCCTGGACCAACTCGAGGCACCACTCGGCCATCTCCTCCGCAATGCTGTCGACCATGGGCTCGAAACGACCGACGAACGTATAGCAGCCGGCAAATCTGAAGAAGGTGTCATCAGGCTCGAAGCACGGCACAATGCGGGCCTGCTGCAGATAATCGTCGCGGACGACGGAAGGGGAATCGATCTGAACAAGCTGCGCGAGACGATCGTGGCGCGCGGCCTGACGACAGAGGAGACCGTCGGCAGACTTGCCGAAGCGGAATTGCTCGAATTTCTGTTTCTGCCAGGCTTTTCGATGAAAGCGACGGTTAGCAACATCTCCGGACGCGGCGTGGGGCTCGATGCCGTACAGGCGATGACCAAGCAGGTCCGAGGCCTCGCAACCGTCTCCTCAGAGTTCGGCTTCGGAACCCGATTTCAACTACAGCTGCCGTTGACCTTGTCGGTGCTCCGCACGCTGCTCGTCGACATTGACGGAGAGCCATACGCCTTCCCGCTCGCAGGCATCGCCAGCACGATAAAGTTGCCGCGCACGCGCATCGAACTGCTCGAAGGCCGGCCGCATTTCCGCTTCGAGGATCGACAGATCGGACTAGTCACCGCGCACGAGGTTCTTGACCGCGCTGAGCCGCAAGCAGACGCCGATGAACTTTCAGTCGTTCTGATTAATGGTGATCACGGTGAAACCCACGGGTTGATTGTCGACCGCTTCCTGGGCGAGCGCGAGTTGGTGGTCCGGCCGCTAGATCCTCGCTTTGCCAAGGTCAAGGACATCAGCGCGGCGGCGTTGATGGAAGATGGTTCGCCCGTGCTTATCGTTGATGTCGACGATCTGATCCGATCAGTAGACAAGCTCGCGTCATCCGGCGGCCTACGCACCTTGCGGCGTGGGACTACCAGCCCCGATCTTAGGCGGCGCAAGCGCGTTCTGGTGGTTGACGATTCTTTGACGGTACGTGAGCTCGAACGCAAGCTGCTGGACAATAACGGCTATGAGGTCGAGGTGGCGATTGATGGTATGGATGGATGGAACGCCATACGGTCTGAACCATTCGATCTTGTTATCACCGATGTTGATATGCCGCGCATGGACGGCATCGAACTGGTGACCTTGATGAAGAAGGACAGCCGGCTCGGGAACACCCCGATCATGATCGTGTCGTACAAAGATCGCGAAGACGATCGCAGGCGAGGTCTGGACGCCGGCGCGGACTACTACCTGACTAAAGGGAGTTTCCACGACGAGACACTGCTCCATGCAGTCGTCGACCTGATCGGCCAGGCGACAGAATGAGGCGCAGCGTGTGTATCCATCAATGAGGATCGCTATCGTCAACGATATGCCTCTTGCGGTCGAGCTTCTGCGGCGATTGGTTGTATCAACCCCGGAACATCAGGTGGCCTGGATCGCCGTTAACGGGCGTGAGGCAGTAGAGGCCTGCCAACGAGACCTCCCGGACCTGATCCTCATGGACCTGGTGATGCCGGAAATGGATGGCGTCGAGGCTACGCGCAGGATCATGGCGAAGACGCCATGCCTGATTCTGCTGGTCACGGCGAGCATTGAGGCCAACATTCCTGGTGTCTATGAAGCAATGGGGTATGGCGCGCTTGACGCGGTCGACATCCCCTCGATCGGCTCTGACGGCCCGAGGTCCGGACGGTCCGCACAGCTTCTCATCAAGAAGATAACGACGATCAGCAAACTCGTACGTGACGCGCCGTCTTCAAATTGGGGCACACGGACATTGCCCCCGTCTGTGTCATCGGCACAGCACCTTATTGCCATCGGCGCGTCTGCGGGCGGGCCCGCAGCTGTTGCCGCGATCCTCGGCGCATTTCCGAGCAATTTCACGGCCGCAATAGTTCTCGTACAGCATCTCGATGCGCAGTTCGTACCCGGTTTTGCAAACTGGCTCGGCCAGCATGCGGCACTTCCAATCCGTCCGGCACGCGAAGGAGATGAGCCCGAGGCCGGCACCGTTCTAATTGCGGCCACGGCTGATCATCTCGTCTTCAAGTCAGCCCACAAGCTCGGCTATACCCCGAAGCCGCACGACAACGTCTACCGTCCCTCCGTAGATGTATTCCTTGAGAGCGCCGCGCAGTGGTGGCCGGGTGTCGTGATCGGTGTCTTGCTCACGGGCATGGGTAGAGATGGTGCCCAAGGGCTCAAGCTGCTACGCGACAAAGGGCATTTGACAATCGCTCAAGACAGCGCGTCGAGTGCGGTCTATGGGATGCCCAAAGCCGCCGCTGCCATCGGTGCCGCTGTCGAGATCCTACCGCTTGACTCAATCGCCCCGCGCCTAATCGAGGCGTGCGGCCCATCTTGCTGAAAGGTTATTCTATGACGGGCAAATCCAATCTCGTCTCACCCCTGGCAGACAATTACTCGTCAATGGTTCTGCTGGTGGACGACCAGATAATGATCTGTGAAGCGGTCCGGCGCGCGCTCGCAAACCAGCCGGACATAGATTTCCACTTCTGCACCGATCCGCTCAAAGCGACTACAGTTGCCGACGAAGTGAAGCCAACGGTCATCCTGCAGGATCTTGTCATGCCGGGCGTTGATGGGCTGGACTTGGTACGGCAATACCGAAAGAATTCCTCGACGCATTCTGTCCCCGTCATCGTGCTGTCAAGTAAAGAAGATCCGGCCATCAAGGGCGAGGCATTCGAGGCCGGAGCGAACGACTATTTGGTCAAACTGCCGGACCGTATCGAGTTGGTCGCTCGTGTCCGTTATCACTCCCGGGCCTATCTTGACCACGTTCAGCGAGAGGAGGCATACAGGGCCCTGCGAGAAAGCCAGCGGCAATTAATGCGCGCGAATCTCGAGCTGGAACGTCTCACACGGATTGACGGTCTCACAGGTCTGGGAAACCGGCGCTACTTCGATGAATATCTCGCGGCGGAATGGAAGCGCGCGGTCCGCACGAAGAGCCCGCTGTCGTTGTTTATGATCGATGCCGATCACTTCAAGCGCTACAACGACACCTATGGCCACATGGCAGGCGACGAGGTGCTGAAGCAGGTCGCCAGTGTAATCCAAAGCAGTTGCAACCGCTCGACCGATCTCGCGGCGCGCTACGGCGGCGAAGAGTTCGTCGTGGTGGTGGTCGATATTTTGCAGGCGCAGTCGGGCGCTATGGCCGAGCGGCTCGTGCAGAGCGTGCGAGCCTTGAGCATTCCACACGGTTCTGAGCGGGTGACAATCAGCGTCGGTGCTGCAACCATGGTGCCTGATGAGAACCACACGCCAAATGACCTCATCAAGGCGGCCGATCTGGCGCTCTTCCGCGCCAAGTCGGAAGGACGGGACCGTGTCGTGTATTACGACTAAACGTAAGGGTGCTTTACGGACGGGCTTACAGCTCGTGCAGTTTAAAGGCTTGGTGATCGCCGAACGGGACCCCTCGATTGTCAACCGGGCAAGCGAAACAGTTCAAAGTCAGTTCCATTTCTGGATAACTGCTGTTCCGCGGACCGGAACCTCAAACACGAGTTCGTTTTCGACGGCTACGCCTCCGACGCTTATGCGCCTGGTCCAGTCTAATCTAGGACATCCCTCGCCCCTTTTGGCGCGAAATAGACTTGCGCAACGCGCCCGCCCGGATACGCCCACCGATCTCCTTGCGTGAAGGTGATCCTCACGTCAGGGTATCGGACGCCGCAGCCGATGCGGGAGGCTGGTGCGATGGAGGACCACTGCTGGCGAAACCTTACGATCACACGCTGCTTGTCAATTGATCAACCGCCTGCTCAGCACGCGGGAGCGTCTTCGAGATAGGGGAGCCGCTTGAGAGCAGTGACTAACGAGCCGGAGGAGTGTGCCCGGCACGAGTAGGGGGTCGGGCGGAGCATCGTGCCGGGCCTGGGCAATCCCCAGCAAGCGTCGGCTCCATGCGCCTATCTCAAAAGGTGACCGTCACAACGACAATATCCGTATAGGTGCCGGACGGCGGCGTCGACCATCCGCACCGCTATTTGAGACTGTAGTGCACCCTGCCAGAGATATGCTCGATATCAAAGGCCCGATGGCCAATGCGTTGCTTGCGAATGATCGCTGAATGCCAACCTGATTCTGTTTCATACCCGTCACCTCAACTGACAATAGTGCAGGCTAGATGGGGATACGGCGCGAAACAAGGGAGCGCCTCTTCTTTGGTTCGGCCGATCGCTTCTAGTCAGCAGCCGCGGGCCAGCCGCATCGCCTGCAAAGCCAAATCGTACGTGATAGGCTGATCGCGCAGCCATGGTCCGAACTCGCCATGAGGCACTGACGCCTTGACCGCGAGCATCCTCTTGCCGAGTGCGATCAGTTCCTCGCGGCTGCGCTGGCGCTTGGTGAAGCCCTGCCGGCCCTTTTCAGCCTCGCTGGCGTCCGCCTTGGCCATCCGGGACCGAATAGTCTCCTTTGCGTTAGCGAGCTCTCCCGGAGGCGCCGGTAAGGATCCCAGCTAGCGCATGCCCCTGTTGAACGCGGCCGCGCAGCTCATTGACGATCGCCATGTATGCGCCGAGCGGGATCGCGTCGAAAACCTCGAGCACGGCGGCCATGCCCTGCTCCACTAGGTCCGGACCGGCCAGCAGCAAGTCAGAGACGGCCGTCAGGCTGCTTTCTTCGGTGAGCGCGTGGTTCGCCGCGGCCCTCAGCCAGGACACACAGGACCAACCGTGCATGCTCAGCGCCATGATTGTCGATCAGCCGGCGCATGGAGCCGACGGCGCGCGTCTGGCCTTCCTTTCGGATAGCGGCCCTTGGGGACGATCTCTACGTGGAATTCGCCACAGAGCGCGTCAACTCGCGGGTCGACGTAGAGTGCAGATCCGCGGCTCCAGCCTTCTCGCGCAAGCATTCGGCGTCTCCGCATGATCGACGCACGATGTTTGCACAAATGTAATGGCCGCTGCAAGAGTGATGCACGATGGACAGTGGTGGGGCACGCGTTGACGAGATGTCAAGCAGTCAGGATTTTCGCTTCCTTGGCGGCGTTGAGAAATGCCACGCGCGCTACCTCCGGTGCGCTGCCGCCGCCGAGCACCTTCATGCACGCCATGCGAGCCTGGATGCGGCGCCCGGTTTCTCCAATGGGCCAGCGGTAAAGCAGCATTTCGGCGGCTTCGCGGGTGCTCGAAACACTGACTTTGCCCGAGGACAGCAAAACGGTCACGGGCTCTTCGAACGTGCCGACGTCTCGTTCGCAGGTCATATGCTGGTCTCCTTTCGCAATCTCCCCAAGACCTTACGGGTGAACCATCCGTTCCGTTGCGTCACGTTTGGCCCGGTGGGCGAACATTCTGTGAGGATGGGACCTCGTCCAGAGCGCGGGCTTGATCGCTCAGACTAGACTCGCCAACGCGTTGCGGTCCTCAAATGGCGAGAACCGTCCTTATCGTTACGAGCCCGCTATGCCTTGGTCAGTTGCCGGCGCTGAGATCGGAGATCGAAGTCAATACTCATTTCTGGGGATGTCCCTTTGCAGTTAATTATGAGAATCGCATGTCAATCATTTCAGTTGGTTAGCTGTGCGCTTAATTTGAAAACGTGCACTATCGCGGTAGGGACGCCCATTACTGGGCGCCCCCCCGCTCAGATCCGAGCGAGCCCGATTCGAGCACTCGGCTCCTACCTTGGGTGGCTGACGGCGAAGCGCGCATTGGGCCACGGGTGAAGGATGCGTGGTTTGGGGAGCCAGTCGTCGGTCAGCTTCGTCATGCGGGCCCAGGTGAAGCCGTCTCGTTGGCTGCGCCGCCGAAGCGTCCGCCGCCAGAGATCGGTCACATGGTGCCGGAACGCCGAGAGCGCCCCGCCATTCGTCGGGACCGCATAATAGGCGAAATGACCTGTCACGACCTGCCTCAGCCACTTCCCCTGTTCGGGGATGGGCCAATGCATCCGACGCCGCAGCTCCGCCTTGATGTCCTTGAGCTTCACCCGCATGCGGTCGCCTCGGGTCTTCCGCTTAAGCAGGAAGCGCCCCTTTCGCGATTTACCGCAGATGAAGG
>NZ_JAMYPO010000081.1:0-14702 GCF_040320365.1 Mesorhizobium sp. M0701
ATAACCGGTACATGCACGCGTTTTCCTGGGCGTCCGCGCACACGTCCACCGCCCTGGGGTACGGCGCGGGGCCCGTGGGGAATCTGACTTATGGTTTCTGCCCGGGGTGCGGGCGCGGCGCCGCCCGCCACTCCTTTCGCGTCGAAGGGAGGCTGCGTAACGCGAAGAGTGCGAAAACCTCTTTCCTGAGGGCCGCAAACCGGCCTTCAGGAAACGGGTTTTCTCCCGTTTCTGGCCCGCCGCCAATTGGCGCCGGGTGAAAAGACAAGAAGCCGCCGACAGGCGGCGGGCAACAAGACAGGGCCGCCAAGGTGGCCCGAGATGCAAGGCGAGCCGCGGCGAGGCTCGTCCCGAGAATTGAGCTAAGGAGCGACGATGGCCCAGACCCAGACTTTCAATGGCCGCAGACGCGTACGCAAGTTTTTCGGAAAGATCCCGGAAGTTGCGGAGATGCCGAACCTGATCGAGGTTCAGAAGGCATCCTATGACCAGTTCCTGATGGTGGAGGAGCCCAAGGGTGGGCGTCCTGACGAGGGACTGCAGGCAGTTTTCAAGTCGGTCTTCCCGATTTCCGATTTTTCCGGCTCCTCGATGCTGGAATTCGTGAAGTATGAGTTCGAGGGACCGAAATTCGACGTTGACGAATGCCGTCAGCGCGACCTGACCTATGCGGCGCCGCTCAAGGTGACGCTGCGCCTCATCGTGTTCGATATCGACGAGGATACCGGCGCCAAGTCGATCAAGGACATCAAGGAGCAGGACGTCTACATGGGCGACATGCCGCTCATGACCTTGAACGGCACCTTCATCGTCAACGGCACCGAGCGCGTCATCGTCTCGCAGATGCACCGTTCGCCAGGCGTCTTCTTCGACCATGACAAGGGCAAGTCGCACTCGTCCGGCAAGCTTCTGTTTGCCGCGCGCGTCATTCCCTATCGCGGTTCGTGGCTCGACATCGAGTTCGATAGCAAGGACGTCGTGCATGCCCGCATCGATCGCCGCCGCAAGATTCCGGTGACGTCGCTGCTGATGGCGCTCGGCATGGACGGCGAAGAGATCCTGTCGACCTTCTACAACAAGATCACCTACAAGCGCGCCGGCGACCATTGGCGCATCCCGTTCAACGTCGAGCGTTTCCGCGGCCTCAAGGCCGTTGGTGACCTGGTCGACGCCGACACCGGCGAGGTCGTCGTCGAGGCCGGCAAGAAGATCACCGCCCGCCAGGCCAGGGCGCTTGGCGAAAAGGGTCTCAAGGCGATCAAGGCGACCGACGAGGATCTGCTCGGCAACTACCTTGCCGAGGATATTGTCAACTACGCGACCGGCGAGATCTTCCTCGAAGCCGGTGACGAGATCGACGAAAAGACGCTGAAAGTGCTGCTTGGCACCGGTGACGATGAGATCAAGGTCCTCGACATCGACCACGTCAACGTCGGCGCCTATATCCGCAACACGCTCAACGTCGACAAGAACGAGAGCCGCCAGGACGCGCTGTTCGACATCTACCGCGTCATGCGCCCCGGCGAGCCGCCGACGCTGGAAACCGCTGAAGCCATGTTCAACTCGCTGTTCTTCGACAGCGAGCGCTATGATCTGTCGGCCGTTGGCCGCGTCAAGATGAACATGCGCCTCGAGCTCAAGGCCGAGGATACCGTGCGCGTGCTGCGCAAGGACGACATCCTGGCCGTGGTCAAGACGCTGGTCGAACTGCGCGACGGCAAGGGCGAGATCGACGACATCGACAATCTCGGCAATCGCCGCGTGCGCTCGGTCGGCGAGCTGATGGAGAACCAGTACCGCGTCGGCCTGCTGCGCATGGAGCGCGCGATCAAGGAACGTATGTCCTCGATCGAGATCGATACGGTGATGCCGCAGGACCTGATCAACGCCAAGCCGGCGGCTGCCGCCGTGCGCGAGTTCTTCGGTTCCTCGCAGCTGTCGCAGTTCATGGATCAGACCAACCCGCTGTCGGAGATCACCCACAAGCGCCGTCTTTCGGCGCTTGGACCGGGCGGTCTGACCCGCGAGCGTGCCGGTTTCGAGGTGCGCGACGTGCACCCGACGCATTACGGCCGCATCTGCCCGATCGAGACGCCGGAAGGACCGAATATCGGCCTGATCAACTCGCTTGCGACCTTCGCGCGCGTCAACAAATACGGCTTCATCGAGAGCCCGTACCGCAAGATCGTCAACGGCAAGCTGACCAATGAAGTCGTTTACCTGTCGGCTATGGAAGAGGCCAAGCACCACGTCGCGCAGGCCAATGCCGAGCTCGACAAGAATGGTCATTTCGTCGACGAATTCGTCATTTGCCGCAACGCCGGCGAAGTGATGATGGCGCCGCGCGAAAACGTCGATCTGATGGACGTGTCGCCGAAGCAGATGGTGTCGGTGGCCGCGGCCCTGATCCCGTTCCTCGAGAACGACGACGCCAACCGTGCGCTGATGGGCTCGAACATGCAGCGTCAGGCCGTGCCGCTGGTGCGCGCCGAAGCGCCGTTCGTCGGCACCGGCATGGAGCCAATCGTCGCCCGTGACTCGGGCGCCGCTATCGGCGCCCGCCGCGGCGGCATCGTCGACCAGGTGGACGCGACGCGTATCGTCATCCGCGCCACGGAAGATCTCGATCCCGGCAAGTCCGGCGTCGACATCTACCGGCTGATGAAGTTCCAGCGTTCGAACCAGAACACCTGCATCAACCAGCGTCCGCTGGTGCGCATGGGCGACCGGGTCAACAAGGGCGACATCATCGCCGACGGCCCGTCGACCGAGCTCGGCGATCTGGCCCTCGGCCGTAACGTGCTGGTCGCGTTCATGCCGTGGAACGGCTACAACTACGAGGATTCCATCCTCCTGTCCGAGCGCATCGTCGCCGACGACGTCTTCACCTCGATCCACATCGAGGAGTTCGAAGTCATGGCCCGCGACACCAAGCTGGGGCCGGAGGAGATCACGCGCGACATTCCCAACGTCTCGGAAGAAGCGCTGAAGAACCTCGATGAGGCCGGCATCGTCTACATCGGTGCGGAAGTGCAGCCGGGCGACATCCTGGTCGGCAAGATCACGCCGAAGGGCGAAAGCCCGATGACGCCGGAAGAAAAGCTGCTGCGCGCCATCTTCGGTGAAAAGGCCTCGGACGTGCGCGACACCTCGATGCGCATGCCTCCGGGAACCTTCGGCACCGTCGTTGAAGTGCGTGTCTTCAACCGCCACGGCGTCGAGAAGGACGAGCGCGCCATGGCGATCGAGCGCGAGGAGATCGAACGCCTCGCCAAGGACCGCGACGACGAGCAGGCGATCCTCGACCGCAACGTCTATTCGCGTCTTTCCGACGTTCTCGTCGGCAAGGAAGCGATTGCCGGGCCGAAGGGCTTCAAGAAGGGCTCGAAGCTGTCGAAGGACACGCTCGACGAGTATCCGCGTTCGCAGTGGTGGCAGTTTGCCGTGGAGAACGAAAAGCTCCAGAGCGAACTGGAAGCCCTGCGTGGCCAGTACGACGATTCCAAGAAGGCGCTCGAGCAGCGCTTCATGGACAAGGTCGAGAAGGTGCAGCGCGGCGACGAGATGCCTCCGGGCGTTATGAAGATGGTCAAGGTCTTCGTGGCCGTGAAGCGCAAGATGCAGCCCGGCGACAAGATGGCCGGCCGGCACGGCAACAAGGGTGTCGTGTCGCGGATCGTTCCGGTCGAGGACATGCCTTTCCTCGAGGACGGCACGCATGCCGATATCGTGCTCAACCCGCTGGGTGTGCCGTCGCGCATGAATGTCGGCCAGATCCTGGAAACGCACCTGGGCTGGGCCTGCGCCGGAATGGGCAAGAAGATCGGTGATCTGATCGACGCGTACAAGACGGCGGGCGACATCAAGCCGCTGCGCAAGACGCTCGAGAGCTTCATGCCTTCCAACGACCGCAACGAGCCGGTCCGCGAATATGACGACGAGAGCATCGTTCGCCTCAGCGAGCAGATGCGCCGCGGCGTCTCCATCGCGACACCGGTGTTCGACGGCGCGCACGAGGCCGACATCAACATCATGCTGGAGCAGGCGGGCCTGCACACCAGCGGTCAGTCGCAGCTCTATGACGGGCGCACCGGCGAGCCGTTCGATCGCAAAGTGACGATGGGCTACATATATATGCTCAAGCTTCACCACCTTGTGGACGACAAGATCCACGCGCGTTCGATCGGGCCGTACTCGCTCGTTACCCAGCAGCCGCTGGGCGGCAAGGCGCAGTTCGGTGGCCAGCGCTTCGGCGAGATGGAGGTCTGGGCGCTCGAAGCGTACGGCGCCGCCTACACGCTGCAGGAGATGCTGACGGTGAAGTCGGACGACGTCGCCGGCCGCACCAAGGTCTACGAGGCGATCGTCAGAGGCGACGACACCTTCGAGGCCGGCATTCCCGAGAGCTTCAACGTTCTCGTCAAGGAAATGCGGTCTCTCGGCCTCAATGTCGAGCTGGAGAACACCAAGCTCGACGACAACCCGATCCGGCTGCCCGACGCGGCCGAGTAAGCAAGACGTCCGGCCGCGGTCTTCCCGCGACCGGACGCACCAAATTCTCGGCCGATGGCCGATCAAGTCGGCGGGCGTTTGGCCCGCGCTAGATGCAAGGGGTTTTCGAGGACCCCGAAAAGGAGAACGGCATGAACCAAGAGGTCATGAATCTCTTCAATCCCCAGGCGCCTGCGCAGGTGTTCGATTCCATCCGGATCTCGCTTGCCAGCCCTGAGAAGATTCTGTCCTGGTCGTTCGGCGAGATCAAGAAGCCGGAGACCATCAACTATCGCACCTTCAAGCCGGAGCGTGACGGCCTGTTCTGCGCGCGCATTTTTGGCCCGATCAAGGACTATGAATGCCTGTGCGGCAAGTACAAGCGCATGAAATACAAGGGCGTCATCTGCGAGAAGTGCGGCGTCGAAGTCACGCTGTCGCGCGTCCGCCGCGAGCGCATGGGCCATATCGAGCTGGCGGCACCGGTCGCCCACATCTGGTTCCTGAAGTCGCTGCCGTCGCGCATCGGCACGCTGCTCGACATGACGCTGAAGGACATCGAGCGGGTCCTCTACTTCGAGAACTACATCGTTACCGAACCCGGCCTCACCGCGCTGAAGGAGCACCAGCTGCTCAGCGAGGAAGAGTACATGATGGCCGTCGACGAGTATGGCGAGGATTCGTTCACCGCCATGATCGGCGCCGAGGCGATCCACGACCTTCTGGCCGGCATGGACCTCGAGAAGATCGCCGGCGATCTGCGTTCTGAGCTGGCTTCGACCACCTCCGAGCTCAAGCAGAAGAAGTACCTGAAGCGGCTCAAGGTCGTCGAGAACTTCATGGAATCCGGCAACCGTCCGGAATGGATGATCATGAAGGTGGTTCCGGTGATCCCGCCGGATCTGCGCCCGCTTGTCCCGCTGGACGGCGGCCGTTTCGCCACGTCGGATCTGAACGATCTCTATCGCCGCGTCATCAACCGCAACAACCGCCTGAAGCGGCTGATCGAGCTGCGCGCGCCCGGCATCATCGTGCGCAATGAAAAGCGCATGCTGCAGGAAGCCGTCGATGCGCTGTTCGACAACGGCCGCCGCGGCCGCGTCATCACCGGCGCCAACAAGCGTCCGCTGAAGTCGCTGTCCGACATGCTGAAGGGCAAGCAGGGCCGGTTCCGCCAGAACCTGCTCGGCAAGCGCGTCGACTATTCCGGCCGCTCGGTCATCGTCACCGGTCCGGAGCTCAAGCTCCACCAGTGCGGCCTGCCGAAGAAGATGGCGCTCGAGCTGTTCAAGCCCTTCATCTACGCCCGTCTCGACGCCAAGGGTTACTCCTCGACCGTCAAGCAGGCGAAGAAGCTGGTCGAGAAGGAGCGTCCGGAGGTCTGGGATATCCTCGACGAGGTCATCCGCGAGCATCCGGTGCTGCTGAACCGCGCACCGACGCTGCACCGCCTCGGTATCCAGGCGTTCGAGCCGATCCTGATCGAAGGCAAGGCGATCCAGCTTCACCCGCTGGTCTGCACGGCCTTCAACGCCGACTTCGACGGCGATCAGATGGCCGTTCACGTGCCGCTGTCGCTGGAAGCGCAGCTTGAAGCCCGCGTGCTGATGATGTCGACCAACAACATCCTGCACCCGGCTTCCGGCGCGCCGATCATCGTGCCGTCGCAGGACATGGTTCTCGGTCTCTACTATCTCTCGATCGTCAACCAGAACGAGCCGGGAGAGGGCATGGTGTTTGCCGACATGGGCGAACTCCAGCACGCGCTCGAGACCAAGGCGGTGACGCTGCATGCCAAGATCAAGGGGCGTTTCCGCACGGTCGACGCCGACGGCAAGGTCGTGTCGAAGATCTACGATACCACGCCTGGCCGCATGATCATCGGCGAGCTGCTGCCGAAGAACCACAACGTGCCCTACGAGACCGCCAACCAGGAGATGACCAAGAAGAACATCTCCAAGATGATCGACACCGTCTACCGCCATTGCGGTCAGAAGGAGACGGTCATTTTCTGCGATCGCATCATGGCTCTCGGCTTCAGCCACGCCTGCCGTGCCGGCATTTCGTTCGGCAAGGACGACATGCTGATCCCGGACGCCAAGATCAAGCTGGTCTCCGACACCGAGGCTTTGGCCAAGGAGTACGAGCAGCAGTACAATGACGGTCTGATCACCCAGGGCGAGAAGTACAACAAGGTCGTCGACGCCTGGGCCAAGTGCTCGGAAAAGGTCGCCGACGAAATGATGGCCCGCATCAAGGCGGTCGAGTTCGAGGACAACGGCCGTCAGAAGCCGATGAACTCGATCTACATGATGTCGCACTCCGGTGCGCGCGGCTCGCCCACCCAGATGCGCCAGCTCGCCGGCATGCGCGGCCTGATGGCCAAGCCTAGCGGTGAAATCATCGAGACGCCGATCATCTCGAACTTCAAGGAAGGCCTCACCGTGCTCGAGTACTTCAACTCGACCCACGGCGCCCGCAAGGGTCTGGCCGACACCGCCTTGAAGACGGCGAACTCGGGTTACCTGACGCGTCGTCTTGTCGACGTGGCGCAGGACTGCATCGTCAACTCGCTCGACTGCGGCACCGACAAGGGCCTCACCATGCAGCCGATCGTCGATGCCGGTCAGGTCGTCGCCTCGGTTGGCCAGCGCGTTCTCGGCCGCACCTCGCTCGACGACATCACCCACCCGGTCACCGGCGAGGTTCTGGTCAAGGCCGGAACGCTGATGGACGAGCGTGACGTGGAACTGATCGAAAAGGCCGGCGTGCAGTCGGTCCGCATCCGTTCGGCGCTGACCTGCGAGGTCAGGGTCGGCGTCTGCGCGGTCTGCTACGGACGCGATCTGGCCCGCGGCACGCCCGTCAACCAGGGCGAGGCTGTCGGCGTCATCGCGGCGCAGTCGATCGGCGAGCCGGGCACCCAGCTCACCATGCGTACCTTCCACATGGGCGGCACGGCGCAGGTGGTGGATTCCTCGTTCCTTGAAGCCTCCTATGAGGGCAAGGTCGAGATCCGCAACCGCAACGTGGTGCGCAACTCCGACGGCCAGCTGATGGTCATGGGCCGCAACATGGCGGTGCTGATCCTCGACGAAGCTGGCAAGGAACGCGCCACGCACCGCGTCACCTACGGTTCGCGCATCTTCGTCGACGATGGCGACAAGGTGAAACGTGGCCAGCGTATCGCCGAGTGGGATCCTTATACCCGCCCGATCCTCACCGAAATCGAGGGCAGGGTGGCATTCGAGGATCTGGTCGATGGCATTTCCGTTCAGGAAACCGCCGACGAATCGACCGGCATCACCAAGCGCGAGGTCATCGACTGGCGTTCGACGCCACGCGGCAACGATCTCAAGCCGGCGATCGTCGTCCAGGATGCCAAGGGCAAGGTCGGCAAGCTGTCGAAGGGCGGTGACGCCCGCTTCCTGCTCTCGGTCGAGGCCATTCTTTCGGTCGAGCCGGGTGCACAGGTTCGCCCCGGCGACGTGCTGGCGCGTATCCCGATGGAAAGCGCCAAGACCAAGGACATCACCGGCGGTCTGCCGCGTGTTGCCGAACTGTTTGAGGCACGCCGTCCGAAGGATCACGCCATCATCGCCGAGATCGATGGCACGATCCGCTTCGGCCGCGACTACAAGAACAAGCGCCGTATCATCATCGAGCCGCATGACTCGATGCTTGAGCCGGTCGAATATCTGATCCCGAAGGGCAAGCCGTTCCATCTCCAGGACGGCGACGTCATCGAGAAGGGCGACTACATCCTCGACGGTAATCCGGCGCCGCACGACATCCTGGCGATCAAGGGCGTGGAGGCGCTTGCCTCCTACCTCGTCAACGAAATCCAGGAGGTCTACCGACTGCAGGGCGTGTCGATCAACGACAAGCACATCGAGGTGATCGTTCGCCAGATGCTGCAGAAGGTCGAGATCACCACGCAGGGCGATTCGACCTACATTCCGGGCGACCACGTCGACGTGATCGAGCTGGAAGAGGTCAATGAGCGCCTGGTCGAGGAAGGCAAGAAGCCGGCCGAAGGCCAGCCGGTGCTGCTCGGCATCACCAAGGCCTCGCTGCAGACGCCGTCCTTCATCTCCGCCGCCTCCTTCCAGGAGACGACGAGGGTGCTGACCGAAGCTGCGGTTGCCGGCAAGACCGACATGCTGCAGGGCCTGAAGGAAAACGTCATCGTCGGGCGGCTGATCCCGGCCGGTACCGGCGGTACGATGAGCCAGATCCGGCGCATCGCCACCTCGCGCGACGAGTTGATCATCGACGAGCGCCGCAAGGCGTCCGGCGTCGAGGTCGCCGAGCCGATGCTGACCGACATGGTTAACGCGGCGCAGTAAGCGCGCAAGAAAGAGAAGATAGAAAAGGGGCCTAAGTGGCCCCTTTTCGCATTTTGGTTCCTCAATCGGATCGGAGAAGAAACGATGAGCAGGAAGATTTGGGCTGCTGTCGACGACTACATTGTCGAAGCTCTTTTCGAGGCGGATCCCGCTCTTGATGCCGTTCTGGCGGCCAACCATGATCAGGGCCTGCCGCCTATCGACGTTTCCCCGGCACAAGGCAAGCTGCTCTCACTTCTTGCGCGAATGCAGGGAGCGAGGAAGGTACTCGAAATCGGCACATTGGGCGGTTATTCGACAATCTGGATGGCGCGAGCATTGCCGATGGACGGCAAGGTCGTGACGCTCGAGCTTGATCCGCACCACGCCAGTGTCGCGCGGTCGAACTTTGAACGGGCAGGGGTGTCTGACCGTGTGGAACTGCGGGTCGGACCGGCGCTTCAATCGCTTGCGGCCTTAGGCGCCGAGAATGCCGGGCCGTTCGACTTCATCTTCATCGACGCCGACAAGCCGAACAACCCGCACTATCTGTCCTGGGCCATGCATCTTTCGAGGCCGGGGACCGTCATTGTCTGCGACAATGTCATCCGTGACGGCGCGGTGGTGAATGAAGATGGTCGCGATGCCAATGTCGAAGGGGCACGCGCGGCGTTCTCGTTCATCGGCAGCGACAAACGTCTGGAAGGCACCGCGATCCAGACTGTTGGCGCCAAGGGCTATGACGGCTTTGCAATAGCGATCGTTAATTGAATTTGTGCGGTGCGCCGGCCGGACCTGCGATCCGGCGGCGCCCACTGATCAATCGAAAAAAGCTTCCACCACATTGCGCTTGCCGAGCATGAAGGCGTCGGCGACGTGCTGCAGGGGCGCGAGATCGACGTCGGAGGTGCCGGCGCGCACGATCTCGGCGAAGCGCTTGTAGAGCATCGGGTATTCGGCTTCCGGCTCCTCGTGAACGACGCGGCCATCGATGGCAAGCTTTGAGCCGCCGCCAGAAAGCACCATCGATCCGGCCTCGGTATCGGCCAGGATGTCCCAGCTTTGCGGGCCGGTCTGACGCCAGTCGAGTTCCATCGTCACTGGCAGACCGTTCGAAGTGCGGAAAGCGATTTGGGCGGCGATCGGGGCCGCGCGGTTCTCGGGGAAATCGAGTTCTGCCGAGCTGATGAACATCGGCGGCAGGATGTGGGTAGCGATCGACAGGGCGTTGATGCCGGGATCGAACACGCCAAAGCCGCCGGGAGCCCAGATCCATTCCTGATTCGGATGCCAGCGGCGCACGTCTTCTTTCCAATTGATGGCGGCCGACCTGATCGTTGTCGATCCAAGGAATGCGCGCGCAGCTTCGACAGCCGGCGCATAGCGTGAATGCCAGCTGGCGAACAGGCAGACGCCGTTCGCTGTCGCCAGCGCCTTCAGGTCTTCGACCTCGCTGACCGTGGCGCCGGGCGGCTTTTCCAGGAAAACATGCTTTTTCGCCGCCAGCGCCAAGCGCGCGGCGTCGTAACGAAACTGCGGCGGCATGCACAGCGACACCGCCTCGAGCTCCGGCGTTGCGTCGAGCATCGCCTCGATCGTCGGGAAGTTCGGGATGTCCTCGACTTTGCCATGGCGGCTCGCTGCGGCAACCAGGCGATAATCCTGGTCCTTCGCCAGCGCCGGCAGATGCTGGTCACGGACGATCTTCCCCACGCCGACGATGCCGAGCTTGATGGGATTAGAGGACATGGGAGCTCCGCAGGTTGAGTGTGCTTGGTTTTGCCAGAGGTCGCTTCTTAGCAGAGAACTTGTGCCGGGCAAGTCGCCGGGCTTTGTCGCCGGCCCGTGAGATCGACCGCGATTCAGATCTCTTCAGATCGGCACATCGAACGTCACGATCGACACTTCGCCTTCGAGCGCGCCCTGATAGGCGGACAGATGCGGCTCCTCGTCCGGCACGCCGTCCAGGTCGCCGATCTGATCGAGCTCTGCCTCGGCATAACCTTCGGCGGCAAGCGATTCGAGAGCGCGGCGCACCGCCGAATCGTCGTCCGGTGCGACCAGCATCACATGCACGCCTTCCGGCTTGCCACCTTTGCGCTTCCACACCCGGCCGGTAATAATGGTGACCGGGCGCTCCTCATTGTCATTCACGGGTTCGTACCTCCGGGCGAGGGGGTTTGGGCTGCTCATGCCGCCTTTTCGCACGAAGCACGGCCTGGAAACAGCCGCAAGCCGGTCACTTTCTGGCTTCCTCTTGAAAAACGGCGCAAGAAAATTACATGCGCTTTTCGCATGGCTGCCACGCCTCGGGTTCAGCGCAATATTTGCCGCTCCGGGGTTGACGGACAGTGGCCATACGAGTAGAAGCCGCCCAGTCAGAACCGATGTGAGGCTCTTGCTTCCGAAGCGACACGCTTTGGAGTTTGCCTCAAACAGGGTTCGTTTTACGAGCGAAAAGACATTTCCGGCGTGCACGAAGCGGCTTCCGCTTCCTCTGCCATTTGTTCGGGCAAGACCGCGAGGCGCGGTTTGTGGCCCGAATTTGCGTATGGAAGTGACGCTTTGAGCGGCCCTGACCGGGCGAGATACGGAATTGAGAGACAAGAGGGTTTAATGCCTACCGTCAACCAGCTGATCCGCAAGCCGCGCATTGCGCCGGTGAAGCGCAACAAGGTCCCGGCCATGCAGCAGAACCCGCAGAAGCGGGGCGTCTGCACGCGCGTCTACACCACGACGCCGAAGAAGCCGAACTCGGCGCTGCGCAAGGTGGCCAAGATCCGCCTGACCAATGGTTTTGAAGTGATCGGTTACATCCCCGGCGAAGGCCACAACCTTCAGGAGCACTCGGTGGTGATGATCCGCGGCGGTCGCGTCAAGGATCTTCCGGGCGTCCGTTACCACATCATCCGCGGCGTGCTCGACACGCAAGGCGTGAAGAACCGCAAGCAGCGCCGTTCGAAATACGGCGCCAAGCGTCCGAAGTGACCGAAGCGTAGCCAAGGTCGTTCCGGGCGGCGTCAAGCGACGATCCGGGATCCAGGCCACCGCGTAGAATTGAGGCAGAGAAAAAATGTCCCGTCGTCACAGTGCAGAAAAGCGTGAGATCAATCCGGACCCCAAGTTCGGCGATCTGATCGTCACCAAGTTCATGAACGCCGTCATGTATGACGGCAAGAAGTCGGTTGCCGAGACCATCGTCTACGGCGCGCTCGACCAGGTTCAGTCCAAGACCAAGCAGGAGCCGGTCACCGTCTTCCATCAGGCGCTCGACAATGTCGCGCCGCATGTGGAAGTGCGTTCGCGCCGCGTCGGCGGCGCCACCTACCAGGTTCCAGTCGATGTGCGCCCCGAGCGCCGTCAGGCATTGGCCATCCGCTGGTTGATCGCCGCCGCCCGCAACCGCAACGAGACCACTATGGTCGACCGCCTCTCCGGCGAGCTGATGGACGCGGCCAACAACCGCGGCACCGCCGTCAAGAAGCGTGAAGACACCCACAAGATGGCAGAAGCCAACCGCGCTTTCGCGCACTACCGCTGGTAAAGCGCGAACGAGACTGAAGAGGCACCTCCCATGGCCCGCGAATATAAAATCGAAGACTACCGCAATTTCGGTATCATGGCGCACATCGACGCCGGCAAGACGACGACCACCGAGCGCGTCCTCTATTACACGGGCAAGTCGCACAAGATCGGCGAAGTCCACGACGGCGCTGCCACCATGGATTGGATGGAGCAGGAGCAGGAGCGCGGCATCACCATCACGTCGGCCGCGACCACGACCTTCTGGAAGGGTCGCGACGGCAAGATGCACCGCTTCAACATCATCGACACCCCCGGCCACGTCGACTTCACCATTGAAGTCGAGCGTTCGCTGCGCGTGCTCGACGGCGCCATTGCGCTGCTCGATGCCAATGCCGGTGTCGAGCCGCAGACGGAGACCGTCTGGCGCCAGGCCGACAAGTATCGCGTGCCGCGCATGATCTTCTGCAACAAGATGGACAAGATCGGCGCCGACTTCTACCGCTCGGTCGAGATGATCGGATCGCGCCTCGGTGCGCATGCCGTCGTCATGCAGCTGCCGATCGGCGCCGAGACCGAGTTCAAGGGTGTCGTCGACCTCGTCGAGATGAACGCGCTGGTCTGGCGCGACGAGACGCTGGGCGCTGCCTGGGACATCGTCGAGATCCCTGCCGACCTCAAGGCTCGTGCCGAAGAATACCGCGAGAAGATGATCGAGGCCGCCGTCGAAATGGACGAGATGGCGCTCGAGAATTACCTCGAAGGCAAGATGCCGAGCAACGACGAGATCCGTGCGCTCATCCGCAAGGGCACGATCGCGGTGAAGTTCTATCCGATGTTCTGCGGCTCGGCCTTCAAGAACAAGGGCGTGCAGCCGCTGCTCGACGCCGTCGTCGAATATCTGCCGTCGCCGGCCGATGTCCCGGCCATCAAGGGCGTCGACGCCAAGACCGACGCCGAGATCGAGCGTCATGCCGACGACAACGAGCCGCTGTCGATGCTTGCCTTCAAGATCATGAACGACCCGTTCGTCGGTTCGCTCACCTTTGCCCGCATCTATTCGGGCAAGCTCACCAAGGGCATCTCGGTCGACAACACCGTGAAGGGCAAGAAAGAGCGCATCGGCCGCATGCTGCAGATGCATGCGAATTCGCGCGCCGACGTCGAAGAGGCGTTTGCCGGCGACATCGTCGCCCTCGCTGGCCTCAAGGACACCACCACCGGCGACACGCTCAGTGATCCGCTGCATCCGGTCATCCTCGAGCGCATGGAATTCCCCGATCCGGTCATCCAGATCGCCATCGAGCCGAAGACCAAGAACGACCAGGAAAAGATGGGTCTCGCCCTTCACCGCCTGGCCGCCGAGGATCCGTCCTTCCGCGTCAAGACTGACGAGGAATCGGGCCAGACGATCATTTCCGGCATGGGCGAGCTTCACCTCGACATCATCGTCGACCGCATGCGCCGCGAGTTCAAGGTCGAGGCCAATGTCGGCGCGCCGCAGGTGGCCTACCGCGAGACGATCACCCGCAAGCACGAGCAGGACTACACGCACAAGAAGCAGACCGGCGGTACCGGCCAGTTCGCCCGCGTCAAGATCCTGTTCGAGCCGAATCCGGAAAGCAGCGAATTCGAGTTCGAAACCAAGATCGTCGGCGGCGCTGTGCCGAAGGAATACATCCCCGGTGTCGAAAAGGGCATCAACAGCGTCATGACCTCGGGCCCGTTCGCCGGCTTCCCGATGATCGGCGTCAAGGCGACGCTGATCGATGGCGCCTACCACGACGTGGACTCGTCGGTTCTGGCCTTCGAAATCGCCGGCCGCGCCTGCTTCCGTGAAGCAGCCCCCAAGCTTGGCGTGCAGTTGCTCGAGCCAATCATGAAGGTCGAAGTGGTGACGCCGGAAGATTACGTCGGCAGCGTTATCGGCGACCTGAACGGCCGTCGCGGCCAGATCCAGGGCCAGGAAGCCCGTGGCGTGGCTGTGGTCATCAACGCGATGGTGCCGCTCGCCAACATGTTCAAATACGTGGACAACCTTCGCTCGATGAGCCAGGGCCGCGCGGCCTACACGATGCAGTTCGACCACTACGAGCCGGTCCCGACCGCGGTCGCCCAGGAAGTCCAGAAGAAATACGCGTAACTCGAAACGAGTTGCATCAGTAACTTAATTCAAGGCCCGCACGGGCTGGCAGGAATGGAGAGATCACATGGCAAAAGGTAAATTCGAGCGCACTAAGCCTCATGTGAACATCGGCACGATTGGTCACGTCGATCATGGCAAGACGTCGCTGACGGCGGCGATCACCAAGTATTTTGGCGAATACAAGCGCTACGACCAGATCGATGCGGCGCCGGAAG
>NZ_JAMYPO010000082.1:0-13156 GCF_040320365.1 Mesorhizobium sp. M0701
ACGCAAAACAACCGTTGCAGGCAGGGCGCCGTCCACATATGGATCCTAGGGTCTGCGCGACGTCGCTTCGCTCCTGCTCCGCCCTGGGATGACGAAGACGTGGTGGCTTATCGCTAATCGCAACCTTGGAGATTGGCAGCCCGATCGGCAGGCTCCGATCCACAGCCCTTTCAGGCTCTGTCAAAGAACCAAAACCTCTGTGCAGAGGAACTAGTCCTCGACCGGTTCGGGCGGATGGGCATCGCGGCCCTTGCCGAAGGTGTAGCCGGTTTCCACCGCCCTGCGACCGAACTTGCCGCGCAGCGTGTCGATGGCGCCTTCGGCCATGGCGCGCTTGCGTGACTGGACGTCGACCAGGTCGGGCGGGTCCGCCCGGTCATCGTCGGAGAGATCGCTGACGCCAATGCCGAGCAGACGGTATTTCGTGCCATCCGCTTCCTTGCGCAGCAGCTCGAGCCCGGTCTGAAAGATGCGGTCGGCCAGCCGGGTCGGATCGCCGAGCTGGCGATTGCGCGTGCGGATCTTGAAATCCTGGGTCTTCAGCTTGAGGACGACGGTGCGTCCGGCAATGCCGGATTTCTTCAGCCGGGCCGAGACTTTTTCCGACAGCGCCCTCAGCACCGAAACCAGTTCGTCGACGGAGGCGATGTCGGTATCGAAAGTGGTTTCCGCCGAGACGCTTTTCGCGTCCTGGTCGGGAACGACGCGACGGTCGTCCTCGCCGCGCGAAAGCCGGTAGAGCCGGTCGCCCATGACGCCGTAGCGGCGCATCAGATCGCCACGTTCCATGCGCTGCAACTGGCCGATGGTGCGGATGCCGTCGCGCTCGAGCGTGGCGGCAAAGGCCTTGCCGACCCCCCAGATCAGCGTCACCGGCTGCTCGGCCAGGAAGCCGATAGCCTCGGCCTCGCCGATCACCGAAAAGCCGCGCGGCTTGCGGAAGTCCGACGCCACCTTGGCCAGGAACTTGCAGTAGGAAAGGCCGGCCGAAACGGTGATGCCGATCTCCTTTTCCACGCCGAGTGCGAAGCGCGCCAGCACCACCGCAGGCGGCAGGCCATGCAGGCGCTCGGTGCCGGCGAGGTCGAGAAAGGCCTCGTCGATCGAGAGCGGCTCGACCAGCGGCGTCAGCGCCTGCATCATGGCGCGCACCTCGCGGCCGACGCGCACGTATTTTTCCATGTCCGGCGGCAGGACCACCGCTTCCGGGCAGGCTTCGAGCGCCTTGAACATCGGCATTGCCGAGCGCACGCCGTGGATGCGGGCAATGTAGCATGCGGTGGAGACAACGCCGCGCTTGCCGCCGCCGATGATCAATGGCCGGTCCTTCAACGCCGGGTTGTCGCGCTTTTCGACCGCCGCGTAGAACGCGTCGCAATCGATATGGGCAAGGCGCAGCCGGTAGAGCTCCGGATGGCGGGCGAGCCGTGGACTGCCGCAGCGCTCGCAACGGCGTGCCTCGCTGCGCTGAAAACTCAGGCAGTCGCGGCAAAAACCGTGTTCGGGATTGTTGACAGGGGCCGCCATCGCTGCGAACATAAAGAGAACAAATGCAATGGTACGTCAGGACGGACGCCACGACAAGGCGGTGGGCCGGGAGAGAGCTCATGAATACGACCATAGCGCCGCTAGTGCCCGAGCTTTGGGCGGATTTCGAAGATCTTTTCGGTAGGCAAGGCGCCTGCTACGGCTGCTGGTGCACACATTTCCGGCTGTCGCCCGCAGCGCGCCGCGCGAGCAACCGGGAGCGCAACAAGGACCACATCAAGGCGCGGATCGAGGCCGGACCGCCGCCCGGCCTGCTGGCCTTGGAAGGTGGTCAGGCGATCGGCTGGATGCAGATCGGCCCGCGCGCCGACGTGCCCGAATGGAACAACCAGGGCAGGGGGTCGGCGCCGATCGACCCCGCCGACGCCAGCGATCCGGGCGTCTGGGCGATCTCCTGCTTCTTCATCCGGACCAAGGCGCGCGGCAGGGGCGTGTCGCACCGTCTGGTCGCGGGCGGCATCGAGTTCGCCCGCCAGAACGGCGCGCGGCTGATCGAAGCCTGCCCGATCGATCTATCGAAGGATTCGCGCTCGATCGGGCTGTTCGTCGGCTCGTCGCGGGTCTTCGAAAAGGCCGGGTTCCAACGGTTGGTCGAACGTAAGCCGGGCCGGCCGCTGGTGCGGCTGGTGCTTTAGGCAATGCCGCGGTCGACATCGATCCGTCCGGCTCGCCTTGCGGTTGTGATAGTAATTCCCTACGAAATGAGAAAGGGCAGAAAATTCCCATGGCCCAACGGAGAACAAGCGTGAACCGTGTCCTGCCAGTCGTCTTTGTTCTCGCGCTCAGCGCGCCTGCCTTCGGCCAAGCGGTCGACAGGCAAGGCGCGAAGCAGCTTTCCGACGATCTGGCGCACTACATCGGCAAGAAGCTGTTCGATATCGGGTTCGTCAAAATTTCAGTCGACGGCGATGCCTACAAGCTCGCTTTCGACTTCAAGCCAGTCACGGATTTGATGGCAAAGCAGCAAGCCTTCAAGTTCGACGTCACGCCTTACTTCGTTCTGGCGAAGCCGCGCAAAGATGGACACTGGGACGTTTCGGCGGACGTGTCCCCGAAGGGGTCTGTTGATTTCGTCGGTCCGGAGGGGCCGCAGCACATCGACTTTTCCATTTCAAACAACAAGTTCACCGCTATCTATGACCCCGATCTGGCGGCCTTTGTGAACGCCTCGGGTTCCACTTCGGGCGTCACGATGAGTGTAAAAAGCCCGCTGCAGAATGTGGAAGCCTCTGCGGATGGCGGCGCTGGCAGCATGAGCGCGACGAAATCAGCGAATGGCGGCATAGATTTTGCGTATTCACAGACAATGACCGCCTTTGCCGAAACCGTCAGACTGGACGATCCCAAGAGCGGTCTGAAATTCTTATACAATGTCAAATCGCCGCACGCGGCGGTGGATGCGACGGGCAAGGGCATGCGGACAAAGCCGCTGCTCGACCTGCTTGCTTTCATTGTGGCGACTGATGATGCAGCCAAATTCAAGGCGGATGAGGCGGAGTTCAAATCGCTTCTGACGGCAGCACTGCCATTGTGGGAGCGGATCGACGGCACCTACGGCTTCAAGGACTTTGTGGTGGAGAGCCCGGTGGGCAAGTTCGGTGCGACGCAACTGAATACCGCCGTCGGCATGGACGGCATCGCCAAGGACGGCAAGATCAACTACGCGTTCAAGGTTTCCGGCCTGACAATACCACAGCAGGTGCTGCCCAGCTGGAGCGTTGCGTTGCTGCCGACGGATATCGACCTCAACTTCGGCGGCGCCAACATCGATCTGGACAGCATGGCGAAGAAAACCATCGAAACCCTTGATTTCAGCAAGGATCCACCGCTGCCGGCAGATTTCGGCAACCAGATCTCCGCCGATTTCCTGGCCAAGACGCCAAAGGCCATTCTCGGACACAGCACGATCAAGAACGGCAACATCGAGATTGCCATGGAAGGTGAAATGACGTTCCCCGGCAAGAAGCCCGACGCGAGCATGACCATCGATGTCGCGGGCTATGACAAGATCGTGGAGGCCCTGCAGACGGCGGCCAAGACCGAACCGGAAGCGGCACAGTATTTTCCGTTCGCACTCGCTGTCAAAGGGTTCGGCAAGGCACTGCCGGATGGTCGACTGGAATGGGTCGTCAACGCTAAGGCAGACGGTTCGGTCACGGTCAACGGCGCCATACTGAAGCCGGCCGATGCCGTTCAGGACAACCCCATCATGGACCCAAGCAAGGCTACCGTTCCGGATCATGGCTCGGGCGAGAATGACAATGGCGGGGCAGGGGCGAAGTTGAAACCCTAAGCGCCGAGCTTGAGCGGTTCATCGTTTCACGGAAACGCTGAACCGCTCCATGTCTTTGTTTTTTGCGCAATTCCGGACGGAAAACCGTTTCACACTTTTCCTGGAATTGCTTGTCTTATGACTTTCGCTGCCGGCGTCAAAGCCCGAGTGCACTCACGATTTTCGCCGCGGCGATCTGTCTCGGGATCGCCGCTTATATCGAATGCTCATGATTGTCGTCGCCGAGCGGCAGCGCCCGCAATGCCTTGCCGACTGCGGCGGGCGGCGTTCCGGTCTCCTCGGAAAAACGCATCAGCGTCAGCTCGTGGGCAAGGATGAACTGCAGCACGCCGGCCAGGAATCCCGGCTCGCCCGCCGCCTGGCGGATGGAATGGGCTTCGATGCCGGTGATCGCCAGGAAGCGGGGCAGAAGTTCCGGATCGGCGGCGACGAAGCCCAACGCCTTTACGGCAATGGTTTCCGCTTCCTCGCGCATTGACGCTGCGTTTGCCATCGCTACCTTCCTTCATGGGCGGAATCGTTCTGTTTTCGCAGTAGTGGCAAGTGTCGCCGGCAGCAAGCTCGCCGACCTGGAATCCGAACGCTTTTAGGGCGGCCGGTTTCCGTTTCGTCAATCATATTGCCGTATAGTGGGAACAGGTTTGGTGCGTGCCGACAAGGGGCGCATGACGGCACCCTTCGAGTGGAAGGCCAGCCGGGACGGGAAATCGATGCCAAAGAAGGTTATGATCGTCGAAGACAACGAGCTCAACATGAAGCTCTTTCGCGACCTCATCGAAGCGAGCGGCTATGAGACGGTGCGCACACGCAACGGCCTGGAAGCGCTGGATCTGGCGCGGCAGCACAGGCCGGACCTCATCCTGATGGACATCCAGCTGCCGGAAGTGTCGGGCCTCGAGGTCACCAAATGGCTGAAGGAGGACGATGATCTCCACGTCATCCCGGTCATCGCCGTCACCGCCTTCGCGATGAAGGGGGACGAGGAGCGCATTCGCCAGGGCGGCTGCGAGGCATATATCTCCAAGCCGATCTCGGTGCCGCGTTTCATCGAAACCATCAAATCCTACCTGGGCGATGCCTGATGTATCTTTCCAGCCGAGCCGGAGCTTTGTGAAATGACCGCGCGGATCCTCGTCGTCGACGACATCCCAGCAAATGTCAGGCTGCTGGAGGTTCGGCTGCTCGCCGAATATTTCGAGGTCCTGACCGCCACCAACGGGCCGGACGCGATCGAGATCTGCGAGAACGGCAAGGTCGACGTCGTGCTGCTCGACGTGATGATGCCCGACATGGACGGGTTCGAGGTCTGCCGGCGGCTGAAGGGCGACCCGGCGACATCGCACATCCCTGTCGTGATGATCACCGCGCTCGACCAGGTTTCGGACCGGGTGCGCGGCCTCGAGGCCGGCGCCGACGATTTTTTGACCAAGCCGGTCAACGATCTGCAGTTGATGACGCGCGTCAAGAGCCTGGTCAGGCTGAAATCGCTGACCGACGAGCTGCGGCTGCGCGCCTCGACGACACGCAATATCGGCATCGAGGAGCTTTTGAGCCGCAACTTCGCTGCCGACGATGCGGTGCCGAAGGTGCTGCTGGTCGACGAGCGCAAATCCTCGTTCGAGCGCATCCAGAAGATGCTGCGCGGCAGTGCCGATCTCGACGTCGCCAACGATCCGCATGCCGGCTTCTTCCAGGCCGCCGAGCAGCCGTATGAATGCGTGATGATCTCGACGGCCTTCGCCGATTTCGACCCGCTGAGGCTCTGCTCGCAATTGCGCTCGCTCGATCGCACCCGTTTCCTGCCGATCATCCTTCTGGCGGACGAGGGCGAGGAGGGGCGTATCATCCGCGGCCTCGAACTCGGCATCAATGATTATCTGATGCGGCCGATCGACCAGCAGGAGCTGACCGCGCGGCTGCGTACGCAGGTGCGCCGCAAGCGCTACAACGACCAGCTTCGCGCCAGCGTCACCCAGACCATCGAGATGGCGGTGACCGATGCCCTGACCGGCCTGCACAACCGGCGCTATCTCGACAGCCATCTGCAGACGCTGTTCGACCGCGCCGTGGCACGGCGCCGGCCGCTGTCGGTGATGATCACCGATCTGGACCGCTTCAAGAGCATCAATGACGCGCATGGCCATGACGGCGGCGACGACGTGCTGCGCGAATTCGCGCGGCGGCTGCGCAAGAATGTGCGCGGCATCGACCTAGCCTGCCGCTTCGGCGGCGAGGAGTTCGTCGTGGTGATGCCGGACACCGACGGCGCGGTGGCCGAAAAGGTCGCCGAGCGCATTCGCGCCGAAATCGCCCAACTGCCGTTTCCCGTCGGCGCCGAAGGCAAAGCCGTCGAAGTCACCGTCAGCGTCGGCGTTTCGTCGGTGCTGAAAGGGGTGGACACGGTCTCCGCGCTAATGAAACGCGCCGACCTTGCGCTCTACGAAGCCAAGAGCGGCGGCCGCAATCGCGTCGTCGCCAAGGCGGCTTAGCACCGAACACCAATTGCCGGGTCAACGCGACAAGGTTACGAATTTACCTTAATCCAAGCGATTTGCGAGGGTTGGTTAAGAAACGGTTGATTTCCATAAGTTGTTGCGCAAATGTGCAGCCCTTAGACGTAACCGGCACGAGGCTAGATCGCCGGTTCGACCCGAAGAATACCCCATGATGCTCAGGTCCGCCGCATCTCCTGGGTCCGTGGGGTCGGGGGGCCGGCGCTGGCACATAGTGGCCTCCTCGTACCGCTGCCAAACGCCGGCCGGCCCCCAATTTTCAGAACACATCAGGATTCTACGCCAAGACCCGGAAAACGCTTGGTTTTTGTTGCGGCAGCGACAGCGCGCCCTTTGAAATAGCCGGCTGGCAGGGCGTATGCGCCCGCAGTCGATTGACAGGGCCTGTCTTCTATGCAGAAATTGGTTGGACCATTGAGCCATTTGGGACCCGTTGGCATGACCGAATTCGGCCTTTCCCCCATACAGGCAACTGCTCGCGACGACGCGGTGCTCAAGGCGCTGGCCGGCTTTGTGATGCGGGAAGCCCTCGGGCCCGGCCAGAGACTGCCGACCGAACGCATCCTCGCCGAGCGCCTCAAGGTGAGCCGCAACACCGTGCGCGAGGCGTTGACGCGCTGGGAAGGGCTCGGCCTGGTCGAACGGCGGCAAGGCAGCGGCACCTATCTCAAGGGAGTGGTCTCGCTGGACATGCTGCACATGCCGCTGACGCTGGCCGGCGGCAATGATTTCACCAGCCTGATGCAGACGCTGGAAATCCGCCGCGCGCTGGAAGCGGAAGCCGCCGCCCTGTGCGCCGTCCGCGCGGGCCAGGCAGATCTCGTCGAGATCGGGCGCAAGCTCGACATTATGGAGCAGGCCTTCCACACTCGCGCCGGGATGTCGGCGGAGGAGGACTGGGAATTCCACCAGTCGATCTACCGCAGTTCCGGCAATCCGCTGTTCGAGCAGATCATCGCCGCCATGCACGAACTGTTCCATCGTTTCTGGGAGCATCCGCTCGGCGTGCGTGATTTCGGCCACGCCAGCTTTCCTTACCACCGCACCATCTACGAACGCATCGCCGCGCACGATCCGGAGGGGGCTCGGGCCGAGGCGCTCAAGCTGATCGCCACCGTCGAGGACGATCTGAAGCGCGGCGCGGCCAAACTCGAACTTTCAGGCCAGAAATGAGCGATCATCCCGCCGGTTTCGAAAACGACTATCTCGCCGAGGCAGCGACGCTTCTCGCCCATGACGAGCCTTTCCCCGGCGGCGCGGTGGTCCCGCCGATCTACCAGACTTCGCTCTTCACCTTCGCCAACTATTCCGAGATGGCCGACACATTCGCCGGCAGGCGACGTCAGCCGATCTATTCGCGCGGCGACAACCCGACGGTCATGGAGTTCGAGGCGCGTGTCGCCGCTCTCGAAGGCGCGGAGGCCGCCCGCGGCTTTTCCAGCGGCATGGCGGCGATCAGCGCCACGGTGCTTGCTTTCGTCGGTGCCGGTGAGCGCATGGTTGTCGTGCGCAATTGCTACGGCGATGCCTACCGGCTGTTCGAACGGCTTTTGCCACGGCTCAACATCAAGGTCGACTATGTCGACGGTTCCGATCCGGACGCGGTCGCGGCAGCACTTCCCGGCGCCAAGCTGCTCTACCTGGAAAGCCCGACGTCGATGATGTTCGAGCTCCAGGACATAACCCAGCTGGCGCGGCTGGCCAAAGAGCAGGGCATCATCACCTCGATCGACAATTCCTGGGCTACGCCGGTGTTCCAGAAGCCGATTTCGCACGGTGTCGACCTGGTGTTGCATTCGGCCTCGAAATATCTCGGCGGCCACAGCGACACCGTCGCCGGTGTGGTGGCCGGTTCGGCCGCCCATATCCGACATATCAACGAGCAGACCTATTCCTATCTCGGCGGCAAACTTTCGCCTTTCGAGGCCTGGCTGTTGCTGCGTGGCCTGCGAACATTGCCGCTGCGGTTGCCGCACCATATGAAGAGCGGGCTGACCATCGCCGAACGGCTGAAAGCGCATGACCATGTCGAGCGGGTCAACCACCCGGCCTATTCCAACCATCCAGGCAAGGCGACGCTTGCCGGCTATGCCGGGCTGTTCTCGTTCGAAGTGACGGAAGACGTCGACATCCCGGCTTTCGTCGATGCGCTGAAACTCTTTCGCATCGGCGTCAGCTGGGGCGGCCATGAGAGCCTGGTCGTTCCGGCAAAGGCCTCGCTCGAGCAGACGCCGGGCCTGAATTCGATGGCGCGCTTCGGCGTCAGCCCACGAACCATCCGCTTCAGTGTCGGATTGGAAAGTGTCGAAGACCTGTGGGCGGATGTTGCCCAGGCCTTCGACAGAGCAAAAAGATAAAGGAGCCGTTCAAAATGGGAGTGCTGAACATGAAAAAACTGAGCATCCTTCTTGGTGCCGTCGCGGGTCTGGCGATTTCCGCCGGCAGCGTGCTGGCCGATTCCACGGTCAAGATGGTCGAGGTAATCACCAGTCCGCCGCGTACCGAATTCCTCAAGAAGCAGATCGCCGAATTCGAGGCGGCCAATCCGGGCGTCAAGGTCGAGCTGGTATCGCTGCCCTGGGGCCAGGCGTTCGAGAAGTTCCTCACCATGGTGCAGGCCGGCGACACGCCCGACATCGTCGAGATGCCGGAACGCTGGATGGGTCTCTATGCGACCAACGGCCAGCTCGAGGATCTCGGGCCATACATGGCCAAATGGGACGATGCCAAAACGCTGGGCGAGCGTGCGAAGCAGTTCGGCTCGACGGTCGATAACAAGCAGTACATGATCCCTTACGGCTATTACCTGAACGCGCTGTTCTGGAACAAGAAGCTGTTCAAGGAGGCCGGTCTGGACGGTCCGCCGGCGACGCTTGATGAATTCGTCGAGGACTCCAAAAAAATCTCGGCGATACCGGGCAAATACGGCTACTGCCTGCGCGGCGGCCCGGGCGCCTTCAACGGCATGCATATGTTCATGAACATCGCCGCCGGCAAGGGCGGCTATTTCAACGAGGACGGCACCTCGACCATCAACGAGGAAGGCTCGGTCAAGGGCCTGCAGATGCTCGCCGACATGTACAAGAACGGCCTGGCGCCGAAAGATGCGGTGAGCTGGGGTTTTAACGAGACCGTCACCGGCTTCTACAGCGGCACCTGCGCCATGCTGAACCAGGATCCCGACGCGCTGCTCGGCATCGCCGACAAGATGAGCGCCGACGACTTCGCCGTGGCGCCGATGCCGGTCGGGCCGAGCGGCAAATCCTATCCGACGCTCGGTTATGCCGGCTGGGCGATGTTCGCCAATTCCCAGCACAAGGACGATGCATGGAAGCTGATGGCGACGCTGTTGTCGCCCAAGGACAATCTGGAATGGGCAAAGGAAGTCGGCGTCATTCCAATCCACAACGGCGCCGACCAGGACGCCCACTTCAGGACCGAGCAATTCAAAGGCTGGTTCGAGGAACTGAACAACGGCGACAAATACGAGATGGTGACGCCTCCGACGCATTTGGAAAATCTCGGCAATTTCGTCGACCAGGTGGCGATCAAGAATTTTCAGGAAGTGCTGCTTGGTCAGAAGGCGGCCAAGGACGTGGCCGACGAATGGGCCAAGTTCCTGACCAAGGAACAGCAGGACTGGCTGGCCAAGAACAAGAAATAGCTTTTGTTCCTTCTCCCCGTTCACGGGGAGGGGGTGCCACGAAGTGACGGATGAGGGGCGGCGCCAACCCGTCGCGGCTCGTGTTGCCTCTCATCCGCCTGCCCGTCCTCCGCAGCAGCTGCGCTGCAGCTGCGGAGGGTGGACCGGCATCTCCCCGTAAACGGGGAAGGCGCTGTCGCCAGCCCGTGCTTACCCAGGAGACGATCCAGTACCAATGACCTATGCCGTGTCCGAAATCCGATCCGCCGGCAGGCCGCGAAAGAAGCGGCTATCCCATGCCGCGATCGAGCCTTGGCTCTATCTTAGCCCGGCGATCGCGCTGCTGGTCGTCGTGCTCCTGGTGCCGCTGGTTATCGGTGTCGGCTACTCGTTCCGCAAATTCTCTGCTTTCAAATCCGAATATGTCGGGCTTGGGCAGTATCAGGCGATGCTGTCGGATCCTGTGCTCGGGCAGGCGCTCGTCAACACGCTATGGTGGACGGCAGCCAGCCTGTTCTTCCAATTTTTCCTTGGACTTGGCCTGGCGCTGCTGCTCGACACGCCGTTCCGGGGCAGAAAGATCGTGCAGGCGGTGGTGTTCCTGCCCTGGGCGGTACCATCCTTCCTCTCGGGCCTGACCTGGGCCTGGCTGTTCAACCCGATCATCGGGCCGCTGCCGCATTGGCTCTACGCCTTGGGGCTGAAAGCCGAGCCGACCAACGTGCTCTCCGATCCCTCGACAGCCATGTGGGGGCCGATCGTCGCCAATGTCTGGTTCGGCATTCCCTTTTTTGCCATCACGCTTTTGGCGGCGTTGAAGTCGATCCCGTCAGAACTGCATGAGGCGGCGGCGATCGACGGCGCCTCGCCGTGGCAGCGCTTCACCAAGGTGACGCTGCCGTTCCTGGCACCAACCATCGTCATTACCGTCATGCTGCGCACGATATGGATCGCCACCTTCGCCGACCTGATCTTCGTCATGACCGAAGGCGGGCCTGCCGGTTCGACCGCTACCGTCCCGGTCTATATCTACGTCAGCGCGTTCAAGTCGCTGGACAAAGGCTATGCCTCCGCGGTGGCGGTGCTGCTGCTTGTGCTGCTCATCGTCTATGCGATTGCACTGATCGGCATCCGTCGCTCGCTGGTGAGGCACGTCTGATGATTGCCGGACGCTCCGTCTCCTCGCGCATTCTCGGCGGCATCGGCCTTTACGGCGGCATCGGTGCCTATATGGCCTTCGCGTTGTTCCCGATCTTCTGGACGTTGAAGATCTCGGTTACGCCGGAGCGGCTGCTCTATTCCGAAGGCATCACTTTTTGGCCGTCGCAAGCGACGCTGCAGAACTTCGTCACCGTGCTCGAAGCCACCGACTTTCCACGCTATTTCCTGAACAGCGTTATCGTTTCGGTGTCGACGGCAGCCTTCGTAACGGTGATTGCCACGCTGGCCGGCTACGCCATGTCGCGATTTTCCTTCCGCGGCAAGGCGACCCTGGCCATCCTGCTTTTGCTCACCCAGACTTTTCCGCTGGTGATGGTCATTCCGCCGATCTACCGCATCATGGGGCAGATCGGCCTCATCAACAGCCTGACCGGCCTCGTCATCATCTACACCGCGTTCAATACGGCCTTTGCGACCTTCCTGATGCAATCTTTCTTCGACGGCATCCCGAGAGACCTGGAAGAGGCAGCCATGATCGACGGCTGCACGCGCCTGCAGGCGATGCGCAAGGTGATCGTGCCGCTGACGCTACCCGGCATGGGCGCGACGCTCGGCTTCGTCTTTACCGCCGCCTGGAGCGAGTTGCTGTTTGCGCTGATGCTGATTTCCAGCGACGACCAGAAGACCTTCGCGGTCGGCCTGCTCACCTATATCGGCAAATTCGCGGTCGACTGGGGACAGATGATGGCTGCTTCCATCCTGGCGCTGATCCCGGTCTGCGTCTTCTTTGCCTTCCTGCAACGCTACCTCGTCACCGGCCTTACCGCCGGCGCCGTCAAGGGATAGATCGATGGCCTCCGTTACACTCGACAAAGTCCGCAAAGACTATGGAGCCGTGCGCGTTCTGCACGCGGTCGATCTCGAAATCGCCGACGGCGAGTTCGTCGTTCTGGTCGGCCCGTCCGGCTGCGGGAAATCGACACTGCTGCGTATGATCGCCGGGCTGGAGGAGGTCTCCGACGGCGAAATCCATATTGGTGAGCGCCTGGTCAACGACATTGCGCCAAAGGACCGCGACATTGCCATGGTGTTCCAGTCCTACGCGCTCTATCCGCACATGGACGTGTCGAAGAACATGGGTTTCAGCCTGATGCTGAGAAAGGCCGGCAAGCCGGCGATCGATGCAAGGGTGGACAGTGCCGCCAAGCGGCTCGGGCTCGATACGCTTCTGCAACGCCTGCCGCGGCAATTGTCCGGCGGCCAGCGCCAGCGCGTCGCCATGGGACGGGCCATCGTGCGCGACCCGAAGGTCTTTCTCTTCGACGAGCCGCTTTCGAACCTCGACGCCAAGCTGCGCGTTCACATGCGTGCCGAGATCAAGGCGCTGCACCAGCAATTGAAGACCACTTCGGTCTATGTCACCCACGACCAGACCGAAGCGATGACAATGGCCGACCGCATCGTCGTCATGCATGACGGCCTCGTCCAGCAGGTCGGTGTGCCGCTCGATCTGTACGACCGGCCGGTCAACATGTTCGTCGCCGGGTTCATCGGCTCGCCCGGCATGAATTTTCTGCCTGCCGTGGTTGAAAAGGGCGCCAAGCCGGATGCCATCCTGGCCGACGGCCAGAAGCTGAGGCTGCCAGACGGCCTGCCGCTCAGGGATGGCGATACGATCACCGTCGGCTTGCGGCCCGAGCATATCCGGCTCGCCGACAATGGCGCGCTGAAGGGCGAGGTGGGTGTCGTGGAGCCGCTCGGCCTGTCCACCCAGTTCTATGCCAGGCTTGCCGGCCAGCAGGTCTGCGTGTTTGCCATGGGCCGGGCCAGCGTGAAGCCGGGTGAGGCCGTGCGCCTGTCGGCTGATCCGGCATCGCTCCATCTGTTCGATCCGGCAAGCGGCGGTCGCATCGGCTAGAGCGGTTCCTGATTTGACGGAATCGAAGGGGATTCCGGATCAGTCGGTTTTGTGATTCAAGATGCTGGCTGGAGTGGAGG
>NZ_JAMYPO010000083.1:0-11736 GCF_040320365.1 Mesorhizobium sp. M0701
GGAACTGGACGACGAGGCCATCGTCGAGGCGCTGGAAGCGAGACTCGATAATTGGTTCGTGGCGCACGGATAAAGTGGATGAGGGCCTGGCGCTTCGGCCAGCACCCCTCATCCGACCGAGCTTCGCTCGGCCACCTTCTCCCACAAGGGGAGAAGGAAACGCGCCTCTCCTTCTCCCCTTGTGGGAGAAGGTGGATTGGCGCGAAGCTCGGTCGGATGAGGGGTGCTGGACGGAATGAGGCGGTGCCTCGAGAGAGCTTGTAATGGACCAGAAAGTCGAAAACATCCCCTACGACGTCGAGGCGATCCGCCGCGACTTCCCGATCCTGTCGCGGCAAGTCTACGGCAAACCGCTGGTCTATCTCGACAATGGCGCCTCGGCGCAGAAGCCACAGGCGGTGCTCGACGCTATCCAGCACGCCTATTCCCAGGAATATGCCAACGTCCATCGCGGCCTGCATTTCCTGTCGAATGCCGCGACCGACGCCTATGAGAACGCGCGCAAGATAGTGCAGAGATTTCTGAATGCGCCGAGCACCGACAACATCGTCTTCACCTCGAACACCACGGCGGCGATCAACACGGTTGCTTATGGTTTCGGCATGCCCAATATCGGCGAGGGCGACGAGATCGTGCTGTCGATCATGGAGCACCATTCCAACATCGTGCCGTGGCATTTCATCCGCGAGCGGCAGGGCGCCAAGCTGGTCTGGGTGCCGGTCGACGATCTCGGCGTCTTCCATATCGAGGAATTCGAGAAGCGGCTGACCGACCGCACCAGGCTCGTCGCTATCACGCATATGTCGAATGCGCTGGGCACGGTGACGCCGATCAAGGAGATTGTGCGCATCGCGCATGCCCGCGGCATTCCGGTGCTGGTCGACGGCAGCCAGAGCGCCGTGCATATGCCGATCGACGTGCAGGATCTCGACTGCGATTTCTTCGTCTTCACCGGCCACAAGGTCTATGGCCCGTCGGGCATCGGCGTGCTCTACGGCAAGAAGGATATTCTGGAGCGCATGCGCCCGTTCATGGGCGGCGGCGAGATGATCGAGGAGGTGACGCAAGACATCGTCACCTACAACGACCCGCCGCACCGTTTCGAGGCCGGCACGCCGCCGATCGTGCAGGCAATCGGGCTTGGTGCCGCGCTCGAATACATGGAAAAGATCGGCCGCGAGCGCATCGCCGCGCACGAGGCCGATCTGAAGGACTATGCGCATCAGCGGTTGCGCGCCATCAACTCGCTGCGCATCTTCGGCGATGCGCCCGGCAAGGGCGCCATCATCTCGTTCGAGCTGCAGGGCATCCACGCCCATGACGTGTCGATGGTCATCGACCGGCAGGGCGTGGCGGTCCGCGCCGGCACGCATTGCGCCCAGCCGCTGTTGAAACGCTTCGGCGTAACATCCACATGCAGGGCGTCGTTCGGCATGTATAATACCAGGGCCGAAGTCGATGCTTTGGCCGATGCGCTGGAAAAAGCGCGAAAATTCTTCGGGTGACGATCATGGATGATGCCAGCCATACCGCCGAGACCAATTCGGAAGCGACGACCAATGCGGCGGTTTCCGGATCGACAATCCCCGCCGACGAATTGGCGCGGCTGACCGACGACATCGTCTCGGCGCTGAAGACGGTCTACGACCCGGAAATCCCGGCCGACATCTACGAGCTCGGCCTGGTCTACAAGATCGACATCGAGGACGACCGCTCGGTCAAGATCGACATGACGCTGACCGCGCCCGGCTGCCCGGTGGCCGGCGAAATGCCTGGTTGGGTCGAAAATGCCGTCGGCGCCGTCGAAGGCGTTTCCGGCGTCGAGGTCAACATGACCTTCGACCCACCCTGGTCGCCCGACCGCATGTCGGAAGAGGCGCAGGTGGCGGTTGGGTGGTACTAGCATGCGACCAGCCGGAGGCTGGCGCACTTGCGCCGGGTACAAAACTTCACCATTTTAGGTGAGGAATCATTCGGCAGGCCTTGAACCTGCGCGCAATGGAGAAGGAAAACATGGGACGCTTTGCCGTCATCACGATGACCGAAAAGGCCGCCGACCGGGTGCGCGAGATCGTTGCGACCCGTGAGAATGCACATGGCATTCGCCTTGGCATCAAGAAGGGCGGCTGCGCCGGCATGGAATATACGGTCGATCTGGTGACCGAGCCGAACACCAAGGACGATCATATCGAGCGCGATGGCGCCCATGTCTATGTCGCGCCGGAGGCAGCACTTTTCCTGTTCGGCACCGAGATGGACTTCGAGCAGACGACGCTGCGCACCGGCTTCACCTTCCGCAATCCGAACCAGAGCTCGGCCTGCGGCTGCGGCGAATCGGTCGAGTTGAAGCCGGCCGATTTGAAGGCACTGGCCGAGGCGCGCGAAGCAAGCGCGGCTTAGCGTCTCTGGTGATGAGTGCCGAGGCATATCGCTGGCGGTGTGCCTGTTGCGGTCAGGAATATACCGGGCTTCCAACAGATATGGCGTTCGGTGCGCCCGTGGACACGGACACGCTTGACGATGCCGCTCGAGCGACCTTTCGTAAGAATGAAGATTTCTGCGAGGTGCGCCGTGCGTCGGGGGTAACCGATCGGTTTGTTCGTTGCTTGCTGCCTCTGCCAGTGCCTCAGCTATCCAGCGAGTTCTGTTTCGGCGTATGGATGTCGGTCTCGGAAAAAAGCTGGGATCTATACCGAGATGGATATGACAGTGGCCAGTATGAAGAAGAACTCTGTTTTGGATATCTGATGCACAACATTCCTGAGTATCCAGGCTCGTTGCATCTGCATGCCAATGTTGTATTTCAGCCCGGTGATCAGCGTCCGAAGGTGTTTCTGCATGATGCAGATCATCCCTTGGTTGCGGCCCAACGCAGTGGGGTGGATGTGGCGCAGATAGAGCGCTGGGTGGCTCTCACGCACCGACCTAAGGCCGGGAGCAGCTAATCCACCCACATCCCCGTTCGCTTGTGCCAGTCTGCGATCGACTCCTCCGGGTAGACGTCGAAGACCTTGTCGCCCTTGCCGATATCCGGCTCGACCCAATTCGCCTTGTATTTCAGCATCAGATGCACCTTCTCCGGCGGTTTCGGCAGGTCTGTGTCGACAGCCGAGGCGAACGGATGCACAAGCTCCGGCCAGGTCGGATCGTAGAGCCAGAGTGCCGTCCCGCATTTCGTGCAGAAGTTCCGCTCGCCCGTCGAGGTCTCGCGTTGCGGGTGCTCGTCGTCCTCGATCTCGGCGCGGTAGACGCCGAGATGGCGCTTGCCCTGGATTTTCAGCGTCTCGTAATCGGCGCCGAGATTGATGGCAAAACCGCCACCGCCCTGCTGCTTGCGGCAGATCGAGCAGTAGCACAGCATGAACGGCACCGGCGTGTGGCTTTCCACCTCGAAACGCACGGCATTGCACCGGCAGGACCCTTTGAGCAGAAGCGGCATGAGAAACTCCGACGAAAGTGACTTGCACTTTGTCAGGATGGCGCCGGTTGCGGCGATGACAAGGGGAAATCCGGGTGACATGATCGCCGCATGGACAACGAGCGCATAGAAGAGCTTTTCGAAGGCCTCGGCCCGGTCAGCATCCGCAAGCTGTTCGGCGGCAAGGGCATCTATTTCGACGGCGTCATCGTCGCCATCGTCATCGGTGGCGAATTGATGCTGAAGGCCGACGCCGAAAGCGCCCCGGATTTCGAAGCGGCCGGCTGCCGGCAATGGACCTATACCGGCTCGCGCCACGGCAAGCTCGTGTCGATGCCCTATTGGAGCGTTCCCGACAGCGCGTTCGACGATCCCGACGAGATGGCGATCTGGTCGCGCCGCGCCTACGAGGCAGCACGGCGCGCCGGCAAATAGGCTGCGTCATGCTTCGGCAATTCCGGGCCGCACTTCATGCCAGGTCCCGCGCCTCGGCACGAGCGCCAGCGCCTCGGCAAAGCCAGCGCTGGTGAAGGCGGCACTCTCGACGACGAGCATAGCTGCGGCAATGCCTTCGCGCAGTGCCGCGCGCAGCGTCAGGCCGCGCAGCAGGGCAGCGATCGTGGCGCCTGCCAATGCGTCGCCGGCGCCGGCAGCATCGGTCCGCTTTTGTAGCGGCGGTGGCGAGATCGAGAACGTGCTCAATTCGTCGAAACCGAGCACTGGTTCGTCGCCAGCGGTGATCACGCCGCTTTTCAGCCCGGCGCGTCTCAGGCCGTCGACGATGCCTTGATCGATTTGGACGCCGGCGAGCACGCCGGCCTCGTGCCGGTTCATGAAGGCCATCGCCAGACGGTCGAGCACCGGCGTCAGCCGCGCCGCTTTGTTGGGCGAGACCGCAAGCGCAAACACCGGCTTGCCGGCGGCGAGTGCCGCCAGCCGCTCCAGCGCGGTCGACGGCAGGTTGGCGTCGCACAGCACCGCGTCGGCCGAACCGATCGCTTCCCGCACCTTGGCACGGCGGATCTGCTTGGGAAGCGCCAGCTCGTAGAGCACCATGTCGGCAAGGCCGGCGATCAGCCCGCCGCCGCTGTCGATCAGCATCGTATGGCTTGGCGTTGCTCGGTCGAGGAACACCGCCGACAGGTCGGCAACGCCGGCCTCGGTGACGGCGCGTAAAACCGTGTCGCCAAGGGCATCGCCGCCGCGCACCGAAAGCAGCGAGGCCGAGACGCCGCGGCGCACGGCACAGCGCAAGGCGTTGAAGACGGCGCCGCCGACATGCTCGCGCATCGTGCCCGGATTAGACGCTGCCGGCACGAAGGCGCCGGCAACCCGGCCGCGCCGCTCGATATAGGCGCCGCCCACGGCCAGGATCGTCGGGGATTTGATCATGCCGTCAAAATGCCCTTTAGCTGTTGCCCGGGGGGAGACTAGGTCGCCGGGCGGAACCCTGCAATCGCGGGTCCGATTCGGTTGGTGACGGCAACGGCGCCGCATCCGAGGCGAGACACGTTGGGAAGCAAACGGATGTATACCGTTCGACATGTAAAGAAGAAAATTCAAGCCTTGGCGAGGTGTGCTAAATGCGTGCTGTTGCGTGAGCCACGCGTTCTACACCAATGGCATCGCGGGCTGCTTCAGCTACAGCAACGGCAGCAGTGGTAACTCGAATGCTCAGCCAGATGGTAACAAGCAGCGCAGCCATATTGTGCTTCAGCGCCACTCCATGGGGCTTTCTGCGCAATTATGTAGGTGGCTAGCACCTCAACGCAAAGAATACCAGAATCGCCCCACAGCGCCTTGCCCCGTCCATGTGATGGCATCATGAAACCGATCCTTTTGGCGGTGGCGGTGGTTCTAATCGAAGCCGTTTAAATGTTCGTCTTTCAGGTGAGCGGGAACGAACTCGTAGCTCTTGTATACGCGGCAAAACCAACTCTTGTGGGGAGTTCCGAACGGGTCCTCGTAATAGATGATCCCATAAAGATATATCTCACCTTCTTTCCGTCGTTCCCCCTCCATCATGTCGGCGGTGACTGTCAGCGGGACATGCCAGTTGTTTGGGAAATCGACGTCATAGGCCGCAATCGCCCCTTTGTGCAGAATCCTGTCAGTCCCCTGTTTTCCGGCGGTCTCGGGGTCGGGCGGCACGGCGAAAAGTCCCACATCATACTGAATGCGCGTCACAAAGCCTGGCGTTCTGCCGAAATTCTTGAAGTTGATCCCGAGAAGTTTTTTGCCATCAAAAGGGTCTCGTTTGGTCATCCAAAGGAATACATAGGGCCGCTCAGCGGCAATGGCAGCATTGGCAGCAGCGGTAGCCGTGTTGGCAGCTTGAATAGCGGCTTCGGTAGCAAACTGATTAGCTTTGAGAGTACGCCAAATTAAGAAAATGCCGACACCGCTCGCAATCAACCCAGACAGGCTAATCCGGTACATACTTGTGGTGTCTTCAGCAACGCTCTGTTGGGCTGCGAGGTCACACCAATCCGTATTGGTTTCGCTGGAGTCGTTTGCTTTCTCAGTTTTTTGATTGCTCGAACTGGGATGGACATAGGTGGTCGAAAAGGGGCTATCGCTATATCGTGCGGCGCATTTTCTGGCGTAGTAGGAGCTTTGATTTTCAACGGACTTTTGAGAGTCGAGTAGCGACCCAAATAGGAGCAATCCAATTATGGTCGCAATCCAGCCGAACGTTATGAAGTCATATCGATCGTCGCCGCCAGACATGACAGTATCGCCGCCAAATTTCACTGCGGCAGTTATCCCCTAGAATACGGACAGGAGCAACAATGACCGAAATGCCTAACGCCTGTTCGACGGCCCCCTAAAGGCGATCGCAACCAAGCTCGCCCCTACTGGTCACGCGGATGGTGCGCTGGATTTCCTTCGCGGAAAGCGGAACATGAAGGTGACACCAGTCGCGCAGTGACATGCGTGGCTTGGAATGGCGTGCCTGCGGTCGGGTAGACCTGCGCGCTGCAGAAGTCGCACTCATGGAGCGGCAAGCCTTCACGCGATGGCACTTGGCGCATTCGTGACGATCACTGCACCGGGTTGTCATGAGGCGTTCGAAGCAGGCGTCTTCGCTACTAGCGAGTCGCCCCCCGGAATGGGCAGACAGTCGGGAGTTTACCTTTTTTGACAGAGATAACATCCCGAAGCCAAAATTCCGAAACAAAAATAGAACAAATAGGGATATGCGTTATTTTTCAAGCCCTTGGTACTCATTGACAAATGAGAACAAATGAGGTACATTCTTTTAAGGATTGCGGGATTGTCCGGCCTCCATTGACGACCACGGGGTGATGTATCATGGCTCAGAATTCTTTGCGGCTTGTAGAGGACAAAGCGGTGGACAAATCAAAGGCTCTGGATGCGGCGCTGTCGCAAATCGAGCGTGCCTTCGGCAAGGGCTCGATCATGCGGCTCGGCGCGAATGAGCAGGTCGTCGAGATCGAAACGGTGCCGACCGGCTCGCTTGGGCTGGACATCGCGCTTGGCGTCGGCGGCCTGCCGCGCGGCCGCATCGTCGAGATCTACGGGCCGGAAAGCTCGGGCAAGACGACGCTGGCGCTTCACACGGTGGCCGAAGCCCAGAAGAAGGGCGGCATCTGCGCCTTCGTCGATGCCGAGCACGCGCTCGACCCGGTCTATGCCCGCAAGCTCGGCGTCGATCTCGAAAACCTGCTGATCTCGCAGCCCGATACCGGCGAGCAGGCGCTGGAGATCTGCGACACGCTGGTGCGCTCCGGCGCCATCGACGTGCTGGTGGTCGATTCGGTGGCGGCGCTGACGCCGCGAGCGGAAATCGAAGGCGAGATGGGCGATTCGCTGCCCGGCCTGCAGGCCCGCCTGATGAGCCAGGCACTGCGCAAGCTCACCGCCTCGATCTCGCGCTCCAACACCATGGTCATCTTCATCAACCAGATCCGCATGAAGATCGGCGTCATGTTTGGTTCGCCCGAGACGACGACCGGCGGCAATGCGTTGAAATTCTATGCCTCGGTCCGCCTCGACATCCGCCGCATCGGCTCGGTCAAGGATCGCGACGAGGTCGTCGGCAACCAGACCCGCGTCAAGGTCGTCAAGAACAAGCTGGCGCCGCCCTTCAAGGTGGTCGAGTTCGACATCATGTATGGCGAGGGCGTCTCCAAGACCGGCGAGCTGGTCGATCTCGGCGTCAAGGCGGGCGTGGTCGAAAAGTCGGGCGCCTGGTTCTCCTACAATTCACAGCGTCTTGGCCAGGGCCGCGAAAACGCAAAACTGTTCCTGCGCGACAATCCCGACACGGCGCGCGAGATCGAGCTGGCGCTGCGGCAGAATGCCGGGCTGATCGCTGAGAAATTCCTTGAGAACGGCGGCTCCGAAAGCAGCGATGACGGTTTCGAGGACGACGCTGGGGTGATGTAGGGCAAGCGACGCCTCGCTGAGCCTCAGCCAGGTTTCGATGTGATGTTTTGATTTTGAGTTTGCGTAATCGATGCGTTTCGAACCGCCGGCCCAGGGCCGGCGGTTCGCGTTTGACGGCGAGGCAGACGCATTTCAAGGCGCTGGTGAAAGCCGGGATTTGAGCCCATTTGGTGTTTCTGGACAGGCTGCGGTGCGACCGCTAAAAGGCCATGTCTATTTTCCGCCGGCAGCCGGCGGTTCTCTCGAAAAGGCAGTATTCATGAGTGGCGTCAACGAGATCCGGTCGGCATTTCTCGACTATTTTCGCAAGGAAGGTCACGAGGTCGTCGCGTCAAGCCCGCTGGTGCCGCGCAACGACCCGACGCTGATGTTCACCAATGCCGGCATGGTGCAGTTCAAGAACGTTTTCACCGGTCTGGAGAAGCGGCCGTATTCGCGCGCCACGACTGCCCAGAAGAGTGTTCGCGCCGGCGGCAAGCACAACGACCTCGACAATGTCGGCTACACCGCGCGCCACCTGACCTTCTTCGAGATGCTCGGCAATTTCTCCTTCGGCGACTATTTCAAGGAGCGGGCCATAGAGCTTGCCTGGAACCTGATCACCAGGGAGTTCGGGCTGAAGAAGGACAAGCTGCTGGTCACCGTCTACCACACCGACGACGAGGCGGCCTCGTACTGGAAGAAGATCGCCGGCCTTTCGGACGATCGCATCATCCGCATCGCGACTTCGGACAATTTCTGGGCAATGGGCGACACTGGACCTTGCGGGCCGTGTTCGGAGATATTCATCGACCGTGGCGAGCATATCTGGGGCGGCCCTCCCGGCAGCCCCGAGGAGGATGGCGACCGTTTCCTTGAATTCTGGAACCTGGTGTTCATGCAGTACGAACAGGTGACGAAGGAAGAGCGCGTCGACCTGCCGCGTCCGTCGATCGACACAGGCATGGGCCTCGAGCGCATGGCATCCATCCTGCAAGGGGTTGAAAGCGTCTTCGAAACCGACCTGTTCCGCCACCTGATCGACGCTGCGTCTTCGGCGCTTGGCAAAGGTCCGGATGCGGGCACCGTCGCATCGTTCCGTGTCATCGCCGACCATTTGCGTTCGTCCTGCTTCCTGGTCGCCGACGGCGTGCTGCCGTCCAACGAAGGACGCGGCTACGTGCTTCGTCGCATCATGCGCCGCGCCATGCGCCACGCGCAGTTGCTCGGCGCCCGCGATCCGCTGATGTGGCGCCTGGTGCCGGCACTGGTCCGCGAGATGGGCCAAGCCTACCCGGAACTGGTGCGCGGCGAACAGATGATCACCGAAACGCTGAAGCTTGAGGAAACTCGTTTCCGCAAGACGCTGGTGCGCGGCTTGGGCTTGCTTTCCGAGGCGACGGAAAAGCTGGCCTCCGGCGACATGCTGGATGGCGAGACAGCGTTCAAGCTCTACGACACCTATGGCTTTCCGCTCGATCTGACGCAGGATGCGCTGCGCCAGCGCAACATCTCGGTCAACCTTGCCGGCTTCACCGAGGCGATGGAGCGGCAGAAGGCGGAGGCGCGCAAAAGCTGGGCTGGTTCCGGTGAGGCCGCAACCGAGACGATATGGTTCGCGGTGCGTGAGGAGACCGGCGCCACCGAATTCCTGGGCTATGAGACCGAGCAGGCCGAAGGCCTCGTCCAGGCGCTGGTCAAGGACGGCAAGACCGTGGAAAGCGCCGGCAAAGGCGACGCCGTTGCCGTGGTTGTCAACCAGACGCCGTTCTATGGCGAGTCCGGTGGCCAGATGGGCGATACCGGCGTCATTTCAGGCGACGGGTTCTCGATCGAGATATCCGATACCCAGAAGAAGGCCGATGGGCTTTTCGTCCATCTCGGCAAGGTGGCTACCGGCACGGTCAAGACGGGCGCGACCGTCGAGCTGAAGGTGGACCACGCGCGTCGCACCAGGCTGCGCGCGAACCATTCCGCCACGCATCTGATCCATGAGGCGCTGCGCGAGGTGCTGGGTACCCATGTGGCGCAGAAGGGCTCGCTGGTCGCGCCCGAGCGTCTGCGCTTCGACATTTCGCACAACAAGCCGATCTCGCCTGACGAGCTCGAAGAGGTCGAGCGCATGGCAAACGAGATCGTCGTTCAGAACGGCCCTGTAACCACGCGGCTGATGTCTGTCGACGACGCCATTGCCGAAGGCGCCATGGCGCTGTTTGGCGAGAAATATGGCGATGAAGTGCGCGTCGTTTCGATGGGCACGGGCTTGCATGGCGCCAAGGCCAACCGGCCTTACTCGGTCGAGCTATGCGGCGGCACCCATGTCAGGGCGACCGGCGATATCGGCCTGGTGCGCATCGTGTCCGACAGCGCGGTCGCTGCCGGCGTGCGCCGCATCGAGGCGTTGACCGGCGAGGCGGCCAGAAAGCATCTCGACGAACAGGACAAGCGGTTGAAGGCGGCCGCCGCCGCGTTGAAGATTTCGCCGGCCGATGTGCCGGCCCGCGTCGAGGCGCTGCTGGACGAACGCAAGAAGCTCGAAAAGGAGCTGATCGAGGCGCGCAAGAAGCTGGCGCTGGGCGATCGCTCGCCAGCCGGTGTGCCTGCGGAAAACGAAACCATTGCCGGTGTCGGTTTTCTCGGCAAGGCGGTATCGGGCGTCTCGCCAAAGGATCTTAAGCCGTTGGCCGATGCCGGCAAGAAGTCGCTCGGCTCCGGCATCGTCGTCTTTGTCGGCGCCGGCGAGGACAACAAGGCGAGCGTCGTCGTCGCCGTCACCGATGATCTGACCGGCCGCTTCAACGCCATCGATCTGGTGCGCGTCGCGTCCGCGGCATTGGGCGGGCAAGGCGGCGGCGGGCGACCCGATATGGCCCAGGCCGGCGGCCCGGACGGCTCGAAGGCCGAAGACGCGATCGCTGCGGTGAAAGCGGCTCTCGAAGCGGCGTGAACCTACACCGGGGGCGGCACGGCCGAAATGGCGCGCCGCCCAGCGGATATCTTTGAGGGCCGATATGCCGACGCTGACGATGTATCAGGTCGATGCCTTTGCCGAACGGGCCTTCCAGGGTAACCCTGCCGCCGTTCTCCTTTTAGAGGAATGGCTGTCGGAGCAGGTAATGCAGGCCATCGCCAACGAAAACAATCTTGCTGAAACCGCGTTTGTGCGGCCGAATGGCAAAGGTTGGGATTTGCGCTGGTTCACGCCGGTCCATGAAGTCGACTTCTGCGGCCACGCCACTCTTGCGGCAGCCCATGTGCTGGCTACGGAATACAATGGTCAGGGCGAAATGGCCTTCGCCACCCGGGTCGGCGAGCTGCGGGTTTCCCGGTGGGAAGGGGGCTATCAGCTCGATCTGCCTTGTTTTCCGCCGCAGCCCGTCGAGGAAGAGCTGAACTCGGCGCTGCAAGCGATATTGCCTCAGCGGCCGGTTGCGAGCTTCCGCAATTTCGAGAACCTGTTTGTCGAGCTTGCCGACGAGACAACCGTGCGATCTTTCGTTCCCGATCTGCTCAGGATCGGACGTTTTCATCCTCTCGGCCTGGTCATTACCGCGCCTGGGCGAGCCCACGATTTCGTCTCCCGTTACTTCGTGCCCGGGGCGGGCATTCCCGAGGATCCGGTTACCGGCTCCATTCATGCGACGCTGGTGCCTTACTGGGCTGAAAAACTCGGCAAGACGCATCTGTCGGCATTCCAATGCTCGCAGCGCGGCGGGCATTTGCTATGCGAACTGGCCGGAGATCGCGTGCTGATCACAGGCCGTGCGAAGACCTTCATGAAGGCGGAGATCTACCTTCCCGATTGAGCGGCTTGGCTCCGGTTTCTCGCCCCCACGAAGTGGCTAGGGCGTATACACATCTTGCTGCGACGGATTGACTCGGTTGTGACGTGTCGGATTCCGCCGGCGTGTGCTGTATGATTCTTC
>NZ_JAMYPO010000084.1:0-9991 GCF_040320365.1 Mesorhizobium sp. M0701
TTGAAGCTCAGGCCCTCGCGCCTCAAGAACATCCAGACCGCGTTGTGCGAGACCTTGACCCCGCGTGCGGCCAACTCATCCTTCAAACCGTGCAGCGTCAGATGCGGTGTCTCACGTATACGCGCCTCGATGAAGGCACGGTGCGGCTCCAGCAACCTCTTGCGATGTCCACCCATCTTGCCCGGCGCGACCGAGCCAGTCACCCGATGGCGCTGCAACAACTTCACCGCCGCCGAAACCGAAATGCCGAACCGTTTGGCGGCCGACCGGCGGCTCTCGCCACCCAAAACCGCCGCTACAACACGTTCGCGAAGATCATTGGAAAGAGGTCGGGTCATCCGATGCTGGCCTCCACTCCAGCCAGCATCTTGAATCACAAAACAGATAAATCTGGAATCCCCTTTGATTCCGTCAAAGGGGGAACCGCTCTAGTTCGCAGCCGCCGGGGAGTAGCAGGGGCGGAAGCGTCGACCCTAAGATCGTTGGCCACGGCAGCCAACCGTCGGAGCACGGACATGCGTGGACGAACGGCAGTATCGGAATGTTCTTCTTCCAAACGGCGACGTTACTCTCTGCTCTATGGATTTTGAACGGCGCCACGTATTGGGCAATCTTCTGCGCGACGAATACGAAGACCTCTTTGAAGGGCCAGTTTTTTGCGAAATCGTCGATCGCGTGAATGGAACGGATGGTTTTCTGCTTTGTAGGATGTGCGAATTTGCCGATCCAAAGCATCCGCATGCTGATTGGATGCCGGCGAACCGCCTGAAGGGGGCCGGCGCGAATGCCGATACTCTCGGACTGACGCGACCCGGTATCTTTATTCGAGCAGGAACCGCTGATGAACAGCCGCCAGCATTGGCACACATGGCGACATTCACCATACTTTGCGGCCCAAACGTCGAAGAGGCTAAGGGCACCGCTGTGAAACTCGGACCAGCAGGAGAGCATAGCACCCGGTGCCGGTGAGCGAGGTTGCACGCTGGCACGACATTCATTCGATATGCTTCATCTATACCGCCGGCGGGCACGGGCCCGGGACTGCATATTCCCACGCGAAGAAATTGAATCGGAAGCTGAACGTCCAAAGGGCGCTTCAAAGGCGGCTCGGATCGATGGCTTCAGCGCAATCCGCCGAAAGCTATACCGTGATCCGGGGCTCGAACTTGACACGATCAAGGCTGATCATACTCCTAAATTTTCGCACGTTGGGGTTGGTATAGAGCTTTGTCTTGACGAAGACGTCAAAGGCCTCGACGTCCTCGACCGCTACGACCAGGACGAAATCGGCGTCGCCCGTCACCATGTAGCACTGAGTTACCTCCTTGGCCGCGCGCATCGCGCGCTTGAAATCGTCGACAAGATCCAGACGTTCACGGTCAAGTTCTACTGTCACAACAACGGTAAGCGATTTGCCAAGAGCCTTCGGATCCACGAGTGAGATATCCGCAACGATCACGCCCTCCGCACGCAACTTGTTCACTCGACGCATGCATGAGGCGGCTGAAGAACCGACTAGTTCCGCGAGGTCGGCAAAGGAGTGCCGATTGTTCCTCTGTAGCGCCGTCAGGATCCTTTTATCTAGGTCGTCCACCGTCTGATGCCCGGCCCTACTTGGAGATTTAATATTTACTTAGCAATTTAACAATTGCAGAAATTTCCGCAACGTTTATTTCAATTCACCAGCAAAAGTGAAACAAACAAGCATTCACGGCCCGGCAGTTGATCAAATACGCGCACCTTCCGGATTCAACCCAGAGCGGTCCGAAGTGCGTCTGATAAGCTGACGACATTTCAAACCCCGCTTTGTGTGATCCGCATTTCAGCAGCCGACGCGTTTTGGCGCAAACCCCAGAGTTCGAGGACGCTTGTATCGACAAGCTCCGCTTTCTCTGTGTGCCTCCAGTCAAAAAGCCGCTGTGCAAGCCCGACACTTTTTCAATGTAATATATTGGGCGCGCTGGACTGCTCATTCAGCGGTCTTGCTCAAGCACGATGGCTTCGACGAGGCAGATGATGGCATCGTCGTTCGGAAAGATGCCGACAACGTCGGTGTGCCGCTTGATCTCGCCGGTGAGCGGCTCGATTTGATGCATGAGCGGCTACTTGGCAAATTGAAGACTTCACCAAAACTCTTCGCCGACGAGACGACCGCGCCGGTGCTCGATCCCGGCCGCGGCAAGACCAAGACCGGGCAGCTCTGGGCCTATGCCCGCGATGACCGACCATGCGAGGGGAGCGACCCGCCGGGAGTCGCCTATGTCTATGCACCCGACCGGAAGGCCGAGCGTCCGATCGCTCATCTCGCAGGCTTCACTGGAATCCTGCAGGTCGACGGCTATGGCGGCTATCGTGTGCTGGCCGACAAGAGCGGCGTGACGCTCGCCTTCTGCTGGGCGCACGTTCGCCGGCGGTTCTATGAATTGGCCGTGTCCGGACCGGCGCCGATCGCCGGCGAGGCGCTGAGACGGATCGCCGAGCTCTACAGAATAGAGGATGATATCCGCGGCCGATCGGCCGATGAACGCCGTGCGGTACGTCGGGAAAATAGCCGTGCCATTGTCGCCGATCTTGAACTCTGGCTACGCGAGAAGCTCGGCCTGATCAGCCAGAAGACAAAGCTCGCCGAGGCGATCCGCTACACGCTCTCGCGCTGGCAAGGCCTCTCGCGCTTCCTTGACGACGGCCGCATCGAGATCGACAGCAACACCGTCGAGCGCTCAATCCGTCCGATCGCCATCTCGGGGTCATTCTGCCCATGTTGGGCAGGAGGTCGAGGTCCATTACCGTTGGCACCCATATTTCGGACGTCGGCTTCGCTGCGAGAACAGCGAAGAGCGCGCCAACGGCCGGATCATTCATCTCGTCGTCGCGCCCGGGCATGTCATTACCGCTCCGGCCTGGGTGATCGATCCCGTGGCTTGCGCGGCGATGGGTTTGGGCTCCCGGCGCGTATCGCTTGCCGCGCTGCTTGAGCTTCACAAGCTCTTGATCGAACGCCGTTTCCGGCGAGGCTCTCCGGATGATTTCACCATCGCGGAGGCGCAACATGAGAAGCCTGCCACCCCCGACACGATCTCTCGTGGTCGTTCGCCAACTCAGCTTGCCGCTCGACTCGCAGAAGCTGAACGGGCTGAGTTCAGCGCAATGGACCATAGTGATCGCCCGGCTCGCCAACGTACTGATGGCCGCCGCCGGCGTGGCAACGGAGGAGGAGAGCTGCCATGACGAGCGGTAATCTGATTCCGACTGCCGTCCTCAAGCGCAAGGCCGTCGTCTATGTGCGTCAGTCCACTCAGGCGCAGGTCCAGCTCAACCTTGAGAGCCAGCGTCGGCAATATGAGCTTGTCGACGTCGCGCGGCGCTGGGGATTCCGCAAAGTAGAGGTGATCGACGAGGATCTGGGACGAACCGCAAGCGGGGCTGTGGAGCGTCCCGGTTTCGAGCGCCTGGTCGACGATCTGTGCACCGGCCATGTGGGCGCCGTGCTTTGCCTGGAGGCGTCCCGCCTGTCGCGCAACGGGCCGGACTGGCATCGGCTGCTCGAGTTGTGCGGCGAAGTCGATGCACGCGTGATCGATCTGGACGGAGTCTACGATCCGGGTTGCCGAACGACCGCCTGCTGCTCGGTATGAAGGGCAGCATCAGCGAGTTCGAGCTCGGCGTGCTGCGTGCCCGCATGTACGAGGCCGCCCGCGCCAAGGCACAGCGCGGGGAACTGCGCATCTCCGTGCCCTTCGGCTATGTCTGGCACCGCGATTACGGTCTCGGGTTCGATCCCGACATGCGCCTGCAGGAGACCATTTGTCCAACCCGGAGACATGGGTAACAGATTGTACTTAAGACATGGGTGACAACCTCGTGCCGAACGGGTTGTCGATGGTCTGCAAGGTCCTCTGTTGCAAGTCGATATACCTGAGATCGTAATGCATGAAGCTGACGAGCCAAATGCCGTCGTCGACCTCCTTGATTCCCAGCCTCTGACCGGCGAGCACGGTCGAGACGTTGATCTTCTTCCTGTGCATACAGATGCGGCCGCAAGCGGTAACCAGGATGTCCGGTCGTGGAAGGGGTATTCCAGTTCCGGCAGGCCCTCATAGGCTCTTGAGGACGTCGTGTAGAGCTCGGCCGGGGTGCGCATGGCGAGCGCCTCGTGTGGCCTTTCCTCATTGAATTCGCTGATGGAAGCGTCGAACCTCGCCTGCTGCTGGAGGATATTCATGCCGGGCGGCCTGGTCGTCTCTTTCTTTAAGGTCAGATGCATGCGCTCGTGGCGGCCGTTCTGTTGCGGGTTGCCCGGCTGGATGCGCTCGATGACGATGCCGAGCCTGAGCCAGAACACCGACAGGCGCGAGAGATTGTAGAGGCCGTTAGGCGAAGCGAAAGGGAGTCCGTTGTCGGAGCGGATGGCGGCGGGCAGGCCGCGCTCCCTGAACAGCCGCACGAAGGCCTCGATGACCGGCGTCTCCTTTGTCGATTCGAGCGCTTCGCAGGGTAGCGCGAGGTCTGGTCGGTGACCGTCAGGGGTAACAGTAGCTACCGTTGCCGAGCCTGAACTCCCCCTTGAAGTCGGTGCACAACAGATCGTTAGGGGCGGCGGCTTGCGACAATGGCGTGCCCACGGCCTTGTTCGCCGGGTTCCTCTTGCGGGCCTGGCTCACAAGGCCGTGACGGTCGAGCACGGCATGCACGGTGCTTTCGGCCGGGATACGCACATCACCGGCGAGCTTCCTGACCAGCAACTCCCTGATCTTGCGAGCGCCCCAATGCGGCTTCTCGCGCTTGGTCTCGACGATCAGCCGCTCGATCTGCTCGGGCAACTGGTTGGCGTACCTCACCGGCCGCCGCGAGCGGTCGCAAAGCGCCTCCAGCCCTTCCTCCCTATAGCGGTTGAAGATCTTGTAGCCAGTCTTGCGCGAAATTCCGAAATCCCGGCACACATCGCTCATGCCTTCTCCCTCGAGAAGGCGGGCAACGAACCGTAGACGTTCCTCCATCACCGAACACTCTCTCCACGGCATCAACACCTCCGGCCAAAAGCCAAAAGTGTTACCCATGTGTGGTACAAAACGTCACCTATGTCTCAGGCCGCGCAATTCGCCTGATATTCGCGCGCTTCCGCGAACTCGGCAGTGCGCGCCAGGTCCTGATCTCGATGATCGACGATGGCGTGCATTTTCCCAGACCCTCCGACGGCAAGAAGATGGTGTCCTTCGACTGGGGTTCCGATCCGCTACCGCAACGTGATCTCGATCCTGAAGAACCCATTCTACGCCGGCGCCTATGTCTATGGTAAAAGCGAGAAGCGCACTGAGATCGTCGATGGCCGCGTTCTCAAGAGCTATGGCCATTACAAGCCGGCTAGCGAGTGGGCGGTGGTGCTCAACGACCATCACGAAGGCTACATCGGATGGAGCGAGTACGAACGGAACCAGGAACTGCTCGCGGCCAACGCTTATGGCAAAGCCGGCGGCGTCAAGTCGGGCCGCGGCGGTCGCGCGCTGCTCCCGGGTCTCATCTCCTGTGGTCGATGCGGGCGAAGACTGGTTGTCATGTATGCCGGACGCGGCCAAGGTTATCCGGTATATCGCTGCGAGCGCGGCAACCTCATGATGGCACAGGCGCGATGCATGTCGTTCAACGGCTTTCGCACCGACGCGGCGGTGACCTGCGAAGCGCTGGAGGCGGTTGCGCCGATGGCGATCGAAGCGGCGTTGGAGGCTGAACGGATGCAGCTGGAGAGCGAGGCCAGGCGCCGGCAGATGATCGAGCTGGACCTGCAGCAGGCGCGCTACGAGGCATCGCTCGCCGAGCGCCGCTATGCGGCCTGCGACCCGGAGAACCGGCTTATTGCGGCCCAGCTCGAGAGGAGTTGGGAAGCCACGCTCAGGCGCGTGGAGACCTGCGAGGCCCGGCTGAGCCTGTCGACGCGGTTCCGGACTTCACGGGCCTCGGCCAGGATCTCAAGGCCACCTGGAATCCGCCGGGTGTCGACATGCGCTGTCGTCAGCAACTGCTGCGCGCGCTCATCAAGGACATCGTGGCGGATGTCGATCACGATGCGCGCGACGTGATCTTGACCATCCACTGGCATGGAGGCCAGCACTCGCAGGTGCGGGTTCGCAAGCCCAAATCCGGAGAGCATGGCCAGCGTACGCCTGAGGAGGCTCTGGCGATCATGCGATCCATGGCAACCCGGTGGTCGGATGCCGAAATCGCTGCCACACTCAACCGCATGGGCATGCAGACCGGTCAGGGAAAGACCTGGACCGCGCGTCGCGTCCAATCGCTGCGCACGGTGCACAAGATCAGCGGCTATCGCTCTTCCGACAAGAATGGCGAGTGGCTCACTATGTCGGATGCGGCCGCGAAGCTCGGCGTGTCGCACGTCAAAATCCGCCGGTTCATCAGGGATGGCCTCTTACCCGCCGAGCAGGTCATGCGCGGCGCGCCCTACCAGATCCGCGCCAGCGACCTCGAAGACGAACGGATCAAGGCCGAACTGGCGCGCAATACTCCGCGTCGCAATCGCTGTTTTCCGCCATTTGAAAAGGAGGTGCATAATGAATCAGTCTTCGCGCTCAACCGCAAGAACGCGCTCTTTGCTGGCTCGGACGGCGGCGCCGAACACTGGGCGGTCATTGCGTCGCTGATCGAAACCTGCAAAACTCAACGCTGTCGAGCCAGTCGGCTATCTCGCCGACGTACTCACCAGGATCGTCAACAGCCACCCCAACAGCCAGATCGACGACCTGCTGTCTTGGGCTTACATCCTGGCTCCCGAGCTCAAGGCCGTGGCCTGAGAACACCGCTCTGATGTCCGCTGTCAAGGTTTGGAACGCAGGAGGTCGCCCGATCCGAGGAACGGCTGCTCATTCTGATAGTCGCGCATGGGTGGAGGCGGAACTGAAGGACGTCGGTGATCAAGCTCTGATGCGCGGGTTGACTACCGCATTCCCGATTGTGCGTCCGGGGCTGTTCCTATCTTACTGCGGGCGTCGGCCATGTTGCGGCCACAAAGCGTCTGACGGGCATTCCCCTGCCGTGGTCCCGCCTCCGCCCATCGCGAGATGTGCGCCGTCGCGGCGAGCGATCAGGTGACGCGCGCCTCCCTTGCGACTGCCCACATGAAGCCGACCAGTTCACGGGCGATCGCGGTGCAGACGACCGTTGTCCGTTTGCCTCGAGCGCTCAGCATGCGGTAGCGCGCTGTCAGGCGGGACTGCGCCTTCCAGGCGATCTCACGCACCTTCGGTGGCGCCTGCTCCAAGCGGTATAGCTTCGCCTTCCCGACCTTGGGCGGATGTCGATAGGTCCAGGCGCTCTCGACCAACAGGTGGCGAACCCGACCGTTGCCTGCCTTTGTGATGCCGCCGCGCCGGACTGTCTCCCCGGTTGAGCGCTCGCCGGGAACCAGACCGACATATCCCATGAGCTGGCGTGGGCTTTCGAACCGGCTGGCGTCGCCGACTTCGGTGACGAACGTCACGGCGACGATCAGGTCTACCCCACGCAATGTCTGAAGCGCCCACACGATCGGTGCCAGTGACCAGGCCGGGACGAACTCTTCGATCACACGCTCCAGCCGCTCGACCCGCTCTTTCGAGACGCGCACCGCCTCGACCATCTCCTGGAGTGCGATCTGATGCGCGGGATGATCGAACCGCTGTTCCTGAAGCCAGCGTAGATAGCGCATCGTCCAGCTCTTTTTTCGCGGATAGCTACGGCCCTGCTCGAGCATGAATGCGCTCACCTGCTGGCGATGAACCCGTAGCGTCTCGACCGCGGCCGCCCGCGCGCGAACAAGATCCCGTATGGACTCGTGCCCTTCATCGGGAACCCACACCGCGGTCAGCTCGCCGGCGCGCAATAGCCGGGCAAGGCAAATGGCGTCTCGGCGGTTCGTCTTCACCCGATCGCCGGGCTTCCTCGGTATCAATGATGGTGCAACCACGGTACAGTCGTGCCCGAGCGACCGGATCAGGCGATAAAGGCCGTACCCGGTCGGCCCGGCCTCATAGCAGAAATGCGCGTAATCAAAGCGGCTGGCGATCCGGCCTATGACCCGCCGCATGCTGGCGGCCGACGCGTCGACCTCGCCGAAGAAGCGAACCTCTCCCTCCCGGCCCACGTCCGCAATCGCGATGGCGTTCCTCAGCTTCGCGACATCGATTCCGACAAATGCTTCCCTATCTTCCCTATAATCTGCCACGGCTCGTCCTCCTGTGGTGAGGATCGGCTCGGCCCGCCCGAGCAACCCTCGGACGCGCAGTGTAGGGCGAGCCACCTCACCGGCAGAGGCGGACATACGGTCTTACATTGAAGAAGTCCGCTTAGTCGAACCGCTTTGAGATGAGACGCGATCCGCCTTCGGATGATGGTTTGGCGTGACCCTCAGACTGCTAGTCTTGCCACTGACCGCTCGATCCGGAGCAGCGGAAACACCAGCCGAAGGAATTGGACCAAATATGCGGCTGCCAGCCGCTTGAGGCTCACGGCCTGAGCCGTGAGTTTAGGCCTGGGTCTTCATATCGGGGAGGCTGCCCTGCGCGCGGGTGGCCGAGGTGGCGCGCAGACACGGGGTCACGCGCTGCCAGGTCTGTGACTGGCCCGAGGTTTGGTCGGAAGGCACGGCTCGCGTTCCCTTAAGGTATGGCCTCTGACCTTGCCCCTCTGATCTAATCCGGTTTGAAGTTCGTTCTGGCCCATTGAGAGGACCAGGACATGAAACGTAGCCGCTTCTCTGAAGAGCAGATCATCGGAATTTTGAAGGAACATGAGGCCGGGGTATCGGTTGCCGATCTGTGCCGCAAGCACGGGGTCAGCGACGCCTCGATTTACAACTGGAAGGCCCGCTTCGGCGGGATGGATGTCTCCGAGGCTCGGCGACTGAAGGCTCTGGAGGACGAGAACACGCGGCTGAAGCGGCTTCTGGCCGACGCCATGCTCGACAATGCCGCGTTGAAGGATCTTGTGGGAAAGAATGTATGGTCCGCCCCGTCCGTGCAAGGGTTCGCGACATCGCCGATGACGATTCCAGTTGCATAAATGTATCCGGCCTCTCTCGAGTGGACTGCTGTTGCAGCCAGGCCATGATGAGATCCGCGCACGCCGTTCCCAATAAATGGTTCGGGCACGAAGCCCGCTTTTTTGCACAGGGCTTACGGCGGGGATCGTCATGAGCCGGCGGGCAACATCTTCACGATCTCCGATCGCATTAATCTCCCTCGTCACCTCGCTTATGCGCTGCTCCAGCCGGCGCAGGTCGGCGAACAGATCGTTGAGCAGTTTGCGCATCGCCGGCGAGAGGTCATTTGACGCGTCGTTCAAAACCAGTGGCAGATCGAGTTTGAACAGGCCCGCTCCCTGTCTCAAGGCAATGCCATATTCCAGGCAAAACGCTCGCATCTGGTTGATGAGACGAGTTCGTGTGCCGATCATCTGGTCGCGCACACGATGCAAAGCCTGGAGGTCGGCTTGTTCCTCGCTCTTGATCGCGGCGAACCGCATTGTCGGCCGAGTGGTGGCTTCGGCGATGGCCTCGCATCGATAATGTCGCTCTTGTTCGACTTCACGTAGGGCTTTACGAACTGCGCCGGGATCAGGCGAACCTTGTGCCCCAGCGCCTGCAGTCTCCTCGCGATCCATCGTGATTCAGCGCATGATTCCATCCCGATGATCGCTGGCGCTACTCGTTCAAAGAACTTCAGCAGCGTATCGCGTCGGAAGCGAGTTCCCTGGATGGGTTCCCCGCCGCTATCCAAGCCGACGACGTGGAAGATGTTCTTGCCGATATCAATTCCATAGACTGCCGCAGAGCGCGGCGCATTGCGTGAGGACATTGCAACCTCCTTTGGTGTGACTGCCCAGATAATGCTGCGGGTGGACGGGGCGGACCATCCCATTAATGGTGACGCCCGCGGCCAAGCGGAAAGCTGTCGCTCGCCTGAAGGAAGGCTTCGGGATGAGCGAACGGCGGGCGTGTAAAGCC
>NZ_JAMYPO010000085.1:0-9603 GCF_040320365.1 Mesorhizobium sp. M0701
GTCGTCCAAGGGTGGCTGCGCTGAGGCGCGTGGTTCCCGTCGCTGCGCTCAAGCCACCCAGCCGCGCAACGTCGAGAAACAACCTTAGATCGTCCCAGCCGATATCCATTTTGCAGAAATGAAAAACTCCTTGCGACCGTGGCTGTAGCGCGTGAGGAGCTTAGGCGGCCTCAGACCTGTGGATCAGATTCATGATGCCCTCGCTCATGCCGGCATAGGATCCGTCATTGATTAACTGGCCCTGAAGCCGGTAGTCGTTCATGACCAGAATCCTGTCAGCGAGCAGGATCATTTCGGGCATGTCGCTCGTGATCAGCAAAATAGCAGTGCCGTTGTCGGCGAGTTCGCGCAGCAAATCGTGCAGGTAAGCCTTGGTCTTGATGTCGATGCCGACTGACGGCTCGTCAACCAGCAAGATCTTGACGCCTGCCGCCAGCCATTTGGCGACGCTGATTTTCTGCTGATTGCCACCCGAAAGGTTGACCACCGTCTGCGCGAGGCTCGGTGTTTTCACCTCAAGCTTCTCGATGTATGGCGTTACCTTGTGTCGCACGAGGCGGTCGGTGAGAAATCCGAGAAGTGCCGAAAGGGGGCGCCACACTGCAATTCCAGCATTTGCCAGCACCGAATGCATCAAGACCAGACCTTCGCCCTTTCGATCTTCGCTGACGTATCCCACACGATGCGTGTGGATAGCTTCGCCGACCGACCTGATCTTAACCGGCTTCCCGTCGATCTCGACGGTACCAGCCGTCAGCGGAAACTGACCCAGGATGCATTTTGCAAGCTCGGTCCTTCCGGCGCCCACGAGGCCATAGAGGCCCACAATCTCCCCTTTTCGGACATGCAGATTGACGTCCACATGGCCTAAAGATGTTTCAATGTTCTTGAGCTCCATGGCCGGAGGAGCCCCAGTCGAGTTGCGCTCCCGCCAGCCGCCTTCACCCTCGGCCCGGCCGATCATCAATCGGACAATGTCTTGCCGCCCCAGGCCCTCCATTGGCCGGCTTTCACAGGCATTCGACCCATCCCTCAGCACTGTGACGCTGTCGCAAAGCTCCTGCGCTTCTTCCAGCTTATGGCTGACAAATAGCAGGCTGGCCCCTTGGTCTCGCAGCTTTCGCAAAAACGAGAATAATAGATCAGTTTCACTCGAGGTAAGTGATGCGGTTGGTTCATCCAGGAGAAGCACTCGCGAGCGCAGAGACAAGGCCTTGGCGATTTCGACCAGCTGCATCTTAGCGACGCTAAGGCGCGATACCGGGGTTCTTGGGTCGATGTCTAGGCCGAGGGCCTCAAGCCAACGCGCTGCCTGCTTGTTCAAGTCGGCATAGTCCACCGGCTTTAGCAACGAAGCGCCAAGTTGCTCGAGATGGATATTTTCCGCAACAGAAAACCTCGGGATAAGATTCCGTTCTTGATGTACGACGCCAACACGATGAGCGATGGCCTCGCGCGGCGAGGCGAAATGAACCTCTTGGCCCTCCAGGACGAGGCGGCCGGCATCGGGGTGGTGAACACCGGTAATGATCTTGATAAGCGTTGACTTCCCTGCGCCGTTTTCGCCGAGCAAAGCATGTATGGAATGGGTTTTAAGTGTCAGGGAAACGCCCTTCAGGGCCTTTACGCCTGGAAAGGACTTCTCAATGCCCAGAGCCTGGAACGCTATCTCGCTCGCCATTTCAGAGCCTCTTGAGATTTCGTGACAAACGACTTTCGCGAAAACGATTGGCGCCGACTGCCGCCAAGATCATTGCGCCCAGCACGACCTGCACGAGGAATGGGTCGATGTCGAAAAGCACTAGGGCTTGTGTGATTATTGCAACGATCACCACCCCGAGCAGCGTAGCGGGCACGCTGACGTGTCCGCCGGCCAAGACCGCGCCGCCGATCACGGGCGCGGCAAAAGACAAGATTAGCCAGTCGTCGCCGATCGTCGGTTGACCCATTTGTAAACGGGCAACGAGGAGAAGACCGGCAAGCGCTGCAAGAAACCCCGAAAGGGCGTGCGCGATGACAACTGTATTTGCAATCGATATTCCCGACAATTCTGCGGCATGTTGATTGCCGCCGACCGCCAAAATAAACCGCCCTATGGGTTGCCGATTAAGCATCAACCACAAGGCTAGCCCGACAGCCATGGTCGGGAGCATCAACCAAGGAATGATCCCGAAGATCGCGCCCTGTCCGATGGATTTCACGCCGTCTGAGATATCATAAAAGGGTTGGGCATGTGTGATGCCCAAATTGATGCCCTTGTAAACGGACAGGCTGGCGAGGGTAATTACGAACGCCGAAATGCCAGTTCGGGCGATCAGAAATCCGTTTATTACGCCGCATATGACCCCGAGCGACAGCGCGGTTAAGGCGGCAAGGGATGCGGGCACGTGCCACGCGTCCATCATGCCGGCGAAAACAATAGCGCAAAGACCGCCGATAGCCCCGACAGACAAATTCATCTGACCGATAGCGATGATGAGCATTTGCGAAAAGGCGATCAGGCCATTTACTGCAATTGCGAGCAGCAGCACCTGAATATTCAATGGCGACAGGAATGATGGGTTGAAGCCCCCTACGATCGCAACGGCGACGATCGTAACCAGCAGCGGCCCAAACCAGTCGCTCCGCACGGCGTTGGCCAAGGAGCCGTTCATGCCATGTTCCTCCGGGCCAGAAAGGTTCGGCGTGTTTTGTCCATCAATACCGCAGCCAGCAAAAGCAGACCCAAAAAGCTCTGAATCCAGAAATCGCCCAGCTGTAATAGAAGCAAACCACTAGTCAGCATCGTCACCAGAAACGCACCCAGGCACGTCCCCAGCACCGATGCCTTACCGCCCGCCAGAAGCGTTCCCCCCAACACAGGACCAAGGAACGCGATGAGCAGCCAGTCTTGTCCGAGTTGTCCCGCCATTGATGGGATCGCCGCTCCATTGCGTGCGACTAGCATCAGAGCCGCACAGGCGGCGAGCGCGCCAGACAGCATGTGGCAGTATATGAAGATGCGCCCGACATTTATGCCGGACATCTCCGCCGCTTCGGGCTTGGCGCCAGCAGCCAGCATCTCCCGCCCAACCGCCGTCAAATTATAAAGATATCCTAGAAGCAATGCAGCCATGAGGCTGACCAGGAGGAGCGGAGAGAAAAAACCCAACAGCTTGATGCGTCCGAACGCTGCAAAGACGGGTGGCAGAGCGCGATAGGATTCTGCACGCGTCAGGAAAATCATCACGCCGAAGAAAATGCTCATTGTAGCGAGCGTGATGATGAAGCTGTGCAATCCTGTGCGAACGGAAGTCCATCCGTTGATAAAGCCCAGCAAGGCGCCAAGGGCCACGGCTGAGAGAATTGCGAGTGGCCATGGAAGCCCGACCACCTCAATGAGATAGCCGCAAGTCATTGCGGCACAAACGCCGATCGCCCCTACAGCAAGGTTCAACCCCCCAGTTATAACGACGACCATCATGGCCAAGCCGATCATGATGTTGACGGCTGCGATACGACCGAGGGTGAACAAATTGAAGGCCGAAAAGAAACCCTCTGTTGTGAATTTGAAGGCCAGAGCGAAGATCACAATCAGGGCAATGAGCCCGAACTCATTGGTCAGATAGAATCGTGTGTCGGTGGCATTTCTGCGCGGCTTGCCGACGATGTCGCCACTCGGACCCTTCGCCGGCACATCTGAATAAGACATGGTTTCGCACCTTCAATGGCTAGGCCGCCATCTTATCAGGCCTGGCTCTAGGTCACGACAGACACCGTGCAATTTGATTGGACGACCGCCGGGTCTGCTTGAACGCCGCCCGGCGGCATTGGCGGAAGTCTCGTTACTTGCAGGTCAGATAAGTCGCCTGGAAGGTTTCAAAGAGCTTCTTGGTCGTGTCGCGCATGGCGTCAACATAAGTATCGATTTTGTCGGCCGCGACATAGACGGTTCCCGAGTCGATGAACTTGTCAGTGAGGGCATTCTTCTTAAAAGGCGCATCGGTCTTGACCGCGCAACCCGAACGAAGCTTGTCGAGAACGAAAGTGCCGATATAGCCTTGGCCATACGGATTCTGCAGCATTGTGCCATTCACAAAGCCATCCTTGATCGCCTTCAACACAACTTGATCGTGATCAATGGCTACCATCTTGATCCGCTTGTCGCCGATCTTTCGGACTGCGTTCGATGCTACAACCGCAGGGACCCAAGCGGTCGTGATGATGCCATCGACGTCGTTGGCGTGAGCTGCCAGGTAGGCATTAATCTTTTCCTCGGCTGGCTCGGGCGCATCAATGTCAGCGATGACCTGGACGACCGTTGCGCCTTCTTCCTCCGCCGCTTTTTTGACGGCGTCGATGCGAAGCTGGGTATTCGGATCAACAAGGAAGCCGGTGAAATGAGCAATGCGCTTCTTGGTGCCCGTCAGTGTTTTCAAAAGCTCCTTGGTTCCAATGTATGCTGAATTGCCAGTGTCGGTGCCGAGGCAGAAGGTTGCTGAAGAAGGATCCTTGAAGCACCCTGCGCCGCCGATGACAGGCGCGCCATTGGACACGAGCTCGTCGACGGTACTGACCGATCCGACGGGGTCACCTGGGAAAATCAGAAAACCGTTGTAACCCTGGGTCAAAAGGCTCTCGAGCAGCTGGTTCTGCTGGCTGAGTTCCCACTTTTGCGGCACCTTGTAGTCTGCTGCGGCCAGGCCAAAATCCTTGGCAGCATCCTTACCAGCTTGCTCCCACGCCGCGAAGTAGGGGTGCGGACCTCCGGGAACCAGCGCAATTTTTGAATCTCCAGCGGCGAAGGCGGACCCCACGCCTATTGCGGATAGCAGTCCAATCGCGAGCACGCGACGCAAATAGTTCGACATCAAAACTCCTCCCGTTGAGAGCGCCGCCTTCCCGCTTAAAATTGTCGAGACCGCCAGCGCAAATGGCTTGCATTCAGCGCAGAAGTTCTAGTACACTTGTATACAAGGTGCAACTGCTTTTTTGTTGATGGCATTTTTCCGAGGACATTGTGCAAGAAGGCGAGCGGAACGCGATATCGCGTTGCGACCAGAATGGAGCGAAAGCCATGTCTTCCGGATTGGCTGAACTAGACGTGTTTTTGAACCGGCGCAGTTCAGCGAGTGAGCAAATTTACTCCGTCCTGCGCGAGGCAATCGTGCGTGCGAAGCTCTTGCCTGGCGAATCGATTAGTGAAAACGCGGTGTGTCGCCAGTTCAATGTGTCTCGCACACCTGTGAGGGCAGCGATCCAAAGATTGGCCGAAGACGGACTTGTAAGTGTCTTTCCGCAGCTCGGCAGTTTTGTTTCGCAAATTGATATCGTCAGCATCCAAGACAGCCATTTTGTCCGCCGTTCTCTGGAAACTTGCCTTCTTCGCGAAGTTGCGCCGCGTTGGACGCCAGCGATGAGCGCTGAAATGCGTTCACTGGTGGCGGCTCAAGAACGGAGTATCGCTGAGGGCGATATTGACGGATTTCACGACAATGACGAGAATTTTCACCAATTGTTTGCGTCTTTCGCGCAGCGACCGGGAGTTTGGACGACCATCCACGCTGCTAAAGCCAAGCTGACTCGCTTTATTCGTTTCTCCGGCAATGCCGCACGGTTTGCGGTGGTGCTGCAGGAGCATTTGGCAATTCTGGATGCGCTGGATGCCAATGACGGACCCGGTGCGGAAGCCGCATTGGTCGCCCATCTCGATAAAATCTTTGTCCTTTTCGACGCGCATGCGTCGGAGACACACCATGCCGCCGTCTGACCAAGCAACGGAGTCCCGCTTGCAATCGCTAGAAGGAAAAACCGCTGTCGTAACTGGAGGCGCAGGCGCTATCGGCTCCTCAATCGCAGCCGAACTGGCGCGCGCCGGCGCTCAAGTAGCAGTCCTGGATCTGCTCCCCGAGGCCGCAGAGGCCCTGGCGTCGCGGATAGGGCATGGCGCCGTTGCCGTCGGTGTTGATCTGGCAGTTGAGAGTTCAACGCGCGCGGCGGCGGAGAAGGTTCTTCAGCACTTCGGTTCGGTCGATATTTTGGTCAACAATGCTGGCATTCTGTCGAACCACAAAATGGCAGATACCTCGATCGAGGAATGGCGAAGGGTCAACTTAGTCAACGTAGAAGCCGCATTCCTTCTCGCCCAGATATTTCTTCCAGGGATGCGCTCGAAACGGTGGGGTCGGGTGATCAATATCTCCTCCTATGCCGCCAAAAGCGGAGGCTTGACCGCAGGGACGGCGTATTCAGTTTCGAAGAGCGCGATGATCGGGCTGACCTTTTCAATTGCCCGCGAGACCGCTGGCCAGGGCGTGACCTCCAATGCAATTGCGCCTGCCTACGTAATGTCGCCGATGGTTTCCGAACAGCTCAACGACGAACAGCGCGTGGCGCAGCTTGCTCAAATCCCGGTCGGGCGATTTTGCGAACCTCAAGAAGTCGCCCACACCGTTTCATTCCTCGCGTCACCTCGAGCCGGTTTCATCACGGGCGAGGTTATCGACATGAACGGTGGTCTCCATTTCGATTGAGCTGCATACAATGGAAAATCGTCGTTCTTACGCCAATTTGGCGCTCGCATCGGCCGGTGTCCAAATTCCTCGGTACGATCGACGGAGTGTGACGCCCGGAATCGTGCATCTCGGTATCGGCAACTTCCAAAGGGCCCATCAGGCAATCTATACGGATGATTGCTTGGCCGCGGGACAACTCGATTGGGGCATCATTGCAGCCTCCCCCGGAGTTCGGACACGCGGGACGCGCTTGCTCTGCAAGATGGTTTGTACACAGTTGTCAGTCGTCAAGATGAACAGACGAGCCTTCGGATAGTCGGTTCTATCGGCCATATTCTTGTCGCACCGGAGGGCCCCGCTCAGCTGCTGGAGGCGCTCTTTGACCCGCGGATCAGGATCGTGACTTTGACAGTCACCGAGAAGGGCTACACGGTCATCTCGGGCGGCGGCTCCGGCCACGAGCCGGCCCATGCCGGTTTTGACGGTACGACGGCTTCACGTTGCCGGCAGCCGTCCGGTAGTTTGTTCGCGTCTGCTTGGCGGGCCTGCGTCACGCCCCGCCGTCCAGTGGGCTATCGAGTTCGTGCCTTCAAGACGCGTTAACTAGAAGCTGAACGTCTGCACGACGCGTGCCTGACATTTAGTCAAGGAACGAACACTGTCCGGTTCTGTGTAGGTTTTCGGACGCCGTTCGGCGATAGAGATAGCTCTCGGAAAGGCCGAGGCGGCGGCACGACTGGACGGCTGGTGATGAATGAAGCACGGTGCTGTCGCAGATTGCAGCCGTCGTCTTCACAACAGCACGCTCCCACGGCTTCAAGGTCCAGCGGTCGCCGAGTTCCAACCGCTTGCGGACCCATTGGGGTAGGATCTCGACGGCCGCCTTCAGAAGCGGCCGCTGAAGGGGTCGAGCAACTCCCGGCAAGGCGGGAACTTCTTCCATGATCTCCAGGAACTCCGACACGATCGGCGACGCGACGAGTCTTTGCCTCATCACGTCGAACAGCGCGTAAAGCTCGGCCTGAGACGTGGGCGCGCCGACCGCACCATAGAGAAGCGCCACGGGGCGAGCCTCAGCAAACATCGCGTCCCGTTCGAAAAAATGCAGACGATGCACATAGGTGTGATAGGCATCCATGAAACCAAACTCGGCCGTCGCTTGCACCCAGTCCAGCAGCTCCGGGTCGGTGGCGTGGTATGGCTCGCCTTCGCTGGTTCGACCCGAAACGCGCCCATGCATCCTGACCACATCTTCAATCATGGCCTTAGCCTTGGATCGGGGGCCGTAGACCGTGACCAAAGCAGCGAGGCCCGTACGCTGCAATCGTCGGAGCGCGAGGGAGCGGAAGCTGCTGTGCTGCCAAATGGCGTCGCGAACCCGCGGCTCTGCCAATTCGAGCAGCACCGCCGTTACCCCGCCGATGAACAGCGCAACAGGGTTCTTGAAAATGCGCCAGGTTACGGAATTGGGTGGTAACAGCGCCGGCTCGCCTTCCGGAGTCGAGAAGTCCATCTGAGATCCGAGCCGCTGGCGCATGAACGACTGGGCAAGAGTGTCCACACGACGCTCAAGCGGGCGAGGCAGAGAAATGATGCCCGAGTTGCGAAACATGGTACGCCTCGGACTACTGAGAATAGCAAGCGTTAGACCTGTGGCTAGCGGATGCAATATGCACGAACGTCTTTGGTCTTTCCGTCGTTCCAAATCATCCTCGCGCGAAGCCGATGAACCCTGCTTGATCCTTTCTTCGCTTGGGGCTCGGCTCGGCACTCCCGAGCAACCCCCGTTTGCTTAACAGCTGGAAAGACTAAGGGCGGGCCGCCGCTCAGACCACGGTCATAACGTCTAATAGCCATCGCAACCTTACCCGCCAAATCGTCCTTGTTGCGGCAATATTTGACGAGCTTCTTTTCATACAGCTTTCGGAATCTCTCGAGTTTGGCCTTTTTCTCGAACTCGACCTTTTCCGCGGCCCACGTCTTGCGAGCACCGCCTTCGAGCAAAAACGCCACCGGTAGACACGCCTTGGGCGACGGCGTACTCGTACTCCATCTGGGTGTAGCTCTTACCCTTCAACTCTGAGCCGTACCGCTCTGCTACGATGAGTACGTAGTAGTCGCTGTCATCGATGCGCCGCTTAATGTAATCCCATTGAGTGTCGTCGCTGGCTTGGAATGCCTCCATCCCCACAGGAATATGCCCGAGGTTAAGAACGGACTCGATGACCGATCGTCTTTCGTCCACCAAATCGGCGTAGGTCGAGCTGACGAAGATTTGGTATTCAACGTCCATGCGGCTTCACCCTTCGATCCGCCCTTGTAAGTCTGCAAGCAGGCTGGGGATAACGTTCCGTGCCCGCATCAAAAAGCCGAGTCATGATTCTTGCAAGGGGTGAAGCGATCAAAGTCCGATCCGCGCGCTGGCACGCTAGGTTGCCCGGTTTGCCGGAAGGAATAATCATTTGCGGCCGAGGAGTATGAAACGTGCGGTGCCCCCCGCCGCAGCGACAGCCTTCGCTATTCCTTCTTGTCGACCAGCGCCCGTAGTGCCGAGACGTCATGCAGCAATAACCTGCTGCCGCGCTTTTCGATCAGGCCTCTCTTGGCGAGGTCGCTCATTTCGCGCGAGACCGCTTCCCTGTGCGTGCTCATCGTTGCCGCCAGCTCGGAATGCGTCGGTGCCGGGCTTATGGACACCTCGCCGTCCACGAGTGCGGCTTTCTCCGCCCGATGCAGGAGCTCGACGATCAGCCGTTTTCGCACGACCAGAGTGCTGTATTCGAATACCCGCTCTGTCATGCGCCGGAGCTGGGCAGACAGATGCTCAAGCAGCATCCAGGCAAAAGTCGGGTGGGTCATCACGATATCCCGGAATGCTGTGCCGGACAGCCGTGCAGCGCGGGTTGCCTCCAGCGCGACTACGCTGGCAGAGCGTGCAATCCCGTCAATGCCTCCGAGCTCCCCGAAAATGTCACCCGGTTCGACATCGCGATACGCTATCTCCCTGCCGTCCGCTGAAACCAGTGTCACGCGAGCCCGTCCTTCCAGCAGGAAGAAGACATCGCGACCAGTGTCGCCGTGGGAAATGATTAGCTCGTTGTGTCGATAG
>NZ_JAMYPO010000086.1:0-9068 GCF_040320365.1 Mesorhizobium sp. M0701
TGGCCGCAGGGTTTGTCGAGGTCGTCAGCTGGCCGATGTTGTAGAAGCCCGCCGCCGCCTGATCGTAGGTGTTCTGCGTCAGCGTCACCGCACTGCCGCCCGACGCCGTTGCCGTCTTCAGCGTCAGCCGGTCCAGCTGGTCGTAGGCCAGTGCCGTCACCGTGCCGCGGGCATCGGTCTGGCTGGTCAGACGATTGGCGACGTCATAGATATACGACCATGAGCCGAGATCGGGATCGGTTGCGGAAAGCCGGTTGCCGACCATGTCATAGCTGTAGCTCCAGCTCGAGCCGCCGGGATCGCTGACCCCGGTCAGCCGGCCAAGCACATCGTAGCTGCGGCCCTCCGTCAGATTGAGCCCGCCGAGATCGCGCACGATCTGCACGACATCGCCACGCGTCGAGGACACGCTTTTCGACTGGCGCGTGGTCGTTGCATTGATCTGGTCGGTCTGGGTGACGGCGTAAAGCCGCGGATTGGCGCCGCTGCCGCTGTCAAGGCTGTGGGCAAAGGTTGTCTGGCTGGCATCGGCATAGACGGTCTTCACCAGCCGGTCGGCCCAGTCATACGAGTTGGTCGTCCACTGCGCGGTGTCGCCGACAAAGCGTGGAAAAGCGGTGCGCAAGACATTGCCGCGCAGGTCAAAATCGGTGTCGGCAATGTGCTTGGCGCCGGCCGCCGTCTCGCCGGGCGTCTCCACCCGGTAGACCCGGCCGAGCCCGTCATAATAGGAGCGGACAAAATCCTCGCCCGCCCCATTGGGCAGCGGCGTCAGCTTGGCCAGCGCCTGTGTCGCCGGATTGCCCTCGTTCTCGAAGCGCGTCTTGGCATAGGCGCCGGTGATGCTCTGCGAGACCTGGTAGGGCCGGCAGAACGGATCGTAGGTGAAGGTCCTGATCAGGCCGTTGAAGTCGGTCTTCGTCGCCGGCTGGCCGCACACGGCATTGTAGGTGGCGCTCGAGACGAAGCGGGTGTCGGCGCTCTGGCCGCCGGTGGCAAAATAGCGGGGCGCCCGCTGCGTTACCGGATAGAGGTGATAGGTCGCATCATAGTCCCACTCGGTCTTGTGGCCGAGGCCGTTGGTGGCCGAGATCGTGTTGCCAAAGCTGTCATAGGCAAAAGTCTGGTTCACCTCCTTTTGCGGCGATCCATAGTAATTGGAGAAGCTGCGCTTGCGGGTGACATTGCCCTTAGCAGGTGGTGTGGCATTGGCGCCCGTGTTGCCGTCATAATAGGTCTCGTCATAGCCGATATAGGCAAAGCTGGTGTCCAGCCCGGCGCGCACCGTCTGGCTGCTCGGCAGCGAGACGATGTAGGCGCTCGTGTTCGGCGCAAAGCTCGCCACCGTCCACGTCTCGTCGCCGCTGACGTCGGTGCGGCCATAGTCCTTGATGCTGGTGACGTTGTTGTAGGCATCGAACGCCCGCTCGACCCTAAGAGTGCGCGAAAGATTCTCGGTCAGCGTCGTGTCGGTCGCCGTGTTCTGCACCCAATAGGGTTTTGTCGCGGTATTGACCGCATAGGTCTCGGCCACCTGCTTGTGCACGGTGCCTGCGCCATCCTTCCACACCGTCAGCGACGGCAGGCCGTAGCTTGCCAGGTCCTGCCGGTAGGTGGTCTCGATCTTCGAGGCCGCCGTCTCGCCATTGGCCAGCGGTTTTGTCTCGACGATCGAGGCAAAGCCCAAAAACTTGCGCGCCGCCGGATCGTACTTGCCGCCGGCATAGGCGTAGGTGCTCACCGCCGTCTGGCCGCGGCCGTCGCCGACCGACAGTTTTGACACCGCGTGCACCACCTGCGGCAAGTAGGTGTTCACCCAGGTCGATGACGGCGCATACTCCACAGCAACCGTTCCGCCCAGTTCCGTCACGACACTGCGCAGCAGGTTCGGATTGCCAGCACCGGGGGCCGAGATGAACATGTGGTCTTTGTAGTCGGTAAAATCCGGCAGGCCGTCGCCGTTGAAGTCGCCGACCGGCGATCCAGCAGTCATCGCAACAGGAAGATAAAAGCGGACCGGCGTGAAATCTGTCGATGAGGGCTGCAGGAAGTAAATCTTGACTGTGCCTGTGGCGTAGGATTGGGTCGAAAGATTGCTGTTGCTCAGCGTAATGAGGTCGACCCGACCGTCATTGTCGAAGTCGCGCAGGATGCCAATGTCTCCGTCCGCATCGTGCTTGGCATAGTCCTTGAATCCGACCCCGGTCGACAGGGATATCCGGATGCTGCCGCCTCCGTTGTAACTGACAATGTCGGACGCCCCATCGCCATTGACATCGGCCAGCACGCACGTGCCGGTCGAGCAGCTAATCTTGAACGACGTCCCGCCCGGTTGCCATTTGTCGACTGAAAACACCCCCTTTTTTACGGAGTCGTCGCCTGTTGAATAGATCGGCTGCTGACGGCCATTGCCGAGGAAGTCGCCGACGCCGAAGGGGGAGCCGCCCTTATCGAGCGTGTCGATTCCGTTGCCATCGGCATCGGCTACGAAAGCGCCTGCGGCAGATGCCGGTATTGCCGCACATACCGCTTCGTAACCGGCCGGCGCGCAGCCAACCTTTGTCATCGACAACTGGGGGTTTGTCTGAACGATCGATCTTGTTGTCGAATACGTAATTGCGCCGGTCGCCCCGTTAAGGGAACTACTCGTTACCGCAGTCGCAAAGTCCATTGTGTTTTTGGTCGAGAGAAACCGGCCAGGCCGAGAGAAATACTTTGGAGTGTAGTCAATGCCGTCAACGGGCTTTGAAATCGAATCAAGCTGCAGTGATACAGTTCCGCCTTGCGTTCCGTCCGAGTTGAATTTGTAGATATACTTTGTTCTCGTCCATACGTCGCTGGGGCTGCCATCGTGGCCGCCGCTGTTCTGAGATTTCGTTATTCCGTCGCCGAATATCTCGTCGCGACCGTCAAAATCCAAATCGCCGGTCTCGTTAGGTGCTCCTGCAAGCGCACTATTAACGCTCGTATAGGCCCCATCTGTATTCTGATAGGTCATCTGGCCGAGCGGTTTTGCGGTGCCGCCGGTGATGGTGCCGTCGGCGGCGATGGCTGCATCGGTGCCATAGCGGGTGACGGCGGTCAGGCGCGAGGCGTTTGAGAACGGCGCCTGATCGTAGGTCAGCTTGTAGGCGCTGCGCAGCGCGCCGGAGACCGTTACGCCGATCGCCTTGATGCGCTGGCTGGTCTCCGAGATGTCACGGCCATTGCCCATCAGGATCAGGTCGGGCCGGGTCTCCAGATAGAATTTTACCACCGTGCCGTTGTAGCTGATGGTGTCGGGATAACAGACCGGGCTTGCCGGGCAGGTGTAGCTATAGGCGACGCTGTTGCCATTGGTGTCGGTGACCGAGGTCAGCAGCCAGCGATAGTTTTGGGCCAGATCATAGGCCGGCGTGCCGGCAGTCGGCGTCAGGTTCGCCACCGCAGCGACCGAGCGGAAGGTCGAGACGGTGCCGTCGCGATCCGTCACCTTCCATTCGTTGGTGGTGCCGTTCAGCGCAATGCGGCGATAGGATTCATTCTCCGTCGCATGCGTGCCGCCGGTCGAACACGACGGCGACACCATGCCCCCCACGCAGGCAACCATCGCCCGGCCGTCGAGCAGGTAGATATCGCCCGTGGTGAAGGCCGGCATGCCGTAGCCGGGGCTTGCCCGCTCGATGACGTCAAAGCCCTCAAGGCCCCAGGCATAGCCCAGCCAACCCTGGTAGAGGGCACCTAGCTTGGTCCTGCGGGAAGACTCATAGGTGAGTGCGATCGACGGCTCGATGCCATGGAAGTCCGAAACGTCGATGCCGATGGCGTAGCCCAGATTGCCGTTCCCTGAACTCTTCGGCAGATCCACCTTCGGCGTGCCGATCGCCTCGGGATCGCCGCTTTCGGAGGTCGTGGTCGTCGCCAGCGTCGTTGCGGCAGGCTCCTCGGGCGCGGCTTCGCTGTCGGTCGACTGATCGGTCGTGCCCACCTCTGCCGCCGCATCAGGACCATCGCCCGCCGGCGCAGCATCTCCCGTCGCAGTTGCTGCGGGCGGTGCGCCCGCATCATCCGTGCCGGAGCCTGACCCCGAGCCAAGTGCTGCCCCGCCATTGCCAAGGCCCTCACCGGCGCCAGCATCTGGCGAAGTCCCTTGCGCCTCCTGCGCAAAGACAGCCATCCCTGCGGAGTTTCTAATATGAGAGACTAAAGATGTATCAGCGCCGAACACACCGGCGGCAAGCAATGCCGCTCCCACAAGCAACTTGTTCATGATTCCCCCGAGCCCAAGTTGCTTACTTCTACTCAGCCCCAGCCAAACGAATACGGCACCAAGTCGTCGCAATAGGAATATCCACAGGGAAATTTTTAAGCCAACGGGGAACAGCCGATTTACTTAAACAATCGGCTCAGACGACGGCTGCCCATACGGGCACCCTCGAACCTAGAATTGCGCGTTGAGCGTCGGACCGATATTGTCGGCGCGTGAGCTGTAAGCGGACAGCTGAAGCCGTTCAGCTCTGGTAACTCCAAGGCATGAGCGCCTCGATATCGCTTGTTTGGCCAGCCATTGGCAGGCGCTGTTGGCCAAGTGATTGCCACCCGCAGGGATGAAGGGGCTTGTTGATGACGGTCGACTGGCAAGCGCCATGCCGGAGGTCATGTAGCCTTTCCGCCTCGAGCCGTTGCATGCCCCTTGGGGCATCGAAGCTCAACTCGCTACGATGAATGGATTTTGCCACAGCACCTGTGAGTGGCGAACGCGCTGAGAGAGTGCCTCCCTAAGATGCCCCTGCAATGTTCAAGGGCCTGCAGTGCGTGTCGCCGCCGAAAGTCCTGCGGGCGTCGCTGACCTGATTGCGTTCGGACCGAGGACTGGCACCATTCATTATGAGTGCGATTGCCGTTAGCCGCGAACCCGTCGCAGAATTCGCCGGGCTTGAGTGTCAGGGGCCGCAACTATCAGAAGGGCCATAAGCCGGCCAAAAAAGCCAGCGTTTCGCTGCTCCACTGCATGAAATTTTGGTACCAGCCAGACACCGTTTCCTAAGCAACCTGCAGTGCGCCCAAGAAGAAAACGAAACAGATAGCTTGCCAAACCCCTCGTCACCGTTCGGGTCGTTGCTCTGGTAAACGTAAACCTGTCGATTGAACGTGGTCCTCTAACGGACCCGGTCGTCGCGGTCGCGTTCCCTTCTTTATAGTTCGTCGCGCTCCAACTCCTCGAGGCGAGGGATATGCTGTTGCGCCGGATCGGTCCGCGTCGTTTCGCTGCCGCGTTGTGCGGCCTCCTTGTCGCTGTCTAACTTATCCTGCAGCCGATTTGTAGCATCTACGGTCGACCCAGTTCGGACGGTTCGTCCGGCCGGCGCTCGGCCTCCTCGGGGCGACGATCTCGCTGCTGTTCGGTCACGGCATCGACATTTGCAGGGCTTTTGCCCTGCACTTCTGCCGGCCCCTCTCGGGTCTGCTCTGCCGCCTCGATAGCGCGCTTAAGCTCCGGATCGTTCTCGGCTACCTCGCATATAGGTGTTGCCCTGGACGGCAAGCTCCGCCGCGCGAGCCAGTCCGCGCTCAAAGTCAGCTCGGAATAGCCTTGGAGCAAATTGTCGATGCCATCAGAGACATGAACGTGTCGCTAGACGACCAGCGATCAAAAACCGAGGCCCGCCTTCCAAAGCTGACGTAAGAGACACATAGCCGGTCAGCCCAAAAGAAAAAGGCGGCTGGAGAAGGGCGTCGTTTTGCGGGTATCTCCGATCGCCTAGACTCAATCAGGCGACCTTGAGATCCTTCATCGCCTTTTCAAAGACATCCTTGATTGGCTTGGATATATCTTCGGCAGCCTTGGTCGTCACGGCCTGAAATTCCTTGGCCTGCTCTACGGTCAGTTCGACCTGCTTGCGCAAGAAGGCAGCCTGCAGCTCGAGGAACTCGGAGGGCGCCCTCACGGCAACCAGGGCTTCGAGGTGCGAGAAGCCGGCTTCGGTATTGGCGCGCAGAGCAGCAATTGTCTTCAGCGACAGCTCGTTGCCGACGGTCTTGGAGGTTTCGAGGCTCGACTGCAGCGCCTTCTGGGTCGTCTCGGTGCCTGAGGCAAATTTCGCATAGGCTTCTTTCGACTGCTCGAGGCCCTTTTCGGCGACAGCGCGGATCTGGTCGGTAGCCATCGACGGGTCGAAGGTCGGGAATTCGGAATTTTCAACGGTGTCAGCGGTCTTGGCCATAGTTTCCATCCTTTTCAGCGGGCGGCCCTTCACAAAAGCCGTCTCATTCATCTACGAAACTGACGTTACGGCATTTGTAGTGCATTGCAATATTTTTGTGCGACGCACCATCCTCTTTATCCGAGCGTTAACCCGCTGAACTTTTCGCCTGCCGAGGCATGATCCATGACGACAATGTCGCCGGGGTTGAGGGGGGACGAGAACTTTGTCGTCATAGATTTTGAACCTCTCGCCGTTGATCGGTCCGTCGATGAGCGATGGTGCATCGACACGGTCGTGGCGCAGCGCCGCCAGGAAGGTCACGATCTTCCAATGGTCGTTCGGCGCCTTGGCTTTTATCCTCTCGCCTCGGGGTGCCCATGCGGGATCTGGTGTGCGCCTGCTCAGCGGCGGTCGATACACTGGTCATGCATCGTCAGCAGGTTGGCGGATTCATGCTCAAACATGGTCGTCGATTCCCAGGAAACCTGGACGATTCGCTATCTGCGCTGAGTTCAGGAGCAACGGTTTTGAATATCCAGCGCAGCAGCTTGCCCAGATCGAGCATAACCGCAAGACGGGCCACCTCGCGCCGCCCAGCGTAATCAGCCAGTGCGTTCATCACGTCAGGATCAAGATGCGATCACCGAGCGAAAGGTGCAAATGTCGCTCCGCTGACGCTTCAAAGCAAAGCCCGCGCGCCTCACCGATAAGAGCTTTAGCTATCGCGTTGGCGGCATCGTCGCGGTGCCTTCGGAACGTCGAATCCCACCGCGGCGCTCGCACTTGATCTCGGCGCGGGTTCTCCCTTGTCTCATCGCCCTGTCAACGCCTTGCAAATGAGCGAAACCAAGCTGTCGCGCGCTCGCTTGTGGAGTGCGCCTTTCGGCCGCCATGCAAGGAAATCATCAACGCTCATCCAATCAACCGGCTTTGTGTCGGCGTCTCGCTGGCTGAATTTCACGTACAGATGCAGTTCGTCCGGCACGAAGACGACCCTCCACGATCCTTTGATGTCATTGGCAAGGTTGTGGGCGAGGACGGTCATGGCGGGGCACTCCTTTCGCCGTGGAGCGTGCCTATCTCACGGGAAAATTGACGCTCGCGCTTTCTCAGAAATCCAACGTCCGCGTGATGCCGAAAGGTGCAGCTAGCTTTTTGTGTATCTCGATTGGGAACACGGGACCGCCGCGAAAGTTCGGTGCACGCAGCGTCCTCCCCCTCCAGGTATTGCTGCAGATCGGTATCCCGATCGGCCCGCGCTCCCCGCAAGCGCGGGCCTCGGCCTGTGGTGCTCATGCCATCTACTTCGATCCGCAACATGGAATATGATCTGGATAGAAGGACCCTCTCGGTGTGGTTCGTCGCCAGCGGCAAGCGGTACGAATTTGAGGGGGTACCGCCGGAAACCTTTGCCGCGTTCCGGGCCGCGTTTGCCAAGGGCCGCTATTTCAACGACCACATCCGCAACAATTTCCGCTACCGTCTGGTTGCGAGCGATAGCGATTCGGGATGACCTGACCTGCCGGCGGCTCAATCGTCCTGTCGCTCCAACCGGCGGTTGGTGGACGCGTTGCCGCTGTTGCGCTTAGGGTTGGTTACGGTCCGCGCTCACTTGGCAAGCCCAACCCCCCGCATCCCCCCGCCTGGTGCAAAGCGTTTGATCGGTCCCGCCGTTCTGGCAGTGCGGCGGGACTTTTTTGCGGTCCAGGTGGAGCATCGGCGCGCGGGGAAGGCGCGGTGCACGCAGCACCCTTTTCTCATTCAACGTACGTCGGTGGCGCGCTGAAGGGTCTCAACGTCGGTCTGCCGCCAGAGCTCAACTAGCTGGACTATTACTCGACCGGAAGCGGCTCGTGCTGCGGCTCAGCGTGGTGGAACACCTGTCCAAGATCGCGCGCGTCGAACGTTTGGCCGCAGACTGGGCAGTAGACGAAGTGCTTCGAGTCGTCCTCTACCGGCCCGTCATGCGGCTTGCCCTCATAGCCTGTCGCGATGTTGTCGGTTCTAATCCGGGCATCGACAAGTCACAGGAGCGGAAGAAGCTCGAACGCCGAGGCTTTACCCCAGCCAGATCGACGCCGAGATCAGCCGCTATGCGACGGCGATCAGCCGCATCCTTCATTCTCAAAAGCAATATGGCTCAACACCGGATAGTGCCGCACGACCGAGGGAGCAAGCATATCCGTCCGCGAAGCGGAACGGAGTGGGGGTGTGGGGCCTCAAGCCCACGTCTTCCTTATGTTGGCGCTAACGCCGCGCGCGCGATGGCAGCAACATGCAGCGACCAGTAGCGCTGTCCGGCTTGGTAGGTGCGAGCGTTCAGCGCGGTTGGTATGCTGCGAAGACGTAACCTTGCACCTCGACTAAGGCGATCGGTCCTTTGGGAACAGTGCCGTCGGTATGGAAGATCGCATCGGCACTGTCCTTCCAGCCCTGATTGAAGAGGCCCGTATGCGCAACGATCGCCTTCAAAGCCAAATCGTAGGTGATAGGCTGGTCGCGCAGCCATGGTCCGAACTCGCGATGAGGCACTGACGGCGTCCGGTGCTCGCGACGTCCTGCCTCAACCGCGCAAGCGCATCATCATCGCCGGCGAGCGACAGAGCCAAACCGGGAGCGCTTATTCTCCACGGAGCACCGGGCATTGTCTGGTTGTGAAGACGGTGCTTGATCACCAGCCGCCTGAGTGTGTCTTCGCTTACGTTGTAGTCGTGCCTGAACAGATCAATGGCCCTCTGGACCGTGATCGCCTCTGCCCGTGGGACGTAGAGCGGCCGAAGCCGTTCGCCTGTTTCTGGCGCTGTTTTGACAGGGAGCGCATTGGTCATTCGGCCCATCGCGCTTTTCTGCGGCCCGCCGTTTCGCCCGACATCATGGAACGAT
>NZ_JAMYPO010000087.1:0-7599 GCF_040320365.1 Mesorhizobium sp. M0701
CCGCTCGGCCGGAAGGCCTCGAAAGTGTGAGAAGGTCAAACGGAGAGTATGGCGCAACGGTCAACGAGACGGGATCGGGAAAACCAGATCATGGATACGTGCCTTGAGCACGCGAGATTGAATTGGACCCACTCCGCGAACTCCCATACGGGCCCGCGGCATGTGGAACGCCGCATCAGAGGCCGGACACATGTCAGCACCCGACCACGCTCCTCGCCTGGCTTGAGGATTGGGACGAGAACCTTGTCGACATAGAGTTGGAAACGCTCGCCGTTGATCGGTCCGTCGATCAGCCATGGCGCATCGACACGGTCATGGCGCAGCGCCGCCAGAAACGTCATGGTCTTCCAATGGCCGTGCGGCACCTTGGCTTTGATCCTTTCGCCGCGCGGCGCCCATCCCCTGAGCGGCGCCATGTTGGTTTTGGTCCATGTCTCGTCGATGAACACCAGGCGGGAAGGGTCGATACGGTCCTGATACTTTGCCCACTGTGCCCGCCGGCGCGCCACATCCGGGCGATCCTGCTCAGCCGCGATCAGCGTCTTTTTTTGTGACTGAGCTTCTCGGCGTGGACGAACTCCCACACCGAGCGGTAATCGACCTTCAAGCCGCGCTCGGCCAGCTCGATCACAAGACCGCGTAGCGTAAAATCCGCGGCCCGGCAGCGCACCAGCAGCCACTCCCGATGCTCACCGGCAATCTTCTTCGGCCTGTGCCCGCCCATCTTGCCCGGCGCAAGACTGTTCGTTTCGCGCAACCGGCTCACCCATCTGATGACGGTGCTGATACCAACCCCATAGCGCGCCGAGGCTTGCCGCCGCGACAGCCCCTCCCGCTCAACCGACGCAACAACCCGTTCGCGAAGATCCATCGAGTAAGGCTTGCCCATCCATGCTGACCTCCTTGCCCAGCAAGAAGGTTGAATCAGATTTGCCCGCCTAAGGGAATCTCCCGCCGATTCAGCCTCAATTCATCCCGCTCTAGCTTCGGATGCTCACGTCGTCGCCTGAGGACGCTGACTGGAGAAGGTCGCCAGGATCGTTCTGCACATACATCCAGCGAAGGAGCCGAATTTGGTGACGTCGCGCGCTCACAAATCACCAGGAACGCGACGGCCCAACCGATCGTTGACTCCCTTTGATCGAGCCGCCGTCATGCCGTCTACCTCGATACGCAAAACCGAATACGATCCGGATAGCAGAATGCTCTCGGTGTGGTTCGTCGCCAGCGGCAAACGATACGAGTTTGAGGACGTGCCGCCGGAGACCTTCGCCGCGTTCAAAGCCGCCTTTGCCAAGGGCCGCTATTTCAACGAACACATCCGCAATCACTTCCGGTATCGGCAAGTTGCGTCCGGCGACGACCCGGACTGCCGGTAGGCCAGTGAAACATAGGCAGGAAGTCGTCCTAACTGCCGGTTGGTAGACGCGGCGGCGCCGACGCGCGTATGATTTTCAACGATCCGTGCACGGGGCACACCCGATCTCCCGCCCACACCTGTGCTTGGTGAACGACTGATCGCCCGCCGAGCCGAAAGGTGCGGCGGGCTTTTTTTGCGTTTTCGGGTCGCCCATCGCTTGGCAAATGAGAGCAACTAAGCGATCGAGCGCATCCTTGTGGAGCGCGCCTTTAGGGCGCCGGGCAAGGAAATCATCCACGCTCAGCCAGTCCACCGGATTTGACTCAGCGTTTGGCCGGCTGAATTCCACATAGAGATGCAGATCGTCAGGCACAAAGACGAGTCGCCACGTTCCCTTTGCGTCGGCGGCGAGGCTGTAGGCGAGGACGGTCATGGCGATCACTCCTTCGCTCCGAGATTGCCTAGTCCGCAGGGCAAATCCATCGCAAGAAGTTGGTGTTGACAGCGCTTTTTTGCGTTTGTCGGACGCGATTGACCTGCACTCCCGATCATGAGCGGAATGAGAACATTCAGTGGGGGCAGGGGTCGGGAGATGACATTTCAGGCAGTCGCTTTGATGGTGACATTGGTCGCCGCAACGCCCAACAGTGATTTGCCTCCCAACGCGGTTGAAAGTGTGCGGATGAAGGCTGAGACCGTGATCACCGAAAGCCGCAAGATGAAAGCAAAAGGGATGATGCCGGCGTCCATTGACTGCCGAATCGATAGCATCTCCGGAACCGCAGCGGTTTACTCGATGAAAATCGTCTGGGTGCCAAACGAGGCCGGCATTATATGGCGCTTCGGAGTAGGCACGGCCGAAGAAAACGCCAAACTAGAAGAAGGAAATCGGGCGTCAGGTATTCGCAACGTTTGGTCGAAGCAATTGATCGACAAAGCTTCGGGCTGGCACGCCTCGTGTGTGCTTTGGGAGGGACCGGGCTACAGATGAAATGCCTGATGCCCTTACACAGCGCGTAGGTTCTCATCGATTTCGCCATCGACATTTCCGGCACGCCTGCCGGGACGAGGTCGACAGCTTCATCATCCTGCCGCCGTCAGGCGCGCGGTCGCAATCGGCCCTGCGCGGGGGCTCGAGGCATTCCTGAAGAGCTGTTTTTTCCCGAATACGATTTTACTGCCAACGGCGAAATTTTGCGGTCGACGACGACTACCAGGTGTTGCCGATCTGCGGCGTGGGCGGCGACGAGCCGGGCACGCTGCGGGTGCTCGACTATGCTAAGCAATCGGTGATGATGGGCATCGCTGCCGCACTTAAGGCTTTCAGGCTTGGCCGGCCCCGGGCGCTGAACTAGCGGGACTATTGCTCTGCGGGAAGCGGGGTGTGCTGCGGCTCGGCGTGATGAAACACCTGTCCAAGATCGCGCGCGTCGAACGTCTGACCGCAAACTGGGCAGTAGACGAAGTGCTTCGATTCATCCTCCACTGGCCCGTCATGCGGCTTGCCTTGGTAGCCGGTAGCGATGTTGTCGGTTCTGATCCTCGTCATTCATCCGCAACGCAAACTGTCGCGTTTTGGTTTCCGTGCTGAATCACGTTATCTTCGCTGTGGCTAATATAGGCCGAGCGCCTAATTCTCTAATGTGCGTAAATTGTGAGTACCGGCCGGCTCGCGTTCATTCCGCCGATGATGCCTACCCTGGTCGCCAAGCCGCCCCAGGGCGACGGATGGGCTCACGAGGTCAGTTCGATGGCTACCGCTCTCGGCTGAGGGTGTTTGAAAGATAGCCTCTCACAGTCCTCCACAAAATTTCCCTGTGGATATTCCCTCTGTGACGACTTGGTGTCGTATTCGTTTGGCTGGGGCTGAGTAGAAGTAAGCAACTTGGGCTCGGGGGAATCATGAACAAGTTGCTTGTGGGAGCGGCATTGCTTGCCGCCGGCGTCTTCGGCGCAGATACATCTTTCGTTTCTTATATTAGTAACTCCGCAGGGATGGCGGCCTTTGCGCAGGAGGCGCAAGGGACTTCGCCTGATGTTGGCGCGAGTGGGGGCTTCGGCAATAGCGGGGCAGCACTTGGCTCGGGAACGGGCTCCGGCACGGATGATGCGGGGGCACCGCCCGCAGCGGGTGCGACGGGAGATGCTGCGCCCGCGGGCGATAGTCCGGATGCGGCAGCCAAGGTCGACGGCAAGCCGGCTGAGACCGAGGCCACCGATGCCAAGACCGGCACGGCGGTCAAAACGACCGACACAGAAGCCGCACCGGAAGATGCTGCCGCAACGACGCTGGCGACGACGACGACCACCGACGGCGGCGATGCCGAGGCGATCGGCACGCCGAAGGTGGATTTGCCGAAGAGTTCAGGCAATGGCAATCTGGGCTATGCCATCGGCGTCGATGTCCCGGACTTTCACGGCATTGAGCCGTCGATCGCGCTTACCTACGAGTCTTCGCGCAGGACCAAGCTCGGCGGCCTCTACCAGGGTTGGCTGGGCCATGCTTGGGGCCTTGGCGGTTTCGACGTCATCGAGCGGGCAAGCCCGGGCTATGGCATGCCGGCCTTCGATGCCACCGACATCTACCTGCTCGACGGCCAACAGCTGGTCGCCTGCGCGGCCGGCATGGTATCGCCGTCGTGTTCGACCGGCGGCACGCATGCGACGGAGAACGAATCCTATCGCCGCATTGCGCTCAACAGCACCACCAATGAATGGAAGGTGACCGATCGTGACGGCACCATCTCGACCTTCCGCTCGCTCGCGGCGGTTGCGAATCTCAGCCCTTCCCCGACCATCCCAGGCAAGGATGGCGCTACTATTGCCAACCCAGCCTATGATCTGGCCTACAATTATCGCTGGCTGCTGAGCTCGGTCACCGACACCAATGGCAACAATGTTGCCTACAGCTACACCTGTCCGGCAAGCCCGGTCTGCTATCCCGACACGATCAGCTACAACGGCACTGTGGTAAAATTCTATCTGGAGACGCGGCCCGACCTGATCCTGATGGGCAATGGCCGCGACATCTCCGAGACCAGCCAGCGCATCAAGGCGATCGGCGTCACGGTCTCTGGCGCGCTGCGCGGCGCCTACAAGCTGACTTACGACCAGGCGCCGTTCTCCAATGCCTCACGACTGACCGCTGTCACCCGCTACGGCACCGATGCGGCAATCGCCGCCGACGGCACCATCACCGGCGGCACCGCAAAGCTGGTCGGCCAGATGACCTATCAGAATACCGATGGGGTTTATGCGACCGTCGATGCCTCCCTCCTCACAGGCTTGCTCCTCATTGAGGGAGCACCAAACGAGGTCGGCGATTTGGACTTTGACGGTCGTGACGAAATCTTTGGCGACAGAGCCACGCAAGGAGAATCCCCAACCGGGCAAAGAACCGCCAGCAGAACAAAGTACCGATATAAATTCGATTCGAATGGCGCACTCATCGATACAATTTCGGCAAGCCTTAACGCAGCGTATGACGGCAGATATTCGTCCAAGCCCGGTAGGTTCTTGGCCAGCAAAGGCACAATGGACTTTGCGGACACGGTGACAACGACCTCCGATGACGGCCATACGGTGACGACGGGAACACGCGGTGCGTTTGTCATCACAAATGCTCAGCTCGCGTTGACCAATGCTAATTGTAAATCATCGCTCTTCTTCGGCCCCGTCGTGCCGGCCAGCTATGACGCCCTATGTGACGCGCTCTCGACCGGCTCGTTTGTTGTCGCCGACGCTGATGCTGACGGCATAGATACCGTCAATGGTGTCAGCGAGATAAACGGCTTGATCGGTGTCGGCGACTTCCTCGGCAATGGGCACCAGCAGCCGTTATTAACGCCGTTACTGGGCGGAAATGTAAAGAAGGGTGTCCTGTCAAACGGCACATGGGAGGCCGTCGATCCCTCATTTTCCCCCAGCTGCTCGACGTTTGGAGAGTTGGGCACCTGTGTTCTGGCCGATGTGAATGGCGACGGCGCGACCGACATTTTCCACTACAAGGGCAGTGACGACAGCGTCAGACTCTGGCTGTCGACCGGTGTCGGATTCAAAGAGTACACGGTTTCCTCGATACCGGGAACGTCCGCCGTTCTTCGCGATTTCGACAATGACGGCCGCATGGACGTCATTACCATCGGTGGCACACTGACGGCGCGGAGGGCCGACACGATCCGGGTCTTCTCGCTGCGTCCGTCGTCGACGGCGATGGGGCCGGTGGAATTCACACTTCCGGCCAGAATGAATGCCGGCGTTGCCATAGGCGATTTCAATGGCGATGGCCTGCCAGATTTTACCGACTACAAAGACCACATGTTCATCTCGGCCCCCGGCGCGGGCAATCCGAACCTGCTGCGCAGCGTCGTGACGGAACTCGGCGGGACGGTCGCGGTGGAGTATGCGCCGTCGTCGACCTGGGCGAACACCTACCTGCCGCAGGTTGTGCATGCGGTGACAAGACTTTCGGTCGGCAACGGCCGCGGCCAGACTTCGGTGAGCACGTATGCTTATGCCGGCGGCAAATACGATCCGGCGGCGCGCAAGTTTTTGGGCTTCGCCTCGATCGTCGAGACAAAACCGCTGGCCAATGGCGAGACGGCGGCCTCCAAGATCGAGACCACCTACCGGCAGGACCTGGCAAGCTACGGCCTGCCGTCGCTGACGGTCTGGAAGGATGGCGCCGGCACCGTCCACAAGCAGGTCGCCGAGACCTATGCGGTCAATACGGCGACCAATCCCTATACCGTGCAGAACATTGCGACCGACACGACGCTGACCGAGAACATTGCACGCACCCTCAGGGTCGAGCGGGCGTTCGACGCCTACAACAACGTCACCAGCGTCAAGGACTATGGCCGCACCGACGTCGGCGGCGACGAGACATGGACGGTGGCGAGCTTTGCGCCCAACACGAGCGCCTACATCGTCTCGCTGGCGAGCAGCCAGACGGTGCGCGCCGGGCTGGACACCAGCTTCCCCTATATCGGCTATGACGAGACCTATTATGATGGCAACACCGGCGCCAATGCCACGCCGCCAATCAAGGGCAACGTCACCCGCAAGCGCAGCTTCTCCGATTACTATGGATCGCCGCAAAAGGAGGTGAACCAGACTTTTGCCTATGACACCTACGGCAACAAGGTCTCGGCCGCGAACGGCCTCGGCCACAAGACCGAATGGGATTATGACGCGGCCTATCACCTCTATCCGGTGACCGAGCGCAGCCCCCGCTATTTTGCCACCGGCGGCCAGAGCGCCGACACCCGCTTCGTCTTGAGCGCCACCTACAATGCGGTGTGCGGGCTGCCGGCGACGAAGACCGACGTCAACGGCCTGATCAAGACCTTCACCTACGATCCGTTCTGCCGGCCCTATCAGGTCTCGCAAAGCGTCACCGGCGCCTATGCCAAGACGCGCTTCGAGAACGAGGGCAATCCGGCGACACAGGCGCTGGTCAAGCTGATGCCGCTGCCCAATGGGGCGGGCGAGGATTTTGTCCGCTCCTATTACGACGGGCTTGGCCGCGTCTATCGGGTGGAAACGCCCGGCGAGACGACGGCCGGCGCCAAGCGCCTTGTCGACACCGACTACGACCTGCGCGGCAATGTGCTGCGCACCGCCTTCCCGCGCTTTGTCGGCGACACTGCGCAGTGGACGACCAGCTCCTACGACTGGAACGACCGGCTGGCGAAGACCGTCTATGCCGATGCCAGCCAGACGGTCTTTGCCCACAGCCTCGACAGCGGCACGGGCACCAATCCGCGGCTTTACGCGGTCACCCAGACCGACCAGATCAATGCGACGACCACGCGGCAGAGCAAGAGCGTGTCCTCGACGCGCGGCGATGTCGTGCAGATCGTGCGCGATCTCGGCGGGCTTAATCTGACGGAGGGCCGCAGCTACGATGTGCTTGGCCGGCTGATCGGGGTTCAGCGATCCCGGCGGCTCGAGCTGGAGCTACAGCTATGACATGGTCGGCAACCGGCTTTCTGCAACGGATCCCGATCTCGGCAGCTGGTCCTATGTCTATGACGTCGCCAACCGGCTGACCAGCCAGACCGATGCCCGCAGCACCGTCACCGCCCTGGCCTACGACCAGATGGACCGGCTGACCCTGAAGACGGCGACCCCGTCGGGCGGCAGTGCGGTCACGCTGACGCAGAACACCTACGATCAGGCGGCGGCGGGCTTCTACAACATCGGCCAGCTGACGACCTCGACAAACCCTGCGGCCA
>NZ_JAMYPO010000088.1:0-7519 GCF_040320365.1 Mesorhizobium sp. M0701
ATGAGCGACCTCGCCAAGAGAGGCCTGATCGAAAAGCGCGGCAGCAGGTTATTGCTGCATGACGTCTCGGCACTACGGGCGCTGGCCGACAAGAAGGAATAGCGAAGGCTGTCGCCGCGGCGGGGGGCACCGCACGTTTCATACTCCTCGGCCGCAAGTGATTATTCCTTCAGGCGAGGAGAATCTGCGCCATGCCTCGCTGCAGGATTTTCGGGAGGAAGACTAGGGTAAAACTCAGTCATTCTGGCTATGCCGCGAATGGCCGAGATGGGTTAATTGCGGGCAACGGCGAGACTGGACTGAAGGGCAGCTCAGGGTCATGGCGGTGAATTGACCCGGAGCAAGCGAGCTTCCGCTTAGCGTCGATTCCGGCGGCCTGGTTTTCGCAAAAAGTCCCGGATTAAAGATTAAAGCGACTGTTTTGCGTCTGATTTTTGCACCGTCCGACAATGGGCAGTTTCGCTACCACCACAACCAAACGGTTGCTGCGGCGTATTTCTGACCCAGCCTATGGGGCTATCCGCTTGCCCTAATCCTATGGGGCTATCCGCTTGCCCTAATTCTGAGCCAGATGCCATGAGGTATACCCAAACGGCCATCGAGAGGCGTTCATGACCGACCGCGAAGTAGAGCCGCGCGCGGGGTCTCGGCAGTTGCAGCTTGCATCCTTTGGCCGACCTGCACGTTACATGACGAATAGACAGGCGGACCGGAGCCATGGCAAACGAGAAGCCCAACAATTTCCACGCAAAACAGGTGCATAGCGGGCGGCGGGCGCAGCAGCCGGGCCGCGGGCGAGATGCGGTGCGGCCCACGCAGATTCCGACCAAAGGCTGGAAAGACATCCTTTGGCGGGTGATAGCTGAAGTAAGCGATGACCGAGTCCCACTGATCGCAGCAGGAACCACGTTCTACCTGCTTCTGGCGCTGTTTCCTGCACTTGCCGCCTTCGTTTCGATTTACGGCTTCGTCGCCGATCCCAAAACAATCGCCGAGCACATCGCTTTCCTCAGCGGCGTTCTACCGTCGGGCGGGCTCGATCTTATCCGGTCACAGCTTGGATCCCTTGCCCAACAGAATACCGGCGCTTTGACCTTCGGCTTCATCTTGGGCCTCGCCGTCGCGCTCTGGAGCGCCAACGATCATCTTCGAAGCCATGAACATCGCCTATGAGGAGACCGAAAAGCGCAGCCTCGTCCGGTTGAATCTGCTGGCCTTGGCCTTCACGCTCGGCGCCATCTTCATCGGCATCGCGTTCCTGGTCTCGGTCGGGCTTGTCCCTGCGGCGCTCGCGCTCCTCAATCTGGGCAGCTGGACGGAGACACTGATAAAAATCCTGCGCTGGCCCGTGATGCTGGTCGCGGTGGCGGCAGGTATCACGCTTATCTACCGCTACGGTCCCAGCCGCGAGAAAGCGACGTGGCGGTGGCTGACTTGGGGCGCCGGCCTCGCGACGGTCGTGTGGCTTGCCGCCTCGATCGGGTTTTCCTTCTATCTCGAGAATTTCGCCAACTATAACGCGACGTATGGGACGCTCGGCGCCGTCATCGGCTTCATGATGTGGACCTGGATCTCAGTCATGATCCTGATCGTCGGAGCCGAGCTCAACTCCGAGATGGAACACCAGACGGCCAAGGACACCACAACCGGCGCGCCGCAGCCGATCGGCGCGCGAGGTGCCGCGATGGCCGACACGCTGGGCCGCTCGGCCGAACGGAGCGGCGCCGAAAGCGCATCAAGTCGCGGAGAACGAGGGTTTACACAAACAGAACTTCCGGCCCCGATCACTCGTGAATAGCGCTTCGAACGCCAAACCGCCGGCTGCGGACGAAGCGGCTGTCGAGGCGCGAGCCGGCGACTGGTTGCAGCAAAACGGGGAGCGCACAGGCGTGATGGGGTCGGTTTGGATGTCACCGAGACTTGCGGACTGTCGCTGTCGGCCCACGTGATAGTGCTTCGATATCGGCACTGACGAGCCCTCCGCCTTCGATCCGAACCGTCAACCTGCCCTTCGCGTCATCGATCCGCCTCACAAATCCTGTGATGTCGACCTTCTGGCCGGCCTTTGCTCTGGTCGGTGTGTCGATTGAAAAGGGGAAGCTGTAAGAGGGTATGCTCACGCTCGACATGCCGTTGTCCAAAACCTTCAGGATTGTGATGGAGAGCGAAACTTCATCGTCGACTTTCATACTCGCGGGCATGGCCTAAGCCTCCATCTCAAGCGGCTCGTGCTCGATCTTTTGGTGCCAGACCACCTGGCGCAGGTCGCGCATGCCACAGCCTGTCCGCACCGTGGGCAGATATAGAAATGGCAGGCCTCATGCTCGGCGGCTGTTCCGTGCCGTCTGTTGACAATCGGCGGGCCAAGCTCCGATAGCTGTCACTTCCACTAAACATTCAATTTTGCTAAAATGTTCCGCAACCTAAGTCGGGCGGTCGCGATTTAGTTCGCACCTGTGGCGTGGGGTTCAGATGCCGACCCTGGGTTGACCATCCTCCCGAGGATAAAGATTGAATTCACGCGGCCAAGTTCGACGGCTACCGCACGCAGATCATAAAAGACGCCGACGGCCTCCGCTTCTTAACCCGCCGGGGCGTGGTGTCTCAGTTTGAATTTCGGCTTGACGACCCGACTTACCGCCACGTGCGGACGTTCGCCAGTGTCGATGTCGGTCGTTGACCAGCGACGCGGACGCTATAGTTCGGTCAAGGGGTCCAACTACGAAAGGAGAAAGCTCATCGATCCCGCGATCTGGATAACATTCGTTCGAACGGTCATCATACTGCAGATGCCATCGAGGTCTGATAACATGCTGGTGATGGCGCGTGGATTGGACAGGGCGCCGAGTTGGGCTGGGACGACAGCCGGCGCGGGCGTGATGCAACTTCCCCTTATCGCGGTCGGCGTTCCTAGCTCGTACGAGCGTCCCCGTTTGCTTCGCGACGCTCCAATGGATGGGAGCAGCCTATCTCGTTCGGCTAGGACTACGGCTGATCTTCACGTTCGGGAAGCCCGCAGCCCAGCAGGACCCACGTCAAGTCAGTCGACTTGCGGCAGCCCGGGAAGGAATGATCGCAAACCTAGTGAACCCTTGGCCCAACACCTTCATGATCGCCTCCTCCTCAATTTGTTGATCCGCATGGAGGGCCCGTGAGCCTGCAACAGCTCCTGTTAGACGAAACCCAGAAAATGACGGGCGCGTTAGTATTAGGAACTTATGCCATGGCTTCGGGCAGCATCGGTTCGTGGATCACGACGCGGCCCCGCATGAAGCTTTGGCAGCAGCGGATCGCAGGCTTCTTCATCGTTGCCCTTGGGTTTCGAATGGCTTTTGGTGGCGGGGCAAGCCGCTAGGTCCCGGTCTCAGCAGTCCGCTTCCACCCACAGCCGAAATTCAAACTGAGACCCTACCGCTGGGGGCATGACTGGACGGCGAAATACCGCCCCTTGGTCCGGGCTGCCACAAGGATCGCTGCCGATAGCTCAATTATCGCGAAGCGAGACCGGTGATAGTTGACTCCTATGAAACAGCCGGGAAGCCAATTTCGTGGAAGCACTTTGGTCTGTGCTGAGACGTATCCGCGCGCAAGGGTAGCTTCTTTGAGCAGCTCCACGGAACTAAAGGGTTTTGCCGCAGTTTTGCCTGTCAATGGAGGAAACCATGAACAGCCAAAACAAGGAACGAGAATCCGCGACCAAAACACCTGTTGAGGACATTGCAAACAAGGACATTGGGGCAACCGTGAGCGACGCGGTCTCGAAAGCCTCCGACATGGCTCAACAAGCAGTTGATACGGCCAAGCAGGCGGCCTCGGATAGTGCGTCAACAGTTACCAACCAGGTGAAGGAAATGCTAGACCGTCAGGTCGGCAGCAGTGCCGAGGTGATGGGCCAGCTCGCGAGTTCGACGAAACGCGCAGCCGAGGACCTCGACGAAAGCGCGCCCTTAGTCGCCGGTGTGGTTCGTACGTTTGCGAACAGGATCGATGGTTACGCAGACGATCTGCGGGACCAGTCGGTCGATCAGCTGGTCCGCGCCGCCTCCGATTTGACTAGGCGCCAGCCCGGATTGGTTTTCGGGCTTGCTGCCCTTGCGGGGTTCTTGACATTTCGGACGCTGAAGAGCGCGTCGCCGGCGTCGTCGCGCTCCAATGAGCCCGTGCGCGGGCGCAACCGGCAAGCAGCGAGCGAATTTAATGGCACATGATCAGCTCAAGAATTCCACGCTCCCACGAGCACTATCCGACGCCGCGGCGGATCTTGCCGACCTCGTGCAAAAGGAGCTGCGGCTGGCCCGGGCGGAGCTGTCTGAAAACGTTTTTGCCAAGCTTCGGGCCGGCATCTGGATGTCCGCTGCCGGGGTGCTTGGGCTGATCGCTGGATTGCTGACAGTGCAAGCCGTCGTCTTCTGGATAGCTAGCTTTGGGATCGTAATGCACTGGTCCTGCCTGATCGTTGCCGGCGTCGTGGCCGCAGCTGGAGCGCTCGCCTACTACAAGGGCCGCATGGATGCGCAAAAGGAGATGACGCCCACGCGATCAATCCATCAGATCAAACAGGATATATCGATAACCAAGGAGCATCTAACATGAGCCGCGAAGCGCATACGACCAACATCGGAACGGCGGAATGGCTCATCGGCGCCGCCAAAAACAACCCGGAAGGTCTTCTTCTCGTTGCAGCCGGCTGCGCGCTGTTGATGCGCCGCGGGGGGGCATGGGCCAGCGGCGGCTTTGATCACGCTGATGAAACCCGCGGAAGCAAGGGCCAGCGAAGCGTTCACCCAAGGTCTTCGAACACCGCCGGCCAGAGGCGCCGGTGGAAAAGCATTGAGGAGGACGCTTCGGAGACGGCAGACAATGCACGGGAGCATGCCTCGGACCTCGGCGGCAAGGTCGCGGCCACGGCCAGCGCTTACGCTTCGTCCGCGTCGGAATACGTCGACGAGGCGCGACGCAACGTCACTGAGACATCGGAGCGGGTCGCGCGACGAGCCCAATCAACTTTCCAAGAGACGGTGAACCGCGTAGTCGAAGAGCAGCCACTGACGCTGGCGCTGCTCGGCCTCGCCACAGGGGCAGCTGTCGCTGCAGCCTTCCGCCCCACGGATTTTGAAAAGCGGACACTCGGCCCAGCTGGAGAGCAGTTGACGAACAGCGCCGAGAAAGTCGGCGAACGGTTGAAGGAGTCGACGGTGAAGGCGCGCGAAAGGCTCAGGACCGCTGCCGAGGAGCGCGGCCTTAATGCTGATGGCCTCAAGGATGTCGTGAGCGACGTGGCTGGCGAGTTCGGCAGCACCTTGTCGGGCGAACAGCAAGCCGGGTCGGCTGAGTCGCCGTCGGCGACCTCAGGCGTATCGCGCGGCCAATCGGCCCCGGGTAGCATGGGCCGGTCGATAGATAAATCGGCCAATTCGGATCAGTCACAACGGCCGGGTGCTTCCCGGTCCGGCAGATCCGGCCAGTCCAGCGGAAAGCGAGGTTCGTGATGGGCGAGGCAAATCTCCGCCAACTCGAACACGACGTTGAGGCAGCCCGCGCAAGGCTCGCGGAAGATTTGTCGACGCTGCGCTCGCCAAATACGGTATCCGAGTTTACCGACGAACTGAAGCAAGAGGCGCTCGAGGCCAAGGATGCGCTGGTCGCGAAAGCCAGATCGACCGCGCAGTCGACGGCGCTGGAGATCATCGAGGATCTCAAGGCAAAGGCTGCCGCGAATCCTGGCGCCGCATTGGTAATTGGGGCTGGTCTCGCGTGGCGGTTCCTTCACCGTCCGCCAATCGCGACCGCGTTGATCGGAGCAGGACTATTCAGCCTGTTGCGTACGCCTTCAATTCAGCCGGGCTTGGACGGGCAGGTCGATCATCTCGCTTTCGCCAGAGAGCGCTTGAAGGAGCAATCCGTCGATCTGGCAGAGAAGGTCGGCGAAATGAGCGCCAAGACGGCCGAAACAGTGAAGGAACATGCGGAGGAAGCGGCTGGCGCCGTCAAAGAGAAGGTGCGGAATTTGGGCGCTAAGACGCCGAATCTGCTCGACGAATTGCGGCAGGCCGGCAGCGAGGCCGCCGAGGGGGCAGCCGCTGCCGCCGGTCAAGCGTCATCTGCTGTCCAGGGCGCACTGAGCGATCAGGAGACGCGAGACAAACTCCTTCTTGGTGCCGCGGGTTTAGCCATCGCGGCTGCGGTAGGTATTGCGTATCAGCGACGGCTTGAGGAGCACGCGGCGGTCGACTAGGCGACAATTCAGCGCCGGAACTCCAGAACTACGGAAGAGCAGCCTGGACGACCCAGTGTCCCGGCTGTCAGGAGCGGGTCGCCTTTCTCGCGCTAACCAACCCGGCCATCACCGCTTGGCGCTGTCGCTGTCGGCGGCGGCCCGCGTCAGGAACGTCTGGGTTGTCTGGCCAAGACGGCTCTTCAGCCACTCCGCCATTGCCTCCTCTTCGCGGAGGTTCTGCTCGCAGGCCTGCACGATTTCGGTCTCGCCCTCGGCGTTGGCCGCCGCGATGAGGATTGTGTAGGAGGCGATTTCCATGTGCTCGAAAGTGTAGCTGGCGAGGGAGCCCTTCATCACCTCATCGCCGGCGAACACGCCGCTGATGGATTGGGCGAGCGCCATGAGCTTGCCACCCGCGTCCTTCACGGTGGACGATCCTTCATCGATACGGTCGAGGCAGGTCTTCAGCCGGGAAGCCTGTTGCCTTGTTTCTTCGAGATGAAGGCGGATGCGCTCGCTCAGCTCCGGATAGCTCTCGATGCGGCTCAACTGTCCAGACAGCATCGTCTCCGCCTGCTCTTCCATCGCGTGGGCATCTCTCAGCCACTGGATCATCCATTCGCGCGATTCAGACATCAGAGGTCTCCTTGTTTGGTGGCATCCAAACCACGAGCGACGAGGATTGTTCCGGCCGCAGGATGGATCTCACGAACATTATTTCGTAGTCGGGCATAAAGCGGCGTCGGCGAGCGATGGGTTCACCAGCTTCGCCCTGATGTCGCGCGTCATCCGCAGATGCTCCAGCCCCGTCGGCAAGACGTCCGAGGCAAAGTGCTGGATGTCGGCATCCTGGCCGGAACCGATCTCCCATTCGAGAAGCTGCACTGTCTTTGATGGTCGAAATCTGGCCGCTGATGTAGGCGAGATCGAAATCGGCACCGGTGAGCTTTTCGAGCCTGGCGTGCTTTTGCTTGTGATCGCTGTCGAGCCCTGCCGGGAGCGGGATCTTGCTGGCCTCGGCGAGCGACTTCAGCCTGTCGTTGGTAGCCGTGTGGTCGTGGACCATGTTGCGGGCGAACTCCTTCACGGCGGCATTTTTGGATTTTCCGGCGAGTTCGCCGAACTGGACCTCGTGTCGCTTGGCAGTTAACCGTAAGAATGCAGTCGTTTCGGTCAGGATTGGCACTTAATTTGAGAACCTGGAAGTTCGGATTCTCAAATTAGTGCGCCGGGAGACCGGCAAGGAGTAAGTGGTGGAAGTCCACTGCGATGAAGGAATAGCGATCCACATCGGCCCCGAGC
>NZ_JAMYPO010000089.1:0-7481 GCF_040320365.1 Mesorhizobium sp. M0701
CTCCTTCCATCCCCTCCAACCAGTCCGCCTGGCGCTCCCGAAGCGAGGGACGGATATGCAGCCGACGCGAGTAACCCAGCGTTGCCACAAACAGGTGCACCCGAACACGCTCGCCGCCGATCCACGCCCGCGTGTCGCCAAAGTCGATCTGCATTTGATGTCCCGGCGCCGTCTCAAACCGAACCGTCGCGCGCTTCTGCACCCTCAACTCCCGACGCCAACCCTGCACCCGAAGCTCCACCGACCGAAGCCCTATAACGATCCCATGTTCGCTCTCCAGTTCCTGGCGCACCACATCGGCGTTGCCGCCATGGCGGAAGAAGCGCTCCCGCAGCCAATCGTCCAGCCCGTCAAACGCGGTCCGCCGCACAGGCTTGCGAAACGGAAAAGTCCCGCCCTCGCGCAGATACCGACGCACCGTGTTGCGCGCGCACCCGAATTCCTTCGCCAGCCGCTTCGCTCCCCAGCCAAGCTCATGCAGCCGCAGCATCGCTGCCACTTCTTCAGGCTGAAGCATCTCCTCTCCCTGCATCGTTCTCGACAATGCAGGAATCGCCGAAATCTCAACCGTCATCCATGCCTCCTCTCATAACCGAGGGGGTCAGTTCTTCATTTCGTCAGGGGGTCAGTTTCTCAATTCGCCCGACACGTGTGACGCGGGTTGCGCCAATCGATCCCGTCGAGCATGTAGGCGAGCTGCGCCGGTGATATGGAAACCGTGCCGTCCGCCGGCGACGGCCATAGAAACCGGCCCTTCTCGAGCCGTTTTGCATACAGCGACATGCCGAGCCCATCATGCCAGATAATCTTGATCAGATTGCCGCTGCGGCCTCGGAAGACATAAAGATCGCCGGCATGCGGATCCCGGCCCAACGTCTCCTGAACCTGCAGAGCGAGGCCTTGCATCCCGCGACGCATATCGGTTCGGCCGACCGCCAACCAGATCCGCACCTGGCTCGGAACCGGGATCATGAAACGCCCAGCGCCTTCACCATCGCCGCCGCCAGTGTGGGCGGCGTGGTCAGCGGAATCCGCAGCCGCACCTTGCCGGCGATCTCCAGCTCGATCACCGCTGGTGGCGCCGCCGGCACCTCATCGGGAACCACGACAACTTCGGCAAAGCCCGTCTCGCGGGCTCTCAGCGTGCGGCGCCACTTATAGATCAGGCTGGTCGCGACATCGTACTGACGCGCCACCGCCGCCACTGTGGCCCCGGGCGCGAATGCCGCGGCCAGTATCCGGCACTGATCCTCTTCACGCCAACGCCGCCGCCGCTCCGGCCCGGTCAATAACGTCACATGGCTCATGCTGTGCTGCTAACTACGCTCGTAAGGACGACCTTATGAGCGCAGACTCGCTACCGGGCCATGCTCGCGCAAGGCGGCCCTCGCCGGAGGCGTACAGGAGGCCATCGCAAGCGGCGAGCGCTTCTGGGCCCAAGCGTTCGAATACGCTTGCGCCACGAACGACGTCGAGCACCGGACGACCAAGGCAAGACATCCGTGGACCAACGGCCAGGTCGAGAGGATGAACAGGACTATCAAGGATGCAACCGTCAGACGCTTCTACTCTTCTACTATGAGAGCCACGGCCAGCTCCGCCAGCACCTTGCCGACTTCATCTCGGCCTACAATTTCGGCCGCAGGCTCAAGACCCTCAAAGGCCTCACACCCTATGAGTTCATCTGTAAGGTTTGGCCCGCACAGCCCGAACGCTTCAAATTTAATCCGCTCCAGCAAATGCCGGGACTAAACATCTAGCGATCTGACTTTTCCTATCGTCCAGAGACGATGCAGCCGTCGCCATCCGATCGTTTCGGATGGCGGCCGGCGGAGCACAGCGCTTGGCTGCCCGAGATTGTGGATCGACGTACTCACACCAGGCCGGGTGCCGCCAGCTTAATGACAGCTTGTCCTGTTGTCGCCAACGCGACTCTACTTACTGCAAGCTATCCACTTCCCTTGCGACTCTGACTTCTTAGCTCCTGAGGTTCTTTAAATATTCGAAGCTTGAGGTCAGTCCTTGGCGGTGCCATCTTGTCCTTGCCAGTTAACCAATTCTCGGGATAGTCGTAACAGGTCTTATCCTGTCCCGGCGGCGGGTCAAGACGACCGGCAAGACACTCCCACCGATCGTGGTAGTTCTTAAGATCCAGACGGTATGCTTGGTAACATGGCGTATCGCTTGCTGTTGCAGGGTCGAAGAGAGAGCCACCGTCCATCACTCTAACGAACTGTTTCATACCGCCGTGAACCGCCGCCGTTCCGAAACCGTCGTCTCCTCCTCCTAAGTAGACTTTATCAAGCCCCTTAACATCCTGGAATATCATGAAATTCAGGTCGCTTCGTCCATTTTTTGTAAGAACGATTTGGCGCGAGTCGGGCGTAACGCCAGAAGATTGATGATCCTCACCAACGAAGACAGCAGCGTGTATCTCTCCGCCATACACATTGTCTTTTTCATTATAGATCGGATCCTCCACATAGTACCGAACGATATCTCCGAACTTGGGATCCGCCACAGCTGTGAATTGCTTCATGTGGCAGCGAAACTCTGACGGCCCCATAAAGCGCGGCTTATCCCACGGTCCGCTGCTCAACTTCTTAGAATTTGCATATCTAGATCTGTTATCAGCGATCGCCGATATTGAGTTATACCAGCAGTTGGGACCGTAGGCACTCCCACCCAAGCCCCCTCGCAGATACTCTGGACTTCCAAATGTTGCGAACATTGTTGCCGACGAGGGGGACAGAAAGTCGAGTGGGGAGATAGAAGTCCGGTCCGTCTCGGAGAACAGGGGTGGGTAACTTCGATTGGAATGTCCCCAGGAATAGAAAAGTATCTCCTGCACAACTTCGAACTGTATCTCTGATGGATAACTGTCCCACTTCTCCGATGAAATCGTAATAGAATAACTCGTCAGGCCGTTCTCTTCGCTCTTGAAAGGCTGAAATAGTTCCGACTTACACCTCGATATGTCATCAATACAAAGGTCTGCTGTGTATCTGTCGTACACCCCTTCTCGAATTCTCTTTATCGCCTCCCTACCCGCGCGCCCCTCGTCGTACAGCTGCGAGTGACGCAGAAGTTCGGATTGCAGTTGGAGTGAGGCTCCGGGCGTGCCCATTCCGTCACTTACTGCAGAAGACGCAGCTATCAAATAAACGACCGCTCCAATGTATACTACTGATCGCGTCCGTTTCTTTAACATGTCAAAGCTCCCCGGCGGGATGGTGAATGCAAACCGACATCAAGAGTGCAGTAGCAATGGCTTCGGAAGCTAAGATAACCGATGGTTCTCTATCTGGATAGGGAAATGTTATCGTATTACGCCATTGGAGAGTTTTGCGAGACGTGATGCGCTGTGTGGAGTGGATGCATAACGTTCGTTCAAAAATAGGACCTATATACGAATGTGACCCAGCGTTTGACAGCATGCAATTTCACGGTCAGAAATTCGGGGCGGGTTCTAGGCGATGCCCCGCGCCGTTCCCTCCCTTGGCGGGTGACAATCCCTTTGCGAAGAAAGAGGCTCGGATGATCCCGGCGAAGCGGATCGCCGCGAGCCATGACGGCTCGCATCAACCCTCACGAACGCTCATGAAAGGAGCAACGCAATGGCCCAGATCGGAACCTTCACCCGCAACGATGATGGCTTCTTCGGCAACATCTCGACGCTGACGGTCGACGCGAAGCTTGCTATCCTGCCGGCCGAGAAATCGGTACTGAAAACGCGCCAGACCATCGCGTCCTATGCGAAGGCATGGAGATCGGCGCGGCTTGGGAACGCACCGGCGAGAAGGCCGGTGCCTACCGCTCCGTCTCCATCGACGATCTGTCCTTCACGCTACCGATCCGCGCCAATCTGTTCCAGTCCGAATGGAGCAAGCTTTGCCGCCAAGGGGGTTCTGCCCGATGGCGGCGACCAAGCTCGTGCATACCTCGATCACCACACCAAGACCCTGTACCTCCTACTCAGGGGAGAGATACACGTTGGCCTCCTTGGCAGCCGCCTCAAAGGCTCCACGCACCTCTTGGGGGGAGGCGCTGCCCTCGAACGCATCGACGCAGGATTGGACCGCCTTGGTCCACTTCGGGCCCTTTGTGTCCCACCCCATGAGTTCCTCGGCGGCTCCCTCGACGTGGCTGACCCCATTGCGAATGCCCGGACGTTTCGTCTTCACGTAGACCGGGAGCGAACCAGAGAGGACCCATAAAGGGGGAACTTAGAGCGCCAAGAGCCCGCTGACCAACCCCGCTTTAGCCGCAGCTAAGGAACGATGTAGGCCCTCGCGGGTTTAGAGCTTGCAGCGGTCGATTCTTGGATGTGCAGCCGCTGTGGAGGTCCGTCGCCTTTCTCACGGGCGGCGGGCTCCTTTCGCGAGGGCGGTGTTGGTCAGAGGCACCTAGAACCTTTACCGCAACTCAAGTTAGCTACTTGTCATTGGGGGGAGTAATGTCCCCTCCTCTTTTGCAGCAGCCAGGAATGCCTTGCGGGCCTCCTCGGGTTCCATCTCATCGAAAATCACGGCCATGCAAACGCGCACCGCGAGATCCCAGCAAGGGCCACGCTTGGTCCACTTCATCAGCTCCTCGCCGGCTGTCTCGGCGTTGTTGACGTTGCGAATGAACCCGGGACGCTCGGTCTTGACGGGGACCGGAGGGTTGAACCAGTGGCGAGCCATGAAGGGGCCTTAGGGCGGCTAGCGGGTTTCCTCTCTATAAACCGGCTCAGCGACGAGGACGGCTAACCATTTGTTAGGGATGGTCTGAGTCCGTGACGGGTGTTTCCAAACGTTCATCGACGTTTGTCCGAGCGGTCGGTACGAAGCCGGTATGCATCATCTTCCGGTGGGTGTCGCCCTAGTCATTTCGCTTGTAGTCGGTCTAGCCATTGCGGCGATCGCCTCAAAGGACCATTCGGAAATCTGCGGCATCCGATGCTTATTCGTCCTCGGCGAGAGCGTTAATGTGAGGGCTGTCACGCCAAGGCCGGAATGTCGAGAATGAATGGCAGCACACGGTCGCCATTGCCAGGTCACGACAAGCGAAGTTGGCTGACAGCTACTCCTGGGCGTCGAAAGCCACGCAGAGGCCCAGGGCAGTTGCTGCCTCGACGATTGCCTCGGTTAGTTCTTCGTCGGAGGCCACCAAATAAGGCGCAGTCTCCCGAGCTTCGCGTAGTGCCGCTTTGATCGAGACCGTGTCGCGACGGTCCGCCCTGTTGAGGAGTACAGTAATTGCTTGTTCTAGAAACGGACCGACCCTTCGCGCGACGCTCATCCAGCCCTCCCCAGGGACACGCCGAAGGGTGACTCTACTCCCTACCTGAGCGGCATCAAGGCCATGTACGAATTGTACAAATTGGTACGGCGCTGGGCCGCGGAGGTCAGGAATGTTTGTAGAATTTCTGTGGTGGGGATCGGACACCGGCTCGCGAAGACCCCCATGCTCCTCCTCGATCCTATTGACGCGCCTCGAGCCGCCTTTCTCCCACAATCCCAGGTCGGTCTGTCCTGACGTACACCGCAGGGGAGGACCAATGGGTTGCCATGAGGCTATTCGCGAAGGTCGAACGCGACGAACATGCCAAAGGTTGGGGCAAGATCGACAATAAGCTCCACCAGCTCGCAGTCACTTTCCGCCAGATGCGGGCCGTCTCGGCGCACCGCTGCGATAGTCTCTTTGACGGAGATGATGATTTGGCCGCGCCGGGCTCGTAAAATCAGCTCTTCAACAAGCTCATTGGCAGTCACTTTGATGGGTCGGCAGTTCGTCCAAACGTTCATACTAGGCCTCCCACCTCAGCGAGAACCCACGCGGAACATTCATGACCCTCTGTCGGGAAAAATCAAGGGAATGTTTGTAGGAAATTTCCAAGAGGGGATTAGAGAACAAGCACGCAGCGAGCCTCTGTACTCTTCCGCTTTGACGCTCACCCAGCCGGCTAGGGACCTTCTTCCGTCGGGGCCTGTTTGGCCCGATCAATAGCCGCAAGTAATGACTGGAGGGTTGGCGGCAGTTCTGGTTCGACCCCCAGATTTAAGAACGTTTGTACGTGATGCCGATAGCCTTCGGAACGGATCAGTTTCCGAAACGCTTCGGAGACAGACTGATGGTCTGCTTTGTTGCTGGTTGTCATGTTCGGGAAGTCCGTCCCAATCAGCCGCAACTCGCCCGCAACGAATGGGTTCCATCAGGAGGTCGGAATATTTGGTAGAAATTTCTGAGCGGAGATCGGATAACTGGCTCGCGCGAGGACCCCCCGTTGCTCGAGCGCATAACCTTCACCAACTACTTCGCGCGCGAGATTGCGTTGCCGGTCCGTGTCGACTTCGATGCCGATTTCCGAGACATGTTCGCGGTGCGCGGCACCACGCGTAGCCGTCGCGGTCGTGCCCATGACGCGCTGATTGGTGAGGCAAGCGTCACATTTCGGTACGAAGGGCTCGATAATGTGGCGCGCCAGTCGGTCATTGCGTTTTCCGTGAAGCCGGATCAGGTGCATTCCAGTTACGCCGAGTTCCGCATTGTCGTGCCGAGCCGTTACCGCAGGATCCTCCATCTGGATGGTCGGTCACGGCGAAGAGATTCCGTCCAGTGACCGGTTTCGTGCCGCCGCTGCGCGAGCGCGATGTGCGATTCGCTCAAAAGCGCCGGCAAGGCGCCACCGTTTTCAGTTCCGGACGCGTGTTCAATGACTGGCTGGCCCGCATACGTGCCGACATCGCGCTCCTGCAACCGACCTCGAGACGGGACCATACCCGTATGCCGGCATTCCATGGTTCTCAACCGCCTTTGGTCGCGACGGAGTCATTTCCGCCTTGCAGATGCTCTGGCTCAATCCCGAGCTTGCGCGTGGCGTGCTGGCGTTTCACGCCCGCTACCAATCGGACCGAGACTTCCGTCTTCGGAGACGCGGAGCCAGGCAAGATCATGCACGAAACGCGCAAGGGCGAGATGGCCGTGCTTCGCGAGTTGCCGTTCGGCCGTTACTATGATGGCGTCGACACCACTCCGCTGTACATCTATCTGGCTTCGTCCTACGCGGACAGGACCGGAGATGAGGACTTTGTCGATCGCATTTGGGAATCACTGGGTGCTGCCACGGCTTCGATGGAAGAGGTCGGAGCCCGCAACGGGGAGGGGTCGTTACCTACAGCAGGGCAGCGGATACGGGCCTCTTCAATCAGGGCTGGAAGGACAGTGCCGATGCGATCTTCCATACCGACGGCACTGTTCCCAAGGGACCGATCGCCTTAGTCGAGCTGCAAGGTTACGTCTTCGCAGCATACCAACCGCGCTGAACGCTCGCACCTACCAAGCCGGACAGCGCTACTGGTCGCTTCATGTTGCACAGGAGCGGAAGAAGCTCGAACGCCGAGGCTTTACCCCAAGCCAGATCGACGCCGAGATCAGCCGCTATGCGACGGCGATCAGCCGCATCCTTCATTCTCAAAAGCAATATGGCTCAACACCGG
>NZ_JAMYPO010000090.1:0-7167 GCF_040320365.1 Mesorhizobium sp. M0701
GTGCCGATCGCCATGGAAGAGAAGCTGCGCTTCGCCATCCGTGAAGGCGGCCGCACCGTCGGTGCCGGCATCGTCGTCACCATCAAAGAGTAGTCGCCGGCGCTGCCGGTTGAGATCGGATGCAAAGGGGCGGTCTTCGGGCCGCCCTTTTGATTCTGATATTCTGGCAATGGATTAACCGCATTGCTTCAAATCCTGTTGCAAGCGCCTCTGCCATAACTAGTATAGGTTGCATCGAGGGGGGCTGCCCGAATGGTTCCATGGCGCCGTTTGCATAGTCAGGCATGGTGGTCGCTAGGGCTGATCTGCCTGGTGTCGTTGCTTGCCATGGGCCACGCTGCCTTCGCAGCGGATGCAAAGAAATCCACGCCGGAAAAATCCGCGCCGGATTTCGGCCCGACGATGCGGTTCGTCGTCGTGCGCAGCAGCGCGCCGGGCTGCGAGCCGACCTGTCCGGAATGGATATCGGCGGAAGGCTCGATAGAAGCCGGCACGCCGGCCCTGTTCAAACGCGCGCTGAAAGCGCTTGGCGGCCGAAAGCTGCCGATCGTCGTCGATTCCCCCGGCGGCAATGTCGAAGCGGCGCTGACACTTGGTCGCCTGATCCGCAAGAACAAGCTCGATATCGCCGTCGGCAAAACCCGCTTCGTCGGCTGTCTGCCAGATGTGAAGAACTGCAAGGAAAACGACGGCAAGAGCGCCCGTTATTTTGGCAATGCTTATGCCGATGGCGCCATCTGCAATTCCGCCTGTCCGTTGATGTTTTCCGGCGGCATCCGGCGCGTGGTCGGGGAGTGGGCCTTTCTCGGCGTCCATCAGATCACCACGACCTATATCCGGACGAAATTGCTGTACCGCACCACCTACCGCATGGTGAAGGGCAAGAAGAAGATTCTCAGCACCAAGGTCGTCAGCCGGAAGAACGCCGGCAGCTACAAGACCTATGAGATGAACAAGCCGCTGGAGCGGAAGCTGGCGGCCTATCTGAAGGAGATGGGCGTCGGCCTGGGTGTGCTCGAGACCATGAAAAGCACACCGGCCAGCGGTATCCAGCAATTGGCTCCCTACGACATGCTGCAAATGAATCTCGTCACCAGCCGGGATGCCGTCGACCTGCTGACCGCGCCAATCCTATGCACGTCCGATCCGTTGCCGGCGAGTTGCAGGGAGGTGCCGGCGCCGGCGAATATCACGAAGCCGGCCGGCGAAGTGGTGGCGAAAGCCGAGCCTGCACCCGCAGGGCTCGAAACCCCGCGGCCGAAGGAGGTCGCAGACATGCGCTTCGTCCTGGTCCGCGGCAGCAACCCGCTGTGCAATCCAAACTGCCCGGAATGGATCTCGGCCGAAGGCGCGATTGCGCCTCAGACCCCGCAGAAGCTGCGCCAGTTGCTCGCCATGCTTGGCAACCGACGGCTGCCGGTGGTGGTCAGCTCACAAGGAGGCGACCTGTTCAGTGCTCTGGCGGTGGGGCGACTTATCCACGAAAAGAAGCTCGACATCGCCGTCGCCCGCACCGATTTTGTTGGCTGCGACCCGGGAGAGTGGAGTTGCTTGGCTAAAGAGGGCGCCTATGCCGGCCTGACCGTCGATTCGGGAGCGGTATGCGATTCGGCGTGCGCGCTCATGCTTGCCGGCGGCGTCAGACGGTTTGTCGGTCCGCAAGCGCGGCTCGGCATGTACCTGATGGGACAGCAGCAGATAATTAAGCCCTATCTCGAGGACATGGCGATTGGTCCCGGTCTATTCGCCGCGCTCGAGCAGCGCTCGGTCGAGCGCCAGCTCGAACCCGACCTAATGCTGAAGGTTGGACTGACGACGGGGCCGCAATCGGTGGACGCGCTGACGGGCGCCACCATCTGCAAGCCGTCGCCGAAGCCCGACAACTGCCGCGTTCTGCCGTCCGCCAGCGCCGAGGCAGAGACGCCGGCGAAGCTTTAGCGCAACCTTGCACTGCCCATCGAGGCAGGTTGAGCGGCGCTCGGTGTTTCCGCTATCGTCCAGCGCGGTTGAAGTCCAGCATGGGAGGGATCGCGAATGAGCCAGGATGTCCCGACATTGTTCGAATGGGCCGGCGGCTCCGAAGCGCTGAACCGCCTGACCCAAACCTTCTACGACAACGTCTCTCGGGACCCCATCGTCGGGCCGGTGTTCAAGCACATGTCGCCGGATCATCCCGCTCACGTCGCGGCCTTCATCGGCGAAGTTTTCGGTGGACCCAAAACCTACAGCGAAAAGCATGGCGGCCATCGCGAGATGGTGATGCATCATCTCGGCAAGCATCTGACCGAGGAGCAGCGCCGGCGCTGGATCAACCTTCTCGCCGACGCCGCCGACGAGGTCGGCCTGCCTGACGATCCCGAATTCCGCTCGGCTTTCATGGCCTATGTCGAATGGGGATCGCGGCTGGCCAAGATGAACTCCAACAAGGGCCCGACCTGCGACCCCGAGACGGAACCAATGCCGGCCTGGGGCTGGGGGGTGCCGGGTGGCCCCTACAAGCCGCCTTCGGGAACCTGACCGCGCGCGAATCGGTCGAAAGCCTGCCGGCCAGGAAAACGGGTGGCTATGGAGGTCTCGGTCCTCCAGGCTAACGGTCTAAAGTCGCCGTCGAATGGCGGGGCCACATTGAAAACCGGAGGCTTTGCGATGAGATCGGAAGGCAAGAAAAATTCAGACGGCGTCTTTGACAGCAACCGCGGAATCCGAAATCCGTTTGGCTTCATGGACGTCCCCACTCCCGACGACGAGGAGGTGTCGGCGTTCGCCGCCGGCGTGAAACTGGAGGGAACTCCAAGCGATGAAAATGCCGAGGCCTGGGGCACCGAAAGCGACCGCGACCGCAACGACACCATCGAAGGCAGCTGGTCCAGCCGATGGAACGGCGGTGCTGATCCCACGATCCCGGGCGATACCAAGGATAAATGGAAGTCCGGCCGGGGCGAGGTGAAGACGGCGGGAGAGAGAGAGTTTACCTGCTGTTCGATTGGCATAATGGCGTGCGCAAGGGGCTCATCGATGCCCGGCGCCAGGGTGCGAAAGGGCTGGTGGGAAAATACATCAATCTGACCGACCCGGAAATCGTGCGTCCCTGGGTCGGCTTGATCGTCAGCAATCAACGGATCGACGGGAAATGGCCGGGAGGACGCCTGGACTTTCGAAGATGAAGGCCGGGTAGCGCACGTCGCTCTTTACAGAGCGCGCGGAAGCTTTTAGGAAGCGCCTGCTGCGCCGACATGCGCATACGGGCATAGCTCAGTTGGTAGAGCGGCGGTCTCCAAAACCGCAGGTCGTAGGTTCGAGCCCTGCTGCCCGTGCCATTCTTTGAATGGATACCTAAAAACGATTCTTTTGCAGTGCGGCCTTTGAAAATCGGCTTGTGACTTGCCATATGGCACAAGTTGCGGCATAAGGGCCGCATAGCCGGGACGGGACGACTGGATGGTTCCGAGGCGGCGTTTGGCCATAAAGCGGACACTTGCCACTTGCGTGGATCAAGAATCGGTTTTATGTAGACGAGACAGACACGCGACGCGTGGAGCTGGGAAGCCGGCTTTACGCGTCTGATTTGCATGGGCGAAATGATTGCGCTGATTCGGCGCGAACGCACGCTCAAGCGGCACGTCCCGGCCAGCGGGATCATCCAGGAGGCCCGGCCAACGGGTCTTGCAGACAGAGCGGCATATGGCTTCGAAAACCACAAATCCCTTCACCTTTCTCCAGCAGGTTCGCGCGGAGACCGCCAAGGTCACTTGGCCGTCGCGGCGCGAAACGATGATCTCGACGGTGATGGTCCTTGTGTTCGCGGTCATCGCGATGATCTTTTTCTTTACCGCAGACGTGGCCATGGGCTTTGCGGTCGAAAAAATCCTCGGCCTCGGACAGTAAGTCCGGCGATTACGGAGAAGTCTTGAAATGACCGCGCGGTGGTACATCGTCCACGCCTACTCGAACTTTGAAAAGAAGGTCGCCGAGGACATTGAGAACAAGGCCAAGCAGAAGGGCCTGTCCGCCGACATCGAGCAGATCGTGGTGCCGACCGAGAAGGTCGTCGAGATCCGCCGCGGCCGCAAGGTCGATGCCGAGCGCAAGTTCTTTCCGGGCTATGTGCTGCTGAAGGCCAATCTGACGGACGCCGTGTTCTCGCTCGTCAAGAACACGCCGAAGGTTACCGGGTTCCTGGGCGACTCCAAGCCGGTGCCGATCACTGAAGCCGAGGCCCAGCGTATCCTGAACCAGGTTCAGGAGGGCGTCGAGCGGCCGAAGCCGTCGGTGACGTTCGAGATCGGCGAAGCGATCCGCGTTTCGGATGGACCATTCGCGTCCTTCAACGGTTTCGTCCAGGAAGTGGACGAGGAGCGGGCGCGGCTCAAGGTGGAAGTTTCGATCTTCGGGCGCGCCGTGCCGGTCGATCTGGAATTCGGACAGGTCGAGAAGGGCTGATCCGAAATCCCTGCACCGGTTTCGGCGGCAGGGAAGGCGGCGCGGAGATCGCGCGGCCAAAAACGGGTGGGAGGCGAATGCGGCTCTAGCCGGCCGCGCGGACCGCACCACCAGACTGCAACCGCCGGCAAGACCGGCATGAGAAAAGGCAGGAAGAGAGATGGCTAAGAAAATTGCAGGCCAGCTCAAGCTCCAGGTTTCCGCGGGATCGGCCACGCCGTCGCCCCCGATCGGCCCGGCGCTTGGTCAGCGTGGCATCAACATCATGGAGTTCTGCAAGGCGTTCAACGCGCAGACCCAGGAAATGGAAAAGGGCTCGCCGGTTCCGGTCGTCATCACCTACTACCAGGACAAGTCGTTCACCTTCGTCATGAAGACGCCGCCGGTGAGCTACTTCCTGAAGAAGGCTGCCAACCTGAAGTCGGGCTCGAAGGAGCCGGGCAAGGTCAAGGCCGGCACGATCGGCCGCGACAAGGTGCGCGCCATCGCCGAGCAGAAGATGAAGGATCTGAACGCAAACGACGTCGAGGCGGCCATGCGCATGGTCGAGGGCTCCGCCCGCTCGATGGGTCTGGAAGTGGTGGGCTGAGATCATGGCAAAGATTGCAAAGCGTGTATCGAAGACCCGCGAAGGCATCGATCCCAACAAGGCTTACGCTTTGGGTGAGGCGCTGAAGCTGCTCAAGGATCGCTCCTCGGTGAAGTTCGACGAGACGATCGAAGTCGCGATGAACCTCGGCGTCGACCCGCGCCATGCCGACCAGATGGTCCGCGGCGTGGTCAACCTGCCGAACGGCACCGGCCGCAGCGTTCGCGTCGCCGTCTTCGCGCGTGGCGACAAGGCCGAGGAGGCCAAGGCCGCCGGCGCCGACATCGTCGGAGCCGAGGATCTGGTCGACATCGTCCAGAAGGGCACGATCGACTTCGACCGCTGCATCGCCACGCCGGACATGATGCCGCTGGTCGGCCGTCTCGGCAAGGTGCTCGGTCCGCGCGGCATGATGCCGAACCCGAAGGTCGGCACGGTCACCACCGACGTTACCGCCGCCGTCAAGGCATCGAAGGGCGGCGCCGTCGAGTTCCGCGTCGAGAAGGCCGGCATCGTTCACGCCGGCGTCGGCAAGGTCTCGTTCGACGTCAAGGCGCTGGAAGAAAACGTCCGCGCCTTCGCTGACGCGGTGACCAGGGCAAAGCCGGCTGGTGCCAAGGGCAACTACGTCAAGAAGGTGTCGGTCACCTCGACCATGGGCCCGGGCCTCAAGCTCGACGTCTCGACGCTCGCAGCGTCCTGATACGAACAATTGGATCGGCCGCTAAAACGCTGATTCGTGAAAGAATTCCGGGCCTCCGACCTGTCGGCGGCCCGGTACCGGAAGTCGAAAGGCTTCCGGACATCCTGTCCGAGATTGCAGGCGGCCCCCAAGCCTTAGATGATGTGGGCCTTAATTCATGTGGGCCTGCATGAGACGGGTGAAGACCGGACAAAGGAGCCAGAAGCTCCAATGAAAGGTTCGAACCGTGTTTGCCTTTTGTCTGCGCACCGTCCGGCTTGCCGGCAGGTGTGGCGAAAGGGGGCAGGATCCTCGAGCGTCGTTCGGGAGATCCGTTACTGGATGGCCCGGCCGGCAAAAGGCAACCCGACGCCTGTCCTTCGTAGAGGGCAGGGGTCAACTGGAGATAGGCAGTGGACAGAGCGGAAAAACGCGAACTCGTCACGGGCCTGAATGGTGCGTTTTCAAGCGCTGGTTCAGTCGTCGTGGCCCACTACGCCGGTATCACCGTCGCGCAAATGAACGACCTTCGGTCGAAAATGCGCGCCGCCGGTGGCACCGTCAAAGTCGCGAAGAACCGTCTCGCCAAAATCGCTCTTCAGGGCACGGACTCCGCATCGATCATCGAGCTGTTCAAGGGACAGACGCTGATCGCCTATTCGGAGGATCCGATTGCGGCGCCGAAGGTCGCGTCCGATTTCGCCAAGGGAAATGACAAGCTCGTCATTCTCGGCGGCGCAATGGGCACCACCTCGCTCAATGCCGACGGTGTGAAGGCACTCGCCACACTTCCGTCGCTCGATGAGCTGCGCGCCAGGCTGGTTGGCATGATCGCCACGCCGGCAACCCGGATCGCCCAGATCGTCAATGCGCCTGCGGCTTCGGTCGCGCGCGTCATCGGCGCTTACGCCCGGAAGGACGAGGCGGCATGAGGCCGTTCCTCGCTATCACAAACACACGTTCGAACCTTATGAAGGAACATTGCAATGGCTGATCTGGCAAAGATCGTAGACGACCTTTCGAAGCTGACCGTCCTCGAGGCGGCCGAGCTGTCGAAGCTTCTTGAAGAAAAGTGGGGCGTTTCCGCCGCTGCTCCGGTGGCGGTTGCCGCTGCCGGCGGCGCTGCGGCCGCTGCTGCTCCGGTCGAGGAAAAGACGGAATTCGACGTCGTCCTGACCGAGGCAGGCGCTCAGAAGATCAACGTCATCAAGGAAGTTCGCGCCATCACCGGTCTTGGCCTCAAGGAAGCCAAGGACCTGGTCGAGGCGGCTCCGAAGCCGGTCAAGGAAGCCGTTTCCAAGGCCGACGCGGACAAGTTCAAGGCCCAGCTGGAAGCAGCCGGCGCCAAGGTCGAACTGAAGTAAGCGTTGAGTACCTGGCGGCCGGGGAGCGCCCGCACGCCCAACTGTAGCCGGGAAGGGGGGCAGCCGGCCCGGCACCATGCGAAAAACACATT
>NZ_JAMYPO010000091.1:0-6549 GCF_040320365.1 Mesorhizobium sp. M0701
TGAATAGGACAACGGGACCAATGCGAAAAATAGTCGCCGGCAAGCTGCACGGCATCCACGTCACCGAAGCAAACCTCAACTACCACGGTTCGATAACGCTCGACGCTGACCACTGCGAAGAACCCGGGATCCTGCCAATGGATTCGTGGGAGACATGGAGCAAGACTTCCGGCGCGAATCTCGACCTATGTCATCCTCGGCGAGCGCGGCTCTCGATGCTGCATCCTCAACGGCGCGGCCGCCCGGACCTGCCAGCCCACTCCATCCATCTGGACGAAGCGCGCATTCCTCTCTGAAGCCGCGGATCGTTACATTCGTCATCAACAATGTCGTCGGCTTTCTGACCGATGGCAATGCGCTGACGCGGACGGCGTTGACGATTAGATCGGCAGGGGCGCTTCAGCAGAACTTTCGCCGGTTGATGGAGCAGCAGGAACTGGTGGCGGAGACCGGCGAAAGTGCATTTGATACCGGCGGTCGGCCGGCGAAGCTTTATCGCTTTCGCCACCATGTCCTCGACGAAACGGAGGTCGCCCGGACAAAATTGCCGCTGGCGCGGGCTTGACATCCTTTATACTCAACGTAGAAATATCCCTTATAATCAATTCGATTATAACGAGAAATTCATTCGCACCGTCCGAACCCACGATCTCGCTCGGGAAGCCCGTATGAGTGGATCGAAGTGATCTTGGAAATGAAACGCCCGAGGACGGGCTTTCAACCTTTGTCGTGAAGGAGGTGCCGCGCGCCTGGGCCAATGCCTTGCGGCAACGGTGAAGGATGTATACCGCCAGTAAACGCGTGCGCCAAAGTCGCTATCGAATGTACAGTTCGTCTAAATGTGCGATACGTTCGATTTGTGCAAGTAACACTTGGAAAAGTGTTGCATAAAAGAAACGTCTAATTATATAAAGCTGGCAAGCTAAACTTTAAACTTGCACAAATGAGCATCGCGGATAGCGTCCCACTGTGAAGCGTGCACTGCGATGTGCGTCTGTTTCGATCGTGGGGGCAAGACGGTCGTCAATTGATGTTCTTCCCTTTTTTGTTGAGAGGCAAAAGTTGAAGCCGCAAGACGGCTGCTAGGTTGCGCGCATACGAAAACGCAACACATCGCCGTCCCCCCAACTTCATGTCTTCAACGCTCTTTCGGAGGCTTGCTGAGGGAATGCTATTGGGAAAGCCAGATATGTCCGCGTCGAGTGATCTTGGGGATGAAAAGCGCCAGACCGAGCTTTCAAGCTTTGTCATGAGGGAGGTGCAGCGCATTCTTGCCCAATGCGATGAGGCGAAGCAGGGTGACAAGGCTGCTGTTGCGCCTTCGGGTTCTCCTTCCAACGAATTGACCGCCGTGGCCGCCGAATTTCTTGGTAGGCTCGAGGCCGAAGCAGCGCGACGGCTAAACGCCCAGGCGGGTGAGATCGCTTCGCGACCCCGGGCAGCCGATCATCCGCTCGGGCATCCGGTTCTGAAAGATTGCCCGAGAGAAGGCGCGCGCATTGCAGAATGGGCCGGTCCAGTTGCGGGGTCGACGCATCTCGAGAGACGTTTTGGAATACCGCGGTCCACTTTGTATTGGTGGCAGCAACACAATGATGTGGTTGCCTTTCGGAGAGGCTCCCGTAAGCATGTATTTCCCCTGGCTCAGTTCATCGACGGCAGGCCTATGCCCGGAATCAGGCAGGTCCTTTCCTCGATCTCCGATCCCAGACTGGCTTGGCTGTGGCTGATCAGCCCCTCGCCTCTTCTCAAGGGTCGCGTCCCTATCGAATTGCTCAGAGAAGGTATGAACACAGAAGTTGTTTCATCCGCCGCCCAGGCTGTTTCTCTGATTGAATCTATCTGACAATTGGCCGGATGCCGATGGCTGTCCGCGCATTATGTAAGTGCGCACAAGCAGATGTACCAATTGTGCGATTTGTGCAAATGTATAGTTGTTCAATTTGTGCAAGTAATACAATAGATTTAGTGGCAATAATGCAACGGATACTTCTATATATGGTTGGCAAACGGAATTTGAACTTGCACTAATTCGCCCAGCGAATAGCGTTCGAGCCGGGAAGGATGCATCGCGATGCGCATCTTTTTCGATCGTGGGGACAGGGAGCGGTTCGTCCATCGACGTCCTCGCCCTTTTCAAATCATTGAATGGAGATCAATTATGAACATCAAGAGCCTTCTTCTCGGCTCAGCTGCGGCTCTGATCGCAGTTTCCGGCGCCCGCGCCGCCGACGCGGTGACCGTCGCCGAGCCGGAACCGGCTGAATACGTCAAGATCTGCGACGTGTACGGCTCGGGCTACTTCTACATCCCCGGCACCGAGACCTGCCTGCGCATCGGTGGCTATGTCCGCTACGACATCGGCGTCGGCGACGTTGGATCCTACGACGGGGCGCGGACCCACGACGTCCAAGACGGCAGCGACCAGGGCACCTGGCGCAAGAACGCCCGCTTTGACCTAAGGACTTGGACCGGCCAGGAAACCGAACTCGGTACTTTGAAGACATACACCGAGACCAAATTCAATTTCGGTAACCGCAACGCCTATTCGGGTCCCGACAGTCCCCAGAACTATGCCTTCAACAAGGGCATCACACTGAACTTCGCCTGGATCCAGCTTGGTGGCCTGCGCGTCGGTAAGGACGAATCGGCCTTCGATACGTTTATCGGCTATGCCGGCAACGTCATCAACGATACGCTCGTTCCCTACGGCGATTTTGACACCAACGTCGTGCAGTACTACTTCGACGCAGGCAATGGCTTCTCCGCCGTGGTATCGCTCGAAGAGGGTTCTGGCGTCGTCGGCACGATCGACAGCTACGTTCCGCATCTTGTCGGCGGCGTGAAGTACACGCAGGGCTGGGGCGCCATCACCGGCGTCGTGGCTTACGACAGCAACTACGAAGAGGTAGTCGGCAAGGTCCGCTTGGATGTGAACGCCACCAACGAACTGTCGCTGTTCATTATGGCTGGCTATGGGACCGACGACAACCTAACCGATGGGACCTACGCTATTCCTGCCGGCGGTCGCGGCTTCTACAAGCAGTGGGGTGGCAACTGGGCCGTCTGGGGCGGCGGCACCTACAAGTTCAACGAGAAGACCTCGTTCAACCTTCAGGCGGCGTATGACGAGTGGAAGAACCTCGGCATTGCTGCCAATGTCGCCTACGATATCGTTCCTGGTCTGACGATCACGGCCGAAGTCGACTATCTCCACGCTGGCAAGTTCGGGGATGTGGACTTCTCTAACTGGACCAATGCCGACAAGAAGAACAGCGTCGGCGGTCTGCTCCGCTTCCAGCGCTCGTTCTGAGGATTGAAGAGCCCGTTGCCGCGTTCGGAGCGGTAACTGCGAGCCTAATTTGCGGCCGAACCATTGTGGTGAGGCTTGTAGAGGTTTCGGCGAATTGCTTGATCACGGACCTCCAATCCGAGCATTTCGTCGATGAGAAGGGCGCCCTGTTCCCGGGCGCCCTTTTTTAAGGGTTATCATCAGACTCTCTCCCGGGGGAACTGTGGGTAAGAAACAACGCATCGTCCTGCAGGCAGCTGTTTTGGCGTCTGCCTTTGGCTTTTTTTTGCTGATCCTGCTCCTGCAGATGGTCAGTTTTTTGGTTGACTAGGCACGCGCAAGCGGGATGGATCGCGCAGAGACACGCGGAAGTTTTTTTCGCCAGCGAAACCCCGACGACCTGATGGGGAGTCGCGCCAGCAGGGTGGGCGCCACGTCCAGTGCCACCGACCATGCGAGATGCCGATTGTTGGCGCGTCTGTCAGTTCGCGCGGCCATATTCATTCTGGTGCCGATCTGTTGCCTTTTCTGCTTTTCCCATGCGTTTTAGGCCGAGCCATTTGTGAAGCGGGCGGTCAATGGATCTGCGCCTCGCGATTGCATGCCGTTGCCTGGTTGATCTGGGCGGCATAATCCGAGAGCGAACGCTGCAACCGCGGTTCGAATTGCGCGAAGTTGAACCGGACTTCATCCGCCGTCAGGAACTGGTGGGTTGCGCCGGGAAAGCCGGCGACCATCACGAGGTCGCCTTCCTTGACGCCTTCACAGGCTATGGGTAGCCAACTCTTCGGCCGGTAAGGCACATTGTCGCGCGCATATGGCCGGGAGGAATCATCAGGAGCGACATAGGCGCGATAAAAGCCGAAGTCGCCTGTGTGGCGCGGCCACATCCAATTGTCCGTTTCGCCGCCGAAGTTACCGATGCCGAGCGCGGGCGCATAGACAAGGCGCACGTCCTCGATTTCGAGCTTCTGCTGGAGATAGTAGGAGGCGCCGCCATAATAGGCCCCTACGTCGCAGCGGCGATTGGGCTGTCCTTCACATGCGGCGATCAGGGCCTTGCGGTTCGTGGCGAGCCGCTCATAGCGGGCAAACCCATTCAGCTTGTCCGAGACGCCCTTGAGCATTTCGGCGGTCACATCCCGCACGTCCTCGATCACATAGATTCGGCTGCCTGGCGCAGCGGCAATTCTTCACCCAGGGCTCTTCGCCAGAAAGCCGTCTGTGAGATAGTCCTGGCCCTCCTTGCTGTGGTATTGGATGGATTCGAACACGCAGTGATGATTGGTTGCGACCAGCCCTTGTGGACTGACGAACGAGGCGGAGCATCCGCCCAGTGATACGATCGCGTTGAGCGGGTCAGCGTCCAGACGGCCCAGGTGGGCGGGATCGATCTGGAGCCCATCCGCGCGCATGGCCGCGCCCACTTCCGCAGTCTGGCCCGGCATCCACATACCTTCGTCCGCCGACGTAGCCGTGACCGTCCAGAGCAAGGCGATGGCAGTTGCTTTGGCCAAACATTTCAAATTCGAGTTCATGCTGACTGTCGCTGTCATCTTGCCTCCTGTTCTCCGCAGATGGATTGGTGACTTATCGGGATGGCCGGAGTCCTGGCGCCCGCGCGGCGGCCAACACCGGGACCCGTTAACCGCAAGAGTCCTGATGGCGCTCACCTCTCATATTTGTCGCGCGCCAACGTTTGCGGATCACCCGCTGCACCGATCGTGCCAAATGAATAAGGCTTCAATTACAGATGGTGAGCCTCCCCATCCATGTCCTATCTCCGACGTCTTTCACGTAAAAGGCTCGGTGCTTCCACGCTCGTTTGCTCTTCGCCCGTCCCTCTTCCGTCTTGACTAGCAGGAGCCTACGGCCTATCTCACTGCCGCGTTAGCACTCGCTTCTGGTGAGTGCTAACCACGCTCCGGCAACGGAGAACCGTTCAACATCCGCACCAGGGAAATCCAAAAATGGCAAAGTCGAATTTCCGGCCGCTGCATGACCGCGTGGTCGTTCGCCGCGTCGAGTCCGAAGCGAAGACCGCCGGCGGGATCATCATCCCCGATACGGCTAAGGAAAAGCCGCAGGAAGGCGAGATCATCGCCATCGGTTCCGGCGCCCGCGACGAAGCCGGCAAGCTCGTCCCGCTGGACGTCAAGGCCGGCGACCGCATCCTGTTCGGCAAGTGGTCGGGCACCGAAGTCAAGCTCAACGGCGAAGACCTTCTGATCATGAAGGAAGCGGACATTATGGGCGTCATCGGCTGACACGCCGCCTTTCATCCGCACCATCCAATCTGAATTTCGGGCGAAATGCCCAGGAGTAAAAAATGGCTGCCAAAGACGTAAAATTCTCCCGCGACGCTCGTGAGCGCATGCTGCGCGGCGTCAACATCCTCGCCGACGCGGTGAAGGTCACGCTCGGCCCCAAGGGCCGCAACGTCGTCATCGACAAGTCGTTCGGCGCACCGCGCATCACCAAGGACGGCGTCACCGTCGCCAAGGAAATCGAGCTTGAGGACAAGTTCGAGAACATGGGCGCGCAGATGGTCCGCGAAGTTGCTTCGAAGACCAACGACATCGCCGGCGACGGCACTACGACCGCGACCGTTCTGGCACAGTCGATCGTCCAGGAAGGCCACAAGTCGGTTGCCGCCGGCATGAACCCGATGGACCTCAAGCGCGGCATCGACCTCGCTGTCGCCGACGTCGTCGCGACGCTGATCAAGAACGCCAAGAAGATCAAGACCTCGGAAGAGGTTGCCCAGGTCGGCACCATCGCCGGCAATGGCGACGTTTCGGTCGGCTCGATGATCGCGGAAGCGATGCAGAAGGTCGGCAATGAGGGCGTCATCACGGTCGAGGAAGCCAAGACCGCCGAGACCGAGCTCGAAGTCGTCGAAGGCATGCAGTTCGACCGCGGCTATCTCTCGCCCTACTTCGTCACCAACGCCGAAAAGATGGTTGCGGATCTGGAAGACGCCTACATCCTGCTCCACGAGAAGAAGCTCTCCAACCTGCAGGCCATGCTGCCGATCCTCGAGGCTGTCGTGCAGACCTCGAAGCCGCTGGTCATCATCTCGGAAGACGTCGAAGGCGAGGCCCTGGCCACGCTGGTCGTCAACAAGCTGCGTGGCGGCCTGAAGATCGCTGCCGTCAAGGCGCCGGGCTTCGGTGATCGCCGCAAGGCCATGCTGGAAGACATCGCCATCCTCACCGGTGGCCAGGTCATTTCCGAAGACCTCGGCATCAAGCTCG
>NZ_JAMYPO010000092.1:0-6434 GCF_040320365.1 Mesorhizobium sp. M0701
ATCATACAGCACACGCCGGCGGAATCCGACACGTCACAACCGAGTCAATCCGTCGCAGCAAGATGTGTATACGCCCTAGTGCCCTCAAGGGGGGGAGATTGGCAGCTTCGGCGGTTGCTCTAAACTTCCAAAGCTCCAATCGCTTCCGCTGGACTCGTGTTACCCGGTGCCGGACAATACATCTTCATCGACTGAGTCCTTGTGAGGCGGCGCGAAAAAACCATGGCGGATGAGAGACTTCCACGCGATCCCTTGCTGCGCGAGGCCTATGCAAAGGCGTCGCGGGCAGAGGCGGCGGCGCGTCGGTTCATTCATCTGCGCGTGCATTCGGCCTATTCGCTGCTCGAAGGTGCCTTGCAGCTCGGCAAGATCGTCGGCCATGCGGTGCAGGACGAATGCCCGGCAATCGCCGTCACCGACACCAACAATCTGTTTGGCGCGCTGGAATTCGCCCAGAAGGCGGTAAAGGACGGCATCCAGCCGATCATCGGCTGCCAGATCGACCTCGCCTTTTCCGGCGAGGCGAGCGACAGCCAGCGCGACCGCAGGCGGCAAGGACCGGAGATGCGGCCGGTCGTCCTGATCGCCGCAACCGAGGCCGGCTACGGCAATCTGGTCAGGCTGGTCAGCCGCGTCTACCTCGAGACACCGCCCGGCGAAGCGGTGCATCTGACGAGCGAGATGCTGCAGGGCCACACCGACGGATTGATCTGCCTTACGGGCGGGCCGCGCGGTCCGATCGGCACTGCCTTGAAACAGGATCGCCGCGAACTCGCCGAGACCCGGCTCTCGGCGCTCAAGGGCCTGTTCGGCGACCGGCTCTATGTCGAGCTTGAGCGGGTCTCCGGTTACGACCGCGCCATCGAGCAGTCGTCGGTCGACCTCGCCTACCGCCACGATCTGCCGCTGGTTGCCACCAACGAGGCGTTTTTCTTCTCTCGTGAAGACTATGAGGCGCATGACGCCCTGATCGCCATCGCCGAAGGTTCCGTGGTTGCGGCCGACAATCGCCGCCGCCTTTCGCCCGACCACTTCCTGAGAAGCCAGGCCGATATGGCGAGGCTGTTCGCCGACCTGCCGGAAGCAATCGACAACACCGTCGAGATCGCGCTGCGCTGCTCGTATTACCCGAAGACCCGCAATCCGATTCTGCCGCGCTTTGCCGGCCGCGATGTCGCCGACGCCGATGCTGCGGTCAAGGCGGAGGCGCAGGAGCTTGCCAGGCAGGCGCATGAAGGGCTGGAGGCGCGGCTGGCGGCGCACGGCCCGACGCCCGGCTATACCGTCGAGCAATATCGCGAAAGGCTGGATTTCGAGCTCGGCGTCATCGAGAAGATGAAATATCCGGGCTATTTCCTGATCGTTGCCGACTTCATCAAATGGGCCAAGGCACAAGGGATTCCGGTCGGCCCGGGCCGCGGTTCGGGCGCCGGCTCGCTGGTCGCCTATGCCACGACTATCACCGACATCGACCCACTGCGTTTTTCGCTGCTGTTCGAGCGCTTCCTCAATCCCGACCGCGTGTCGATGCCCGACTTCGACATCGACTTCTGCCAGGACCGGCGCGAGGAAGTCATCCGCTACGTCCAACAGAAATACGGCCGCGACCAGGTTGGCCAGATCATCACCTTCGGCACGCTGCAGGCGCGCGCGGTGCTGCGCGACGTCGGCCGCGTGCTGCAGATGCCTTACGGGCAGGTCGACAAGCTGAGCAAGATGGTGCCGTCGAACCCGGCCAATCCGGTCAAGCTCGCCGACGCCATCGCCAACGAGCCGCGCTTTGCCGAAGAGGCGGAGCGTGAGCCGATCGTGCAGACGCTGCTCGATACGGCGCAGAAACTGGAAGGTCTTTATCGGCACGCCTCGACGCACGCCGCCGGCATCGTCATCGGCGACCGGCCGCTGTCGGAGCTGGTGCCGATGTACCGCGATCCGCGCTCGGACATGCCGGTCACGCAGTTCAACATGAAATATGTCGAGCAGGCCGGGCTGGTGAAATTCGACTTCCTTGGCCTGAAGACGCTGACGGTGCTGGACAGGGCCGTCAAGCTGATCCGCCGCCGCGGCATCGAGATCGATCTTGCCCACATTCCGCTCGACGACCCCGAAACCTACGCCATGCTGTCGCGCGGCGAGGTGGTCGGCGTGTTCCAGGTGGAAAGTGCCGGCATGCGCAAGGCGCTGATCGGCATGCGGCCCGACTGTATCGAGGACATTATCGCGCTGGTCGCGCTCTACCGGCCGGGGCCGATGGAGAACATACCGACCTACAACGCCAGAAAGCACGGCGAGGAGGAGATGGCGTCGATCCACCCGAAGATCGACCATCTCGTCAAGGAGACGCAAGGCGTCATCGTCTACCAGGAACAGGTGATGCAGATCGCGCAGGAGCTCTCCGGCTATTCGCTGGGCGAAGCCGATCTGCTGCGCCGCGCCATGGGCAAGAAGATCCGCGCCGAGATGGACAAGCAGCGCGAGCGCTTTGTTTCGGGCGCGGTCGAGCGCGGCGTCGGCAAGCCGCAAGCCGACTTCATCTTCGACCTGCTGGCAAAGTTTGCCGACTACGGTTTCAACAAATCGCATGCCGCCGCCTATGCCGTCGTCTCCTACCAGACCGCCTATCTGAAGGCGCATTACCCCGTCGAATTCCTGGCGGCATCGATGACGCTCGACATGGGCAATACGGACAAGCTCGCCGATTTCCGCCAGGATGCGCTGCGCCTCTGCATCGAGGTGGTGGCGCCGTCGGTCATGACGTCGTTCCGGGATTTCGAGGTCGGCGAGAACCGCATCTTCTATTCGCTGGCCGCGCTCAAGGGCGTCGGCGACGCGGCGGTCGAGCACATCGTCGCGACGCGCGGCGAAAAACCCTTCAAGAGCCTCGCCGATTTCTGTGAAAGGGTCGATCCGAAGATCGTCGGCAAGCGCGTCTTCGAAAGCCTGATCATGGCCGGCGCGCTCGACTGCTTCGGTCATGACCGTGCGGCGATGATGGCCGGCGTCGAGCGGATGATGGGGCTGGCGTCGCTGGCGCAGCAGAATGCCGTCACCGGCCAGCATGACATCTTTGGCGCCTCGCTGGGCGCACAGTCGCAGGCGCTCAACTTGCCGGCGACCGATCCCTGGCTCGCCGCCGACCGCCTGCACCGTGAATTCCAGGTGGTCGGGTTCTATCTCTCGGCGCATCCGCTCGACGAATACAAGGCGGCGCTGCAGAAAATGCGGGTGCAGACCTGGGGCGAGTTTTCGGCCGCCGTCAAACGCGGTGCTGCCGCCGGCCGGCTCGCCGGCACGGTGACCACCAAGCAGGAGCGCAAGACGCGCACCGGCAACAAGATGGGCGTCGTGCAGTTCTCCGACACGTCGGGCCAGTATGAAGCGGTGCTGTTTTCCGAGGGGCTGGCGCAATACCGCGACTTGCTCGAACCCGGCCGCTCGGTGGTGATCACCGTTTCGGCCGAGGACAGGCCTGAAGGCGTCAATCTGCGCATCCAGACCGTGCAGTCATTGGAGGAAGAGGCAAGCCGTATCCAGAAAGCGTTGCGCATCTTCGTCAGAAATGACGCACCGGCATCGACAATCCAATCGCAGCTTGGCCAGCGTGGCGACAGTCAGGTGAGCATCATCGTCATCAAGGAAGGCGGCGAGGGCGAGGTCGAGATCGAGTTGCCCAACCGCTACCGCGTATCGCCTCAGATCGCGTCGGCGATGCGGGCGGTGCCAGGCGTGGTCGAGGTGGAACTGGTCTAAGAGTTAGCGCACGCTTATGAAGCGGCGATCTCCGCCGGTTGCGGTGCTCTCCGCTGCAGGTTGAGCAGATTTCCCATGAGGATCAGCAGGGCGCCACCGGCGGTGAAGGCGTCGATCTGCTCGTGATAGAGCAGCCATCCGATCACCGCCGACAGCGGCACGCGCAAAAAGTCCATTGGCGAGATGACCGTCGCATCGGCATAGACAAGTGCGCGGGCCATGCAGAAATGCGACGACATGCCGGTGAAGGCTATGAGCAGGATCCACGGCCAGAGCTCAAGCGGCGGGTTTTGCCATTCGTAGAGCGCCGGGACGAGGCCAAGCAGCGACTGGATGATCAGCATCCAGAAGATGATGCGCACGACGCTGTCCGTCCGCGTCAGCGACTTGACGAGAACCACCGAGACGCCGAAGCAGACCGCGGCTCCCAGCACGATAACATGCCCCGGATTGACCGCGCCGACGCCCGGACGCACGATGATCACCACGCCGATCAGCCCGAGCACGATCGCCGCCAGCCGTGGCCGGGAGAGCCTTTCGCCGAGGAAAGCGACCGCCAGCAGCGCGGTCCAGATCGGCGTCGTGAATTCGATCGAGATCAGCACCGCAAGCGGGATCAGCGTCAGGGCGTAGAGCCAGGCAGCCTGGCCGGTATAGTGGACGACGTTGCGGGCGAGATGGGCCAGCGGGCGCCCGGTGCGCATCGCCGGAAAACCGCCTGACATCATGACCAGCGGCAACAGGATGAAAAAGCCGATCACCGAGCGCAGCTCGAGCACCTGGAAGACGTTGAGTTCTGCCGTCGTGGCGCGGCCGGCCACCGACATCGCCAGGAACGAGGCGATCGACAGCGCCATCCAGAACGCGGCCTTGGGGATCGAGGGTGCGGGTGCCATGCGGTTATGTCGCAAGCCGGAGCGCTCATCGCAACCGCTAGCCGACGCATTCGGCTGGGCCAGCCGTGCAGCGTTGCAAACAGTGATGTTGAAGCCGGAACCCGCCGCTGAGGGGAGCGTTGGTCCCTCAGTGTTTGCGTGCTGTGTTTTGGATATCAACGAGGAGCGGTCCGATGAAATCACTTGCACGATTTGTACTTGCCGGCTGCCTGACGGCCGGGGCCGGGGCAGCGCATGCCGACGATCCGGATTTTCTTCGCTCATTCCAGGGGAATTTCGCCGGCAAAGGCATCGTCAAGGTGACCACCGATGCGCCGACGGTGAATGTCTCCTGTCATTTCAATTCCGACGCAACGTCGAGCTCGCTGTCGCTCGACGGCAGCTGCCGCGGTCTTATAGTGGTGACGCGCGCCATCAGCGCGGACCTCAGGTCCAGCGGGACGAAATACACCGGCACCTATGTTGGATCGCGCACCGGGCCGGCGCAATTGAGCGGCAGCCGCTCCGGCAATGCAATCAATCTCGGCATCCGCTGGGCGAAGGAGGTCAATGGCGATCGCAAGGCGCAAATGACGGTTGAGAAAACCGGCGAGGACGGCATGCGGCTGACCGTCGTCGATACCGATCCGAAAACCGGGAAGAGTGTGGTGACCACCCGGATCGATCTGCAGCGCACGTGATCTTCTTGTTTGATCACGATCTTTTTGAAAACCGGTTTCCACTTTTCGCGTACGCGGACCTTCGGTTCGGAATCATGGTCTGGTTGTGAAAATCTGACGCTTAGTACCGACGCGAAAGACGGCTCGGGGTGGGCAGCAGTCAGTCCCGGCACGGCGATCTTGACGGGTTGGAAGCCGATCGGCAGCCAAGATTTCATCGTTCGTTTCGTTGGACCATCATAAACATTCGGGATCGGCCGAAACTTCCCCAACTTCGTCATCCTTGGGCGAAGCAGTAGCGAAGCGCCGTCGCGGAGACCCTGGGATCCATGGGATCCATGCGGTAACCTTAGCCGAAGAGTGCAGCGGAGCACAATTCCGCACCGCGGCAGCGCTCTGATGTCGCGGCATGGATCCAGGGGTCTGCGCCGCGTCGCTTCGCTCCTTGCTCCGCCCCAGGATGACGAAGCGATGGGCGTTTGCGCTACTCGCAAAGCCGATCGGCAGCAACCGTCGATAGTTCTGTCAGCGGCCAATTTCAGTGGCAAACCGCTAACTTCGGAGATTGGCTGAAACATCCCTCCAATTCGTCATCCCGGGGCGGAGCAAGGAGCAAAGCGACGCGGCGCAGACCCTGGGATCCATGCCGTTACCACGCGGCAGTGCGCCTGCGGACCAGAACCGAACTACCACCCCGTTCCGCGAAAAAGCTCGAACCACTCTGGATTGGTCTTCTCGATCAGCTCGATCTTCCACTGCCGCGGCCAGCGCTTCAGCGACTTCTCGCGCTGAATGGCGTCACGAATGTCGAAATGTTCCTCGTACCAGACCAGGCGCTGCACGCCGTAGCGGCCGGTGAAGTGCGAACCTTGGGCGGATTTGTGCTCCGGCATGCGGCGGCCGAGATCGTTGGTGACGCCGATGTAGATCGTGCCGCGCTTCTGGCTCGCGGTCATGTAGGTATAGCCGGTCATGGCTGAAGGGGTAGCTGGCACAGTTGCGGATACAAGCGCCGTTCTGAGCCGCTGTATTCTTCGGCTGACGTCACGGCATGATGGGGTGGACGGCGCCCGACGGCATCGGATGTGCCAGAATGAGTTCGTTGAGATCTCAAACAAGGGAGCCGTCC
>NZ_JAMYPO010000093.1:0-5867 GCF_040320365.1 Mesorhizobium sp. M0701
TGGGGGCCAGTTGCAAGCCGCCCCGCACCCCCGGGGGGCCCCGCGCCCGTTACTTGGGGGTGTTTGGGGCCCGCTAACGGGGGGTTGTGGGGGCTTTCGTAGAGCGCGGCTCCCCCTCTCCGTCTCGGCTTCGCCGAGCCACCTCTCCCCCACTTCCGTGGGGGCGAGGAACCCGAGCTGGGATGATGCCGCGGTCCTCCGGCAGGACAGAGGGGGCCGCGAAGGAACTCGACCGAGCGATCTTCCCGCAGGAAGTTCCTGCTCTTGCGCCAGACTGGCCCGGGCATTCGCCAAATTGCGCGCCGGCGCGGAAGATCGACAAGAAATTTCGCCGACATATCTCCATCCTGTCGGCCGCGGGCAGCAGCCAGCGGCAGCGAAGCCTCGCCCGACGAATTGGCACTGCTCTGGCGGTGTGCAAATATCCTGGCCGGGCAACAGTGGAGGACCGAGATCATGGCCGATGCCGGAATGCTGCGCTTCCATGTTCCGGAACCGGAAGTGCGGCCGGGCGGGACGCCGGATTTCTCCAATGTGAGCATTCCAAAAGCTGGCTCGGTGCCGCGCCCGAAGATCGACGTCGACCCGCGCGACATCCGCGATCTGGCCTTCTCGATCATCCGCGTGCTCAACCGCGCCGGCGAGGCGGTCGGGCCGTGGGCAGGACTGCTTTCGGACGACGAGTTGCTGGAGGGGCTGCGCCATATGATGACGCTGCGCAGCTTCGATGCGCGCATGCAGATGGCGCAGCGCCAGGGCAAGACCTCTTTCTACATGCAGCATCTCGGCGAAGAGGCAGTGAGCTGCGCCTTCCGCAAGGCGCTGTCGCGGGGCGACATGAATTTTCCGACCTATCGGCAGGCCGGCCTGCTCATCGCCGACGGCTACCCGATGGTCACGATGATGAACCAGATCTATTCGAACGAGGCCGATCCGCTGAAAGGGCGGCAATTGCCGATCATGTATTCGTCGAAGGAGCACGGCTTCTTCTCGATCTCCGGCAATCTGGCGACGCAGTACATCCAGGCGGTCGGCTGGGCGATGGCCTCGGCAATCAGCAACGATTCAAAGATCGCCGCCGCCTGGATCGGCGACGGCTCGACCGCCGAGTCCGACTTCCATTCGGCGCTGGTGTTCGCCTCGACCTACAAGGCGCCGGTCGTGCTCAACGTCGTCAATAACCAGTGGGCGATCTCGACCTTCCAGGGCATCGCCCGCGGCGGCTCCGGTACTTTTGCCGCCCGTGGGCTCGGCTTCGGTATTCCGTCGCTGCGCGTCGACGGCAACGACTATCTCGCCGTCCATGCGGTGGCCAAATGGGCGGCGGAACGGGCGCGCAGCAATCTCGGGCCGACGCTGGTCGAATACGTCACTTACCGCGTCGGCGCCCATTCCAGCTCCGACGACCCGTCGGCCTACCGGCCGAAGGCCGAGTCCGACGCCTGGCCGCTCGGCGACCCGATCGTCAGGCTGAAGAACCATCTCATCCAGCGCGGCGTCTGGTCGGACGAACGCCACGCCCAGGCCGAGGCGGAAATCCTCGACACGGTGATTTCGGCGCAGCGGGAGGCCGAGCGCCATGGCACGCTGCATGCCGGCGGCAAGCCCTCGGCGCGCGACATGTTCGAGGGCGTCTATGCCGAGATGCCGCCGCATCTCAGGCGCCAGCGCCAACAGGCAGGGGTCTGATCATGCCGCGGCGGACCATGATCGAGGCGATCCGCGACGCCATGGACGTGTCGATGGCGCGCGACAGCCAAGTCATCGTGTTCGGCGAGGATGTCGGCTTCTTCGGCGGCGTCTTCCGCTGCACCCAGGGCCTGCAGGCGAAATACGGCAAGAGCCGCTGCTTCGATGCGCCGATCAGCGAATCCGGCATTGTCGGCGCGGCCATCGGCATGGCCGCCTACGGGCTGAAGCCTTGCGTCGAAGTGCAGTTTGCCGACTATGTTTATCCGGCCTATGACCAGATCGTCTCGGAAGCGGCGCGGCTGCGCTACCGGTCGAACGGTGATTTCACCTGCCCGATCGTCGTGAGAATGCCGACCGGCGGCGGCATTTTCGGCGGCCAGACCCACAGCCAGAGCCCGGAGGCGCTGTTCACCCACGTCTCCGGCCTGAAGGTCGTGGTTCCGTCCAATCCGCATGACGCCAAAGGCCTGCTGATCGCGGCGATCGAGGATCCCGACCCGGTGATCTTCCTGGAGCCGAAGCGGCTCTACAACGGCCCCTTCGACGGTCATCACGAGCGGCCGGTAACGCCATGGTCGAAACATGAGCTCGGCGAAGTCGCCGACGGCCACTACACGGTGCCGCTCGGCAAGGCGGTGATCCGACGGCCGGGTGCGGCAGTCACCGTGCTTGCCTATGGCACGATGGTCTATGTCGCCCAGGCGGCAGCCGAGGAGACCGGCATCGATGCCGAGATCATAGATCTGAGGACACTGCTGCCGCTCGATCTCGAGACGATCGTCGCCTCGGTCAACAAGACGGGGCGCTGCGTGGTCGTGCACGAGGCGACGCTGACATCGGGGTTCGGCGCCGAACTTTCGGCGCTGGTTCAGGAGAGCTGCTTCTACCATCTGGAAGCGCCTGTGACGCGGGTCACCGGCTGGGACACGCCCTATCCGCATGCGCAGGAGTGGGACTATTTTCCCGGTCCTGCCCGGCTAGGCCGCGCGCTGGTCGAAACGATGGAAGCCTGAAGGGGGAACGATGGGCGAATATGTCATCAAGCTGCCCGATGTCGGCGAAGGCGTCGCCGAGGCCGAGCTCGTCGAATGGCAGGTCAAGGTTGGCGACCTCGTGCGCGAGGACGCCGTGCTTGCCGCCGTGATGACCGACAAGGCGACGGTCGAAATTCCGTCGCCCGTCGATGGCGAGATCGTCTGGTTGGGCGCCGAGATCGGCGACACGGTGGCGATCGGCTCGCCGATTGTCAGGTTGAAGGTGGCGGGCGAGGGCAATGTCAGGGATGCTGCGTCGCAGGCCACTGAGGCGGGCGCCAAGAATACCCCCACCGGGCGCAGTACCCCCACCCCTAACCCCTCCCCACAAGGGGGAGGGGGACGTGCCGCAACCTCCAAGGCCGAACCCGAGACCGCTCCACGATCACCTGGAAAAACACCAACGCATAAGGGACTAAGTGCGGCGGGTGGCGAATCCCCCTCCCCCTTGTGGGGAGGGGCTAGGGGTGGGGGTACTGCGCCGGCTTTCGGGGGTATAGCGCCGGTCGGTGCGCGGCGCCCCGAGGGCGAAAAGCCACTGGCCTCGCCGGCCGTCCGCCTCAGGGCGAAAGAGGCCGGCATCGACCTTCGGCAGGTCCCGGGAACCGGCCCAGCCGGCCGCATCCGGCCCGAGGACATCGACGCCTTCCTGGCACGCGGACCGCAGCTCGCGAAGGCCCTTGGCCTCGTCCGCAACGAGGCGGTCGAGGACATCAAGATAATCGGGCTCAGGCGAAAGATCGCCGAGAAGATGACGCTGGCCAAGTCGCGCATCCCGCATATCACCTATGTCGAGGAGATCGACGTCACCGCGCTCGAGGATTTGCGCGCCGCGCTCAACAAGGAGAAGCGGCCGGGCGCGGACAGGCCGAAGCTGACGCTGCTGCCGTTCTTGATGCGGGCGATGGTCAAGGCAATCGCCGACCAGCCCAATATCAACGCACTGTTCGACGACGAAGCCGGCATCGTCCACCAGCATGGCGGCGTCCATATCGGCATCGCCGCGCAGACGGCTTCCGGGCTGATGGTGCCGGTGGTCAAGCACGCCGAGGCGCGCGACATCTGGGACTGTGCAGCCGAGGTTGTCAGGCTGGCCGAGGCGGCAAAATCCGGCACGGCGACGCGCGACGAACTCTCGGGATCGACCATCACCATCACTTCGCTGGGCGCCATGGGCGGCGTGGCGACGACGCCGGTGATTAATCATCCGGAAGTGGCGATCGTCGGCGTCAACAAGATGATGGTGCGGCCGGTATGGGACGGCAGCCAGTTCATCCCGCGCAAGATGATGAACCTGTCCTCCAGCTTCGACCACCGCGTCGTCGACGGTTGGGACGCGGCGGTGTTTGTCCAGCGGATCAAGGCGCTGCTGGAAACGCCAGCGCTGATTTTTGTGGATTGAGGAGATGAACAGAGGATCGCAGGGGCGCGAGATGAGAGCAGTAGCGATCCTTCGCGCGCCCCTCTGCCCTACCGGGCATCTCCCTCTCAAGGGGGGAGATCGGCCGTCATCCCGCCTTTCGCCAATCTCCAGCTTTGCAGGACTAAGCCGAGCGCGAAAGCTGCCAATCTCCCCCCTTGAGGGGGAGATGTCCAGCAGGACAGAGAGGGGTGCTGTGCCGCCTACTCCTCGAACTAAGGTGCCATGATGAAGGAAATCTCCTGCAAGCTGCTGGTCATCGGCGCCGGTCCGGGCGGCTATGTCTGTGCCATCCGCGCCGGGCAGCTTGGCATCGACACGGTGATCGTCGAGGCAGGCAGACCGGGCGGCACTTGCCTCAATGTCGGCTGCATCCCGTCAAAGGCGCTGATCCATGCAGCCGAAGAGTTCGAAAAGCTCTCGCACATGGCCGGCGGCAAAAGTCCACTCGGCATAACGGTCGCGGCACCGTCGCTTGATCTCGCAGCGACCATTGCCTGGAAAGACGGCATCGTTAGCCGGCTGAACAACGGCGTCGCCGGCCTGCTGAAGAAAGCTGGCGTGAAGACGGTGCATGGCTGGGCGACATTTCGCGACGGCAAGACCGTTGCCGTCGAGACCGAGATCGGCATGCAGGTGATCCGCGCCGAAACGGTGGTGATAGCGACCGGCTCGGCGCCGGTCGAGCTGCCATCGCTGCCGTTCGGCGGGCCGGTCATTTCGTCGACCGAGGCGCTGGCGCTAAGCGAAGTTCCGGAGAGGCTGGCGGTGGTCGGCGGTGGCTATATCGGGCTGGAACTCGGCATCGCCTTTGCCAAGCTGGGGGCCAAGGTGACCGTGGTCGAGGCGTTGCCGCGCGTGCTGGCGCAATATGATGCGGAACTGACCCGGCCGGTGGTGAAGCGGCTGGCCGAACTCGGCATCGAGGTGCTCGTGAACGCCAAGGCCAAGGGGCTGTCCACTAAGCGCGACGCGCTGCTGGTCGAGACGAATGGCGGCAAGAACGGCAAGATTGCCGCCGACAAGATGCTGGTCACAGTCGGTCGCAAGCCGGTAACCGAAGGCTGGGGGTTGGAGCAGATCGACCTCGACATGGCCGGACCCTTCATCCGCATCGACGACCAGTACCGCAGCTCGATGCGTGGAATCTTTGCCATTGGCGACGTCACCGGCGAGCCGATGCTGGCGCACCGGGCGATGGCGCAAGGCGAAATGGTCGCCGAGATCGTCGCCGGCCACAAGCGCAGCTGGGACAGACGAGCGATCCCGGCTGTCTGTTTCACCGATCCGGAGCTGATCACCGCAGGCCTGTCGCCGGAGGAGGCCAAGACCCGTGGCGAGATCAAGGTCGGACTGTTTCCCTTCACCGCCAATGGCCGGGCGATGACGAAGTTGGGCGAGGACGGATTCGTTCGGGTAGTGGCGCGGGCGGACAACCATCTGGTGCTTGGCATCCAGGCCGTCGGCCAGGGCGTGTCGGAACTGTCGACGGCCTTTGGGCTGGCGCTGGAGATGGGCGCGACGCTGGAGGACATCGCCGGGACGATCCATTCCCATCCGACACAGGGCGAGGGTTTTCAGGAAGCGGCGCTGAAGGCGCTGGGGCACGCACTGCATGTCTGATGGCTCGCGCTCTCCCCCTTGAGGGCAGGGGAATCGCATATGGCGATTTTGGGGTTGAGTTTAGGCTGAGAAAGGATTCTTTGGAGAGGCAGTTGAGC
>NZ_JAMYPO010000094.1:0-5044 GCF_040320365.1 Mesorhizobium sp. M0701
CAACCGTCATCCATGCCTCCTCTCATAACCGAGGGGGTCAGTTCTTCATTTCGTCAGGGGGTCAGTTTCTCAATTCGCCCGACACATTAGGAACCCCTCCACATGACCAAACCCACCCCAACGCGCCGCGGCGCCAACACCGACGTGCGTGCGACCGTGAAGCGGCAGCACCTGCAGGTTCAACACAGGCTTTCGCAGGCGATGCCGTCTTTGTCGCGGTCTAGCTTGCGGCCCCAAGAGCAGTTGGCTAGGTACCAACTTGCTTCATCGCACGAGCTGATTTGGGAACAGGTGCGCCGCGGCTCGCATGAATAGCCGCTTTGTGCGACCTGATGGCGGTTGATGAAGCCAAGCGGCTGGTTAGAAAGCGGTCGGTTGTCGGCGTGCGCTAGACGCCACTCCCAAGGCGCCTGAAAAGTTCCGGCCCACAGACCGAGCTTTGCCGCCTCTGCCTTCGCCTGCTGCCCCGCATAGGCGCCGTGGCTGTAGAGGGGCCAGTCCAGTGCCAAGCCCTGCTCGACAAGCCAGCGCTGAACGCTACGACCGTCCGCCCGATCGCAGTTCCCGACAAGACGCCCGTACCGATCACGATCGACAAAACTGCAATGCAGCGGTCGCGAAGCTGCCAGGAACTTGTCCAAGGCTTGGGCAGCGCGGCGCCCGCATGGGTAGTCAAAGCCCTTGGCGTCGTCGCAGTGCTGACGTCTCTCGGGCGCGTCGATGCCATTGAAACGAATCCTTTGGCCTGCAATCTCTACTGTGTCGCCATCGATCACGGAGGCGCGGCCTTCCATGTGGCCAGGCAATGGTTCTGTCCAGTTTGTTATCGTGCTCTGTTGGCCGGCGATGCTCTGGATCGCGAATTAGGTAACTGCGGCGGCAAGCGTGCCGGCGCCGAGGAAGATCAGCCCCAAGAGGGGTCGCGGCAGCCGCCGTGACGGCATTCTTCTGCCGGCGCGCCTTCGCCAGCGGTCAGCCTGATTGGCGCCTTGATAACGGTGGCTTTTGCCCACGCCGCTCTCCCGGAAGAGAGAATGCCGCCATTCCGGGCGAGAGTCCAGAAGCTGCACTAGTCGGTCGGCAACTGGTCAACGCGGTGGGCACCGGCTCAGCCTTTCAACCGTCTCAACTATGGCCTTCGCAAGCGGGCATCAAGGTCCGCGTGAAGCACCTCCGGGACGAGGAAGACCTTCGGCACGCCTCGCTGCAGGATTTTTGGGATGAAGACTAGAACGCCGTTTGTGTCTCCAAGACGCGACAACGCAAAGTTCACCGGCCCGGCCAAGCGCCGACTATTTGACAAGCGCGCAAATGGCGTAGGCTGTCAGCGTCCAAGCTGTTGGGGACGTAGCGGCTACATGCGCTTGTGCTACCCACCCTGGAGCTGGGGAAGTAACCGGCAAGCTCCTAGAAATTAGAGCATTTGAATTTGACGCGCTGGCACCGCCACCTATGACGACTTTTGGCTTGGGACACCAAGCCTGTGCGGATTTGTCTGGGCTTGTATCACTCGCGCTTGAATACTGCGTGATTTCCCAACCGCCGACGCCGTCCTTCCCCGCCGGACCCTCAGCCCCCATTGCACCTTTAGGTCCCTGCTTGCCGGGAAGACCTTTTGGACCGACAGGCCCTTGGGGCCCTGGGGGGCCTGCCGTTGTGCAACCTGCAAGAAGGGCGACGCATGCTAGAGTGATAATAATTCTCATGACCACCTCCCCGGTTTCCCGGTGAGTTGACGACAAAAAACATTCGCCAAATCAACCGAATGTACCACCACGCGATTGTCGTGGATAGGAACGCGATCGGCGGCTGACGGAACGTCGCATATGCGCCGTGACGACGGGCGGCCAGCAATCGTAGCGTAGAGTGTTGACGCGCCTTCCTTGCCCTAGGGCGGTCGGGTCGTTTCGGCGCTCTGATCATCCGCTCCTTAGAGAAATGCTTCGCCATCAGCACGGTCTTCAAAGCAGTACCAATGCGATGGTTTCCTAGGTTTGGCGAAACCCCATCCTGCATTTTTGCCGCAGCCGGGATGCTCGCGCCTATGGTGCTGAATGCCGGGGCGCGTGACAGGCTCCATTGCACCGGCAAGGCGGATCAGCTCGTCGCTCATCGGGATGCTTTCAAAGCAGCGAGCGTTGTGCAGGCGCCTGCAGCGGAACTTTGATCTGTGTGGCCGGCTTCTCGACATCACGAAGCGTCGTCGGCCGACGACCGCTGCAGCAGTTTCGCTTCCGACCAGGAGTTCCTCGGCGGGAGGGAACTTAGAGCGGGAAGAGCCCGCTGACCAACCCCGCTTTAGCCGCAGCTAAGGAACGATGTAGGCCCTCGCGGGTTTAGAGCTTGCAGCGGTATCTTCGTGGATGTGCAGCCGCTGTGGGGGGTCCGTCGCCTCTCCCTCACCGGCGGCGGGCTCCTTTCGCGAGGGCGGTGTTGGTCAGAGGCACCTAGAACCTTGTACCGCATCCAAGTTAGCTACTTGTCATTGGGGGAGTAATGTCCCCTCCTCTTTTGCAGCAGCCAGGAATGCCTTGCGGGCCTCCTCAGGTTCCATCTCGTCGAAAATCACGGCCATGCAAACGCGCACCGCGAGGTCCCAGCAAGGGCCACGCTTGGTCCACTTCATCAGCTCCTCGCCGGCTGTCTCGGCGTTGTTGACGTTGTGGATGATCCCGGGACGCTCGGTCTTGACCGGGACCGGAGGGTTGAACCAGTGGAGAGCCATACGTCACTCTTTGTCGGCCCGATCAAGTTCCTCCAGCAAATACTTTTGCTCAGCCGGCAGCTTCCGTTCTACAGGCAGATTTAGCAGCTTGCGAAGGTAATTGTGGATTACCTCTGCCTATTGAAAATGCCGCAGGACGGCGCGCCTCCGTTGCGGTGCCACAGTGACTGAAGTTGGCTGACAGCTACTCGCGACTGTCGAAAGCCACGCAGAGGCCCATGGCAGTTGCTGCCTCGACGATCGCCTCGGTTAGTTCTTCGTCGGAGGCCACCAAATAAGGCGCAGTCTCCCGAGCTTCGCGTAGTGCCGCTTTGATCGAGACCGTGTCGCCACGGTCCGCCCTGTTGAGGAGGCGGTTATTCGCGAAGATCGAACCCGACGAACAGGCCAAAGGCTGGGGCAACATTGACGATAAGCTCCACCAGCTCGCAGTCAGTTTCCGCCACATGTGGCCCGTCTCGGCGAACCGCTGCAATAGTCTCTTTGACGGAGATGATTTGGCCGCGACGGGCTTGTAGGATCAGCTCGTGAACAAGGTGTTTGGCAGTCACCTTGTCGGGTCGGCAGTTCGTCCAAATGTTCATACAAGGCCTCCTACCTCAGGGAGAACCCAAGGGAACATTCATGATCCTCTGTCGAGAAAAATCAAGAAGAATGTTTGATAACTTCTGAGTGGGAATCAGGGGGACAAGCCACGAAGCGAGCCTCTATACTCTTTGGACCTGACGCTCAGCCAGCCGGCTAGGGACCTTCTTCCGTCGGGCCCTGTTTGGCCCGATCAATAGCCGCAAGTAATGACTGTAGGGTTGGCGGCAGTTCTGGTTCGACCCCCAAATTTAAGAACGTTTGTACGTGATGACGATAGCCTTCGGAACGGATCAGTTTCCGAAACGCTTCGGCGACAGACTGATGGTCTGCTTTGTTGCTCGTTGTCATGTTCGGGAAGTCCCTCCCAATGAGCCGCAACTCGCCCGCAACGAATGGGTTCCATCAGGAGGTCGGAATATTTGGAAGAAACTTCTGAGCGGGAGATCGGATAACTGGCTCGCGCGAAGACCCCCGTGACCCCTTCGTTTGCCGCAGCATTAATCCTCGCTCTTTGAACTGAAGATTCGTGTCGATCTAGCGTCGGTGTTGCAGATCGTGAACGTTGGAATGCTTCTGTCCAATGTTTGCTCACGCTGTGATGCCAACAGGGCAGGCTCTTGCGGCAGGGTGCCGCAAGGTCGCGACGAATGAAACGCCTGCCCAGTTCAACCCGCGCGACGTCCTTCAAAGCTGGGGGGATCGATCTTCACCAAGCGGTCTGCGGCCTCGACCGCAGTTCGTATCCTGCTGCACAGCGCGAGATTTTCGGCCAGCATTTCTTCAGTGCGTTGAAGCGCGAGCTCGGTCCGGTGAATGCGCTGCCTGGCATTGGCAACTTCCGATGTCAAAATATCGGCCGCTATCCCGTGGCCGTGGGGTTCCATAGTGTCCATCAGTTTCTAATACATGGGGGGCGATATCGTTCCCTGATGTCGGGCGAAACGGCGGGCCGCAGAAAAGCGCGATGGGCCGAATGACCAATGCGCGCCCTGTCAAAACAGCGCCGGAACAGGCGAACGGCTTCATCTGTCAAACGGCGATGCGATCCGGCCGGCCATGCCGCGCAAGCGCCTTGCGCAAGAAGCGTTTGGCCGCCACAGGTCGCGGTGTTCGCTGAAGAAGTACTCGACCGTGTCGCCGACCCTGTCGATGGCACGGTAAAGATACATCCAGCGACCGCGAACCTTGATGTAGGTCTCATCGACATGCCACTTGCCGGTGACGGTCCGCTTGCGCCGGTTGAAGCGCTCCAGCAGTTGCGGCGAGAAGCGGACGACCCAGCGATGCACTGTGGAATGATCGACACTCAAGCCGCGTTCGGCCATCATCTCTTCCAGATCGCGCAGGCTGAGAGTGTAGGCAAGGTACCAGCGTACGCACAGCAGGATCACCGACTGGTCGAAATGACGGCCCTTGAACATGACAAGCTCCTCGGCAATTGAAGAGCCTTCATGCCTCATGCGGTCTTGACGGAGAGTTTGCGACGGAACCGATAATCATGCCAGGCCATTGGCACTTAAATGAGAATCAACGCCAGCAACTTGCCGGCATCGCATTTGCCGAAGGTGCGTGTGAAATTCAAAGGAAGCACGGCCTTCACGATAATGCGATGGCATTATCGCGGTAGGGACGCCCATTACTGGGCGCCCCCCGCTCAGATCCGAGCGAGCCCGATTCGAGCACTCGGCTCCTACCTTGGGTGGCTGACGGCGAAGCGCGCATTGGGCCACG
>NZ_JAMYPO010000095.1:0-5009 GCF_040320365.1 Mesorhizobium sp. M0701
GTAAACCGCTTTCTCTTCATCAGTCCGTCCTTCAATCGAGGCCGGACTCTAATCTCAGATGGAGGAAATTACCCGTGGCAGGTCAAGCGACTTGCAGGGCTACATTTGCTTTGAACGTTCTGGGAATGGTGCCGAGCGGTGATCATCGCGCTGACGAGGAGCTCCTGACTATGCCGTAGGATAAGTTCATCACGGCGTCATTGAGGAAGCCGTGGTGACGCCGGCCTGATTCCGTCCACACCTTTGCGCCGGATTCGACCGTTCCCGGCTACTCCGGAGTTTCGTTCCGAGCCCCTTGCCGGCGAAAGCGGGATATGGTGCAGCTGCCATAACCTAGCGACGGTATGTGATGAGTTTAGTTTGGGCCGGTGCTTTCGTTGAGAAGCCAAGCCCCGCCCGCGCTCTCCACGCCGGATCGGGCCGCAGCGCCGCGCCGGCTCCCGCTCAGCCTCCAACGAATAGAAAGTCTGCTGTCCGGCGCTCCAGGAAGTATGCGTCTCAATCCGCAAACAGGATAGGCGGCAACGCGAGCCGAGGGCGCAGCGCAGTTGGCCAGTTGGCCTATCGCTTGGGCTTGCGGGTCGCTCGCGATCACGGCGACGACGCGCTTCAAACTCCCTTGCCGCGCTCTGATGGGTCATATCCGACGGCTGTACCAGGCAGCGAGAGGCCGAAGAGATGACCCGTGCCAGAGCTCGGTTTAATCGCCGCGCAGTATCTTTGCTTCGAGTGCGGCCACGACGAAAGCGCCTCGAGCAGCTGGCGACCGAGCCTTCCCACGCAGCACCTGCAGACACACGTCCATTGCTATCCTACTCTTCTCGGTCTGACGACCAATATCCCGCAGCAAGATAGCGGCGGCGTCATTGACGTCGAGCACGATACGCTCTGAGCCATGGCGGCCGACCTGCACAATGACTGGCCTTTCGAATCTGCTCGAGCCGGCCATCTCCCCTCCCCCCTTCCCTCCTTGACAGCCAGTCTGCGGCGACAGGCCGAATGCTAAACCGAATGTTACTCGCGCCTCGCCCCAGTCGCATCGGCGAATAGGATTTAGACTTTTGCGGTGCCCGCTTTGCAGGCAGCAATCCACTGCATCGCAGAGGTCGCATCCTCTAATATGCCAACCTGCTTTGCAAAGTCGTAAAGCGCGTTACGCGCCGCACCTACAGGCTTGTGCCCATCGTAGGCATCATGGCACGTCCTAAGGGCAGTTTCGTGGGCACGATCTCTGCGATCTGGCGGCCATTCATCGAGAAGATCGATGGCTTCGGCAAGACTTGCAATCTCTTGCACGATGTAGGTGGAGCGCTTCACGAAAATGGGGCTGCTGAAAGCCTCGGCCTTGCCTACGTCATTGACGAGCTCAACCCGGTCAGTGATGCAGATTGCATAGAAGAAAACTCGCCAAGTCCGCCGACACAAAACGCCTGCGGTATGCGCACGGCGCCCGCGCCTGGGAATGGATTGAACGAGCCCCTGGAATGCTACCAGGCACCCTCGGCCCGTAGTCGAAGTCACGCATGGAGAGGCGGATGCGGTAAAACGCGCACGCCGGGGTTCGCAGCGGAGATGAAGAAACCGCCTCGGTACAGGTAAGGCGCTTTATCCCTACTCAAGCCAGGCCAAGCGCCGGGGCTGCGGCAGCGGGTGCGTCAGGGATGCGTGCCCGAAGGGGTGAAGACGACCGCAGGCCGGCTTCAGCGAAGCCCGCAGCCCGGCCCGCAGGGAGACGCCCACCTGATCTCTTCCCGCGCCGATCCGCGAGGCATCGATAAGCCAGGCGCGGCATGCGCCCTTCTCATCCGTCGAGAACCACTGCGGTCGCGTCGACGCAGATCCCCACTGACGCAGGTCTTGCTCGGTATTGCGATAGCGATGCCAAGAAATGGAAAGTGCCGAAGAATACGATTGTTCGCTCTTTACCAAAACTTCTGCGTGGCATTTTAATTGCATGAATGGAGATTGAAGAACGAAAATACCCAGGAGAGCTAGCCTTCCCGCTGCAGATCCACGAGCTTGTGGAAGAGTACCGCAAGGCGGCAACCCTGCTGCTTCGGCTCGGCCGGCCAGGCAAGCCGCTCACTCGAGCGCCGTTCAGATTGTCGGCAATCCATGCGATCGAACTCTATCTGACCGCGCTTTTGCTCCACGGTGGGCACAGCCCCAATCAGATCCGCAAAATGCAGCACGATCTGTCGGCGCGCACGGAACTCGCCTTGGAAGCGAGGCTGCGCCTTCGCGCGAAAACCGCCCAACATCTTCACTCCCTCAGCCAGAACCGGGAATATCTCGTGACCCGTTACGGCCCGGAGCTGGCTGCAACCGCCTCGCAGATAAACCGGCTTACCGCTACTCTGGACGAGGTGGCGGCAAAGTTAACCATATTGATCGGCTTGTCCTCAACTTTGCCGCAGCCGTCGGTCTTACGCCGAAGACCTCGCCTTGATGCGCGCGATGCTGTCGGGATCCGAGACGAAGTCATCGAGGAAGTCGCTCCACTTTTCGGCCGAGCGGCGAGCATGGGTAAGCATCTGTGTTAGCTCGTCAATGCCGTCGTCGGTGAGAGCGGTTATTGCCTTCTCCGTACCGTCATGGACACTGATGATACTGCCAGAGCTGAGATTGTCATCGTTGCTGACGATCGCCTGAAGGAGCTCGAGATCCTCCCCGATCATTTGCGAAACGTGGTGGATTGTGAAGACGTGGGTTATTGTCGCCATCAAGCGGCCTCGGCGTAGGTCACGGTGACAGGTATCCAATTCCAGGGAAGAGTTTCGTCAAGGTTGATGCGAAGTCAAAGGTGTCCAGCCGTCTTCTGCCAGTGCGCCACGGCTCTCGGGCGTCTATATAACGTCACCAAACGTTGGTCCATCGGTGCCGCTGGAGACCACCCATACCGTCCAACCGGGGAAGTTTCCAAAAAGGCACCAAAGTCGTCGCAGACTTTTGCAGCGGGCGCGGCGGGCTCCAACTTCGAGTGCGTGTTTAGTGCGTTCTCCGGCCCTCGCTCGTTGACGACTCGGGTTCTATATACCGACCAACTCGAGCGAAGGTAGGCAACGATCTCCGGTAGCAGGTGATCACGATCCCCAAACTCTTCTACGATTCTTTTTACCTTGCGCCAGGGTACCTTCCCGTCATCGTCGCCTAGCAAATAGCCTAAGTGGCCGATCGCGCAGATGTCGCAGCCAGCCTCGATCACCTTGTTAACGAAGGCGGAATCTCGCTCGCTTTCATTAGTCGCATGTTGTTGGTCATCGCAGAAAATCTCCGTTGGTGGTCGGCATGGAAATTGCGCCGACACTCAAACGTGCTTGAACGCGCGCACCTTCGCTACCTGTGCACTTGCACAGGTTGTAGGCAGGCCTGCCGAAGGCGCGGATCGAGTGTTCCTGCGCATTTGTTCATTGTTGGCACCCCGGACACTCAACCGTGTTGCTAGAACAACCCACCTGCTCCGTTCCAGCAGCAGCATTGGCCACCGGAACGCTCCCCTTGCGCGCACTGAAAGGCGATGCCGGCGCTCAGGCAGTCGGAGTCAGTCATGCCGAGGCGCCATTTCCTTTTCCTCTCAAGTCGCTCGAGCCGCACGCGCTCTATTCGCTCTGGAGTCCAGTAGGTTGGGTCGCGGTTGGCTCGATCGGGGGTCCGGCGTCTTTCAATTTAGCTATAGGCTAGGAAAAGCTCCTTAGATCCCGCAGTCAGGAGTCCACCAATCGGTCGAGATGGCTGCGAACCGCGTTGCGGGCGGGATTGGGTGCTCCGACGGATCGATACCCAATACCTGCGCCATTTCTTCTTCGATGGCATATTATCGCCCCTAGCTAAGTGGTGTGGACAAACCTGATCCACACGACCTAGCGCGATTGGAGCCAACCGGCCTGGGACCTGGCGGCCGGCCTCTGGCTCTACGCCGAAAAGATCGGGGCCGATTCCGCGCGTCTGCATCGAATGACGGAAGTCAAAGGTGGTCTCGGAACGGGGTGCTCGGCATTTATGATCCGACCGAGCGCCAGCGAGTGACCCGTCGGCGGGCTCGACGGCGGCATCATGTCAGGGGACTTCGGCCTCCAGCCGCGCGAGAAATGCCGAGACCTCGGCGTCGATGTCGATCGGTTCAGTCACCGTGGGTGACATCCTAGCTACTCCCCCGATCATCTCCGATTTAATTCAGATTTGTCCGTAGATATTGACGATTGCGCGACCTTCACCTCGTAGACGGCAATGCGGGCAGTTAGAGAGGGTCCTATGACAAGCGATTTTTCCGCCGCCCGAGTGCATTTAGATCGAGCGTATGACTACCTTTGTGGCGATGACCCGATGAGTCGAAGGGGACGCGAAGCCTTGGACCTGTTAATTGAGGCGGTTGCCGTCGAAGAGTTCAAGCAGCCACGCCAAAACGCGGAGGTGCTAAGGTTTCCGATTGGGCGCCGCTTCTGAGGCAATCTCCACGACCGCCATGTAGCCTCAGGTGAGGCGCTCACCGGACGTATGCGCCGCCACTATGAACCATGGTGAGCAAATCCTCCCAGAACGCCACGCCCCGCATGAGCCGAGGCGGGCAATAGAAAATGGGGGGCCCAAGCGCGCGTCCATGAAACAGCGCCGCAGGTAAATTCAGCAGAATGTCCATCCTGGCGCCTTCAGCGGCGATGCGCAGCCAGTTCTTGCGGTGACTATCGGGTGGCCGGAGTCCTGGCGCCCGCGCGGCGGCCACACCGTAAAGACCGAGTGGACCGTTAACGCGGGAATCCTGATGGCGCTCACCTCTCATTATATCGGTCGCGCGCAACGTTTGCGGATCATCCGCTGCACCGATCGTGCCAAATGAATAAAGCCTTCAATTACAAATGGTGAGCCGCCTCATCCATGTCCTATCTCCGACGTCGTTCACGTAAAAGGCTCGGTGCTTCCACGCTCTTTTGCTCTTCGCCCGTCCCTCTTCCGTCTTGACTAGCAGGAGCCTACGGCCTATCTCACTGCCGCGTTAGCACTCGCTTCTGGTG
>NZ_JAMYPO010000096.1:0-4720 GCF_040320365.1 Mesorhizobium sp. M0701
ATTGCGACCGGCCGAAGGAGAGCGGCAGGCGCCGGGTGCCACGCCTTGGGCCCTTGAAGGGGTGAGGCGGCCCCCGCGGCAAGTGGCTCCGCTGAATATTAAGCTTTTGGTAACCCTCCAAACTCGAAGGCTAAATGGTAATGGCTCCTTTTGCTCTCAATAGGTGTTAGGCCCGATATCGAGGCGAGCAAGAGGAGAAAGGACCAAAATGGCCAACGTACTGAACGCCAAGGGTGTTCCACTCCCCTACAGCGGATCCTCCGTAAAGTGGTATTCGGCGACGAATTCCGGCCCGACACTTTATGGCAGCATCTACAACGACTCAATGTACGCCGACGGTAGCGTCACCGTGACGATGTACGGCGGCAAGGGCGATGACATCTATTATCTGTATTCCTCCAAAAACAAAGCGGTCGAGCTGCCCAACGAGGGTGTCGACACCATATCGACTTGGATGAGCTACAAACTCCCAGCGAATTTCGAAAACCTGACGGTCACCGGCGACAAACACTATGCTTTCGGAAACGAGCTAAACAACATCGTTGCCGGCGGCTCCGGCCAACAGACGCTCGACGGCTTGCAGGGCGATGACGTTCTCAAGGGCGGATCCGGGGCGGACATTTTCGTCGTGACCCCCGGCAACGGCAGTGACCTGATCCTCGATTTTGGCGTCGATGATACCGTGCGTGTCGGGAGTTACGGCTTCACCTCCTTCGAGGACGTGCACGCCAACATGGTTCAGTCGGGAGCGAACGTCCGACTTAATCTGTCCAATGACGAATTTCTCGTTTTCGCCAACAAGACCGTCGACCAGTTCACCCCAGGCCAGTTCGATCTGGCCCTGGACAGGTCGCATCTGGAACTCACCTTCTCGGACGAGTTCAACACGCTCAACCTGTGGAATGGCTCGAGCGGCACCTGGGACTCGAACTTCTGGTGGGGTGCCGCGAACGGCAGCTCGCTCACGAGCAACAAGGAGCTTCAATGGTATATCGACACCAACTACGCCCCGACGAGTTCGGTCAACCCGTTCAGTGTTCAGGACGGTGTTCTCACGATTACCGCCGCCCAGGCTCCCGCGGCAATCCAGCCCTACATAAACGATTACAAATACACGTCAGGTTTGCTGACGACCTATGAGTCCTTCGCACAAACCTACGGCTATTTCGAAATTCGGGCTGACATGCCCGCAAAGCAAGGTGTATGGCCGGCCTTCTGGCTTCTCCCGGCTGACGGCTCCTGGCCACCGGAACTGGACGTCGTGGAAATGCTCGGTCAGGATCCAAACAAGCTCATTATGACAAGCCACTCCAACGAGACGGGAACGCATACGACAGTGTCCTCGACGGCCTATGCCGCGGATACCGAAGGGTTCCACAATTACGGAGTGCTGTGGACAGAAGACGAACTCGTCTGGTATTTCGATGACGTCGAAGTTGCTCGCGCCGCAACGCCTTCCGATATGCATGACCCCATGTATATGCTGGTCGATCTGGCGGTTGGTGGCCTCGCGGGAGCGCCCGCCGACGGGCTTGCGACACCTGCGGAAATGCAGATCGACTACATCCACGCGTACGCGCTGAACGATTGGCATATCTAGGCGCAACACCTGACGGTGGCTGCGGTATGGAGACGTCGTAGCCGAGCCTGATTGCGGGCACGGTCCTTGCGCCCGGGACTGAACTTGAACCGATGTGAAGGCGATGTCGCATTCCCATTCGTCCGAGCCGCCACGAACAACCCTCGCTGCGGTTTTGGCTTCTTTCCGCCGCGCGTTCGCTGGAATTGCCCTGATGAGCGGCGTCGTCAATGTTCTGGCGCTGACCGGCTCGTTCTTCATGCTGCAGGTCTATGATCGGGTCGTACCCGGCCGCAGTGTGCCGACGCTTGTCGGGCTTGCCGTATTTGCCGGCATGCTGTTCATTTTCCAAGGCGTTCTTGAGCTTATCCGGTCGCGGTTGCTTGTGCGCATCGGGATGGCTTTGGATGCGCGATTGAGCGGGCAAGTCTATACCGCCCTTATGCGTTTGCCGTTGCGCACCAAGCTCCTAGGCGACGGCCTTCAGTCGTTGCGGGATCTTGACCAGGTGCGTTCGTTTCTGTCGAGCACTGGTCCGACTGCGCTTTTCGACCTGCCCTGGATGCCGCTGTATCTGGCAATATGCTTCCTGTTCCATCTCTGGATCGGCATGACGGCGCTGGCAGGCGCCATCATTCTCTCGAGCCTGACTGTGCTTGCCGAAGTTCGCACCAGGGAGCCTGCGAAGAGGGCAAACAGCCAGGCGGCAGCGCGCAATACGCTTGCTGAGGCGACGCGTCGCAATGCAGAGGCTCTGCAGGCGATGGGCTTTGGCGCGCGCATCGCCGAGCGCTGGTCAAGCGTCAACGCCGACTTTCTCAACACCAACGCAAGAGCCAGCGACCTGGCTGGGACGCTCGGCACGATCTCGAAGATCCTGCGCATGATGCTGCAGTCGGGTATACTGGCGATCGGCGCCTATCTGGTCATTCATCAAGAAGCGACAGCCGGTATTATGATCGCCAGTTCGATTATGATGAGCCGGGCGCTCGCACCGGTCGAACTGGCTATCGCCCACTGGAAGGGTTTCGTCAGTGCTCGCCAGGCATGGACCCGGCTGAGCCAGCTTTTGGCCCTGCTTCCTGAAACTGCCACGAGTGTCTCGCTGTCTGCACCTGTATCTTCTCTTGCGGTAGAAAGCATCTGCGTCACGCCACCCGGCGAGCGTCGTGTGGTTGTGCAGGATGTCGGGTTCGCGCTAGAAACGGGCGCCGGCCTTGGCATCGTCGGACCGAGCGCGTCTGGAAAATCATCGCTTGTCCGAGCAATAGCCGGGATATGGCTTCCAGCCCGCGGGACCGTCAGGCTGGACGGAGCAACGCTCGACCAGTGGTCGCCGCAAGAGCTGGGCAACCATGTCGGCTATCTGCCGCAGGATGTGCAACTGTTTGATGGCACCATTGCCGAGAACATCGCACGCTTCGAACCTCAAGCCTCTTCGGACAAGATACTGGCGGCTGCGCGCGCGGCCGGCGTTCATGACCTTGTCGTCCATCTGCCGGAAGGCTACGAAACGCGGATCGGCGAGGCCGGATCGGCGCTTTCGGCGGGCCAGCGACAGCGGGTTGCGCTCGCACGGGCCCTTTATGGCGATCCGTTCCTGGTTATCTTGGACGAGCCCAATTCCAACCTCGATTCCGAAGGGGAGGCCGCGCTGGCGGCGGCAATTGAGGGCGTGCGGGCGCGAGGCGGCATTGCTGTCGTGGTCGCCCATCGGCCGAGCGCCCTAGCAAGCCTGGATCAGGTACTCGTCATGGCCAACGGCCGTGTCCAGGCGTTTGGCCCCAAGAATGAGGTCTTGAGCAAGGTAACCCGTTCGGGCGGCGTTCCCCTGAAGGTCGTCTCCGGCCCTGAGGAGGCGACACACTGATGACCCAACACGCGGCATCGGCGATCGACCGGACCATCCGACGCTATCTGTTCGGCGGTGTCGCGGTCTGCATGCTCCTGGTTGGTGGGGCCGGAAGCCTGGCCGCGGTCACGGAGCTTTCCGGAGCCGTCATTGCTTCGGGAAGGCTGGTCGTCGATTCCAGCGTTAAAAAGGTGCAGCATCCAACGGGTGGCGTGGTCGGTCAGATCCTCGTGCGAGAAGGCGACGCCGTGAAGGCGGGCCAGGTTTTGATCCGTCTCGATGAAACCGTGACCCGGGCCGATTTAGCCATGGTCACCAAGAGCCTGGACGAATTCGAGGCCCGTCTGGCCCGCCTCGAAGCCGAGCGCGATGGCACTGACACCATCGCCTTCCCATCTTCGCTGACGTCGCGGCAGGACGATCCTGAGATCCGGCGTGCGCTGGCCGGCGAGCTGTCCCTGTTCGAATTTCGTCGCCAGGCACGCGCTGGCCAGAAGGCTCAGTTGAGAGAGCGCATTGCTCAGCTCACCGAAGAAGTCGCCGGCTTGAGCGAGCAAAGGGATGCTAAAAGCCAGGAAATTAAATTGATCGGGCTTGAGCTCGACGGAATGCGCAGACTCTGGGAACGCAAGCTGGTTTCAATCGATCGCATAACGACGCTTGAGCGTGATGCAGTCCGGCTTGAAGCCGAGCATGGGAAGCTGACTGCGTCCATGGCGCAATCGAAGGGTCATACATCCGAAATCCGCTTGCAGATCATTCAGATCGACCAGGATTTGCGCAGCGAGGTGGCAACCGAGCTTCGTGACGTCCAGGCAAAGCTCTCGGAGTTGGTCGAGCAAAAGGTCTCGGCCGAGGATCAGCTCAAGCGTATTGATATACGCAGCCCACAGACTGGCGTCGTCCATCAGCTCGGCGTTCATACGGTCGGTGGCGTCATATCTGCGGGAGAGCTCATCATGCAGATTGTCCCTGTGACAGACGATCTGACCGTCGAAGCACGTGTGGCTCCGCAGGACATCGATCAGCTGATGCCAAGACAGAGCGCAACCTTGCGACTTTCGGCCTTCAACCAGCGGACAACGCCAGAGCTAAATGGTGTAGTCAGTGAAATCTCCCCCGATCTCAGCATCGATGAGCGAAGCGGCACCAGCTTCTATACTGTGCGTGTCAGCCTGCCACGTGCAGAGCTTGCGAGGCTGAAGGGCCTGACCTTGTCGCCCGGTATGCCTGTCGAGGTGTTCTTCTCGACCGGCAGCCGCACAATGCTGTCTTACCTCGTAAAACCT
>NZ_JAMYPO010000097.1:0-4548 GCF_040320365.1 Mesorhizobium sp. M0701
GCCCGTTGCGTCTTGCCTATGACGATCCTCGCGGCTCGCGCCGGCTGCGCCAGGCGCTCCAGGGCTATCTCTGGCGCGCCCGAACCCTGAGCTACGACCTCGAGCAGATCATCATCGTCAACGGTTCGCAGCAGGGCCTAGATCTGTGCGCTCGCCTGCTTCTCGATCCCGCCGACCGCTTCGTCATCGAGGACCCGTGCTATAGGATGGCGCGTCAGGTCTTTGCCAGTACGGGTGCCTTGCCCATCCCGGTCACCGTCGACGAGGACGGGATGAAGACGGAGTTGCTGGCGGGGATCGGGGCACGACTGGCCTATGTCACGCCATCGCATCAGTTTCCGCTGGGCGGCGTCATGCCGATCACGCGCCGCCACCAGCTTCTGGAATGGGCGCGGCACAACAACGCCTATGTGATCGAGGACGACTACGACAGCGAATATCGCTACGACATCAATCCGGTCCCTCCGCTGCACAGTCTCGAGGACCACGGGGCTGTCATCTACCTCGGCACGATCTCCAAAACGCTCTCGCCGATGCTGCGTATCGGCTACCTCGTCGTCCCGCCGGAATTGCAGGAGGTCTTCGCAACCGCCAAACAATTCGCGGACCGGCATTCGCCGGTGGCTGAACAGGAGGCGCTGGCCTCTTTGATCGAGAGTGGCGGCTACGAAAGCCATGTGCGGCGCGTGCGCAGGCTGAACGGCGAGCGTCGGGGGACGTTGTTGGGCGCCTTGCGGCACAGCTTCGGCGATCGCATCGCTGTCCAGGGAGCAGATGCCGGGCTGCACGTCGCCGTTTGGCTCAAAGACCTGCCACGATCGCAGGAACCGGCACTGGTCGAAGCCGCCCGACGTGCGGGCTTGGGGCTACACCTAATCTCGCCGCTATACGAACAGCCATCGGACGAAGGCCGCGCGGATCGCGTCGGTCTTGTCATGGGATATGCCGCCTTGAGCATTCGGCAAATCGAGAAGGGCGTTGAGATCCTGCGAGCGGTTGTCAAGCAGGTGCAAGACGCGATGCCGGCGCGGAACAACTGAGACAGGGGGAGGTCGAAAGCAGGCGCTGAAAAACGGTCCGAGGGGGCCCCGTATTTCTTTGCAACAGCCAACTGGACCGGGAAAACGCCATGCAACTGGCGCTGTTGATCAGGCCAGTTTTGCAGCAGGTTTCCACGAGACGAATTTCCGAGAGCGATGATGACCTGGCTAGGAAAGCTGCTTCATATCCATATCGCGCCTGCTGCCTCCTATGAAATGGAGGAGCTAGCGGAGGCGCAGCTTATTGCCGGCCAAGGCATTGTCGGAGATCGCTACTACCTGGGGGCGGGGACCTATTCGGCGCGTCCCGACGTTCGCGAGGTGACGCTGATCGAAGCTGAAGTTCTGGAAGCCATCGCGCAGGGCGAACCCAGGATACCGGGCTTCAAGGCCAAGCTTGCGCCCGAAGATCACCGGCGCAATCTGACGACACGAGGCGCTCCGCTAGGCCATCTTGTCGGCAAACGCTTCCGGGTCGGGGAAACGATCCTTAGAGCCGCCCGGATGAATGTCCCGTGCAAGTATATCGAGGAGTTGCTGGGGCTTCCGGGTCTCTACGACGGGCTTCTGAACCGCTCCGGCCTGAACTGCGCAATCGAGGTCGGGGGCGTGATCCGCCCCGGTGATCTGATCTTGCCCATCGACGAGTGAAACGCCATGGCCTCGCCCCGCATCGTCATGAAGCTGACCGTGACCGCTGTCCGCAAGGAGCCGGGGGAAGTACTGGTCATCGGCCTCAAACACCCGCGCAAACCTGTGCTGCCGCCGTTCGAGGCGGGTTCTCACGTCGATGTCCATCTGCCTGAAGGGAAGGTGCGTCAGTATTCTCTTTGCGGCGACCCGACCGAGCTCAGCCGCTACACCATCGCGGTGAAGCGCGAGAATGACGGCCGTGGCGGCTCGGCGTGGATCCACGAAACCATTGCCGTCGGCTCCACACTGCCTGTCTCCGCGCCACGCAACCATTTTGCGCTCAAGCCAGGCGAGGGGCCGACTTTGCTGCTGGCAGGGGGGATCGGGATCACCCCGGTTCTGGCCATGGCGCGCGCGCTCACCCGGCAGGCCAAGCCCTTCGAGTTGCACTATTTCACCCGCAGCCGGGCGCTCACGCCACTCTTGCCGGTGATCGAGGGCGATCTTCCTGGCGGCAATGTTCGGCTCCATTTCGACGACGAGACGGCGACCCGGCAGGACATCGCCGCGCTGCTGGCGAACCGTTCGGCCGAGGCACAGGTTTACTATTGCGGACCGCCCGGATTCATGGCCGCCGTGGGGCGGGCGGCTGAACACTGGCCTGAGGGCACGGTTCATTTCGAAACTTTCCAGCCTCCCGACTTTGATGGCGCACCACCGGAACCATTCGTCATAGAACTCCGTGAGGGCAGGATGGTTGAGGTTTCGGCGCAGACCACGGCGCTCGCGGCTCTGCGCGCCGCCGGGGTGCCCTTACTGGCCTCATGCGAGAACGGGGTTTGCGGGACCTGCGAATGCGTTATGCTTAGTGGACAGCCGATCCATCGGGATTCCGTCCTGTCCAAAGACGCACGCGGCCATCGCTTCATCCCCTGCGTGTCACGCGCGACGGGCGTGCTGAAGCTCGATCTTTGACGATCTACTCTGGGAGGCATCGGTCCGACCGCTGATTTTCGGGGAAGTGAATGATATTTGAACGAGATCGAGCGCTGCGCTGATTGCCCCCGAGATCAAGGCCCGCTACCCGGATTTTCATCTGATCAGGATTGTGGTGCGGAACGCTGAAATCGACGTGCCGGATGCACAGGCGTTGAACGACACGATTGCGGCGGCGGAACAGGCCGCGCTTCGCGATGACGCCCAAAGGGACGCGCATCTTGCGGCGTGGGCCGTTGCCTACGAGGCTTTCGGCACAAAGGCCAATCGAACGCCGTGCTCGGCCGCCGCGCTTCTCAAGCGGGTGCGGAAAGATGGCTCTCTCCCGCGGATTTCCCCACTGGTTGATGCCTACAATGCCGTCAGCGTGTTGTATGGCGTTCCGATTGGCGGGGAAGATCTCGATCTCTACCAGGGGTCCCGAGACTTTTAATTGCGAAGGGAGCGGAGCCATTCGACACGATCGAGCAAGGTGAAATGGTAACCGAGCATCCCGAACCGGGCGAAGTCATCTGGTGCGATGATTCCGGTGTCACGTGCCGCCGCTGGAACTGGCGGCAGGGGCGGCGCACCATGGGTCACGGTCGATACCCGCGCCATGTGGCTCGTGCTGGAAGCCCTCGGCCCAATGTCAGCTATACAGATGACGGGCACCGGAGAGCATCTGATGGGACTTATCCAAGCGTTGTGCCCGGGTGCGCGAATCGAAACCGCGCGCGAGTCCACTACATCTCGTGTCCCTTAGGGCATGGCCCCCACCTTTCGGGAAAAACACCCCACTCAGCCCTGTCCAGATCTGGCGCTCCTTGCTCGCTCCGCTGGCCTACACAGTTGATTGCGAACGACCCAGAACGGCTCTCGAAAACGAGCGTCGAACGAAATCAGATCACCGTTTGTTCTCCCTTAGCGTTGTTTGGCGTACTTTTATCGCGATGCCCTCTGATACGCTGGCTGCAATAGCCGCAATCCTCCGGGCAGCCGCCTGTCTTGATGCTGAGAAGCCGGCTGAGCTGGACCTTGTTGGGATCGAAATTCTGGCGGTGCACGGTTTGCGCAAGGAAGAGGAGATTTTGAAGGGGGCATCGTGAAGTGCCTGAGCCTTCTCCAGGGTCCACGCTCCAGGGTCAGGGGATTGAGCCTGTGGCGATGTCTGCATTGAACTGGCTGTTTGCATGTCCATGCTGTTCCTCCGGTTCTGCCGTAAGGGTGTTTGCTGTGACGACGATCGGAAAGGACACTTGACCCACTTGTAGTCCGCGCCTTTGGTCGACATAGCGGACTGGCTCTGGCCACCGGCAAGGTTGAAGAGCGTTCCGTTGTTGCAGTCGTACTTGGCCTGCGTGAACCAGATGCGTGAGCGCGCGGTCGCGTTTCAGGGTTGGTCTACTCGTAAAAAGGAATTGTCTTAGGCGGAAGGCCGCACTTAATACCGCTATCCTATTGGCGCCCCATCAGGTTCCCGGATTGAGCAAGTCCGGATCACTATTTTATGCCGCTGCCGGCGTTGTGTCGGCCATGTGCACGCGCGCTGCCGCTGCCAGCAGGTCGGTCTGGGTGATCAGCCCAATAATGCGTCGCTCGGTATCGACGATGACCACGGCATGGCTGCGGCCGTCGGTGAGCACCGGCAGCAGGCTCATCGCCGGCGTATCGGGAGAGGCGGTGCTAGCCTTCCACATCACAGCCCTCACCGTGTCGGTCGCCTTCGTCAGCTCGCGCAAGCCAACTACACCGACCAGCCCGCCCTCGGCGTCGGTCACCGGCAGCGTCCGGATGTTGTGATCGAGCAGCAAATGACGCGCCTGGTCGGCAGGCGCATGTTCATCGACCGAAATCACATCGCGCGACATGATGTCCTCGCACAGCAGGACCCGGTGGG
>NZ_JAMYPO010000098.1:0-3934 GCF_040320365.1 Mesorhizobium sp. M0701
ACCCAAGGTAGGAGCCGAGTGCTCGAATCGGGCTCGCTCGGATCTGAGCGGGGGGCGCCCAGTAATGGGCGTCCCTACCGCGATACTCGGCATGACCTCCGTTTCTGACCTCCTGAGCCGGTCGCGTTCGCTGTCGGCGCGGTATCAAGCAGAACCAATGCCGCGCCTGCTTCGGCTTTCCGAAACCGCAGCGTGTCTTTCCTTGAGACTTGGCAGCACGGCGCGTTCAACCGGAACCGTGCTGCCTTCAATGTACAGCCAGTTGTCCAATCAGCCGGCGGGCTTGTAAACGCCGGCAGCCTTTTTGGCAGCTGCGAGCGCCGCATTCATGTCGAGTTCTTCGAGGACAACCAGGTCGTTTATCCAGCCGCTTGCCCGGATCGGCAGTGCTAAGTCCATCCCATCGGCTTGGTCCGGAACCTCAGCATTGATGACAATATCATAGGCTTCTGACTCAGTAAGACTAGATGGCAGCTGTGCAAGTAGTGACCAGTGATGGTGTCGGGAACTATACCTATTCGGCCGATCAAGGTGCGAAACGCCATGCCGATCGCCTGCATGCCCATCAGGTTGAGTTCGGGCTTTTTCTCCCGGTCTGGATGGCCGAACCACCAGCGCGTGTCGTATTCCCGAAGCCAGTGGCTTTGATGAGAGCACTGCTTTCAAAGACGAATGTGTTCGGCCTGGCTTGGCCGAGTATGTCGAGGGTCACGGTTTTGATCCGCTATTGCGCGCAACAGTCCTAGCACGCCGCCGGGCGCGGGCCCCTTCAGGAATTGGAGTAGTCCTAAAACGCTGGTTCGCGCCGCCTCATCCAAAAGGAGTATGCCCTCCGATGGCCGAAAGGAGGTCTCGTGCAAGCATGCCCATTTGCAGGCTCCAAGATGCGTTTTGCTCGGGCGCCAACGACAAGGATGGGCTGCAAGCTGCCGCTGACCGCATTCAGGTTTTCCCTTCCCCGAGAATGTCGAAGAAAGGTGTTTTGGACGCCTGGCTCAGCTCATTAAAACATTCCGGTCGAGAGCTATCCGCCGAACTCCGCCCGTCCGGAGAAAGGATGATGGACTGTGCTGCGTTCGTCTTGGAAGGCGATGGGAACACGGCGAAACCCCGACCGCATGTACACGACCATAAATACCCTCGCGCGGAACGGTCCGCGCACGCAGGTCTCTCTGGGACAGCAGATGTCATTCGTCGACAGGACGAGAGTTTTTCGAGCCGATATCGACGACTATGATCTCCGGCGACACGCCGAAACGCACCGGCAGCCACGATACGCCCAAACCCCCGGATACGATAATGTGCCGCCCACCCTCGACGACATGCCCGTAGGCGAAGCGCTGTCCGTAGGCTGAGTTGATGATGGGTGGGCCGATGAATGGCAAGCGCACCTGTCCGCCATGCGTATGGCCGCATAACGTCAGGCTGACACGGTCAGGGACAGTAATGAAGATGTCCGGTTCATGGGCAAGGAGCAATATCGGATTGCCGTCGTCCGGTATTGCGGCCAGTGTTCCAGGCAGATCGTTGACGCCCTTATACACGCCGCCAGACAACTGCACCGCCCACTGGTCGCCAAGACCCGCGAGCCAGAATGCTGGGCCATCCTGCTGACGGATAAGCGTGGCAGTGTTCTCGAGGACCGGAATGCCATTGTCGACGAGAGCTGCGCGGACGCTATCGACACCGTGCCACCAGTCGTGGTTGCCGAGAATGGCGTGGCAGCCGAGTGGCGCGGAAAGTTTCGAAAGTGAATTGCCCCAAACAGTGTCGGGCACGATCCCGGTGGCATAACGCGGAAGCACGCCCATCACATAGTCGCCAAGGAGAAGGATGATGTCGGGCTGCAGGCTATTCGAAACACCGACGATCTCGTCGATCCTGGAAACCGGCATCCAAGGCTCGCAGGCGTGGATGTCAGCGATCACGACGATGCGCAGGGGCTTGGCTGTGGTCGGCCAGCGCGGCGGTAGGACCTTGTAGCGAGTGACACGCAGTCGAAACCGAGGTTCAATCGCGAGCGCATAACTCGCCAGACCGAATGTCGCGAGCGACACGGCGCCAAAGAGCTTCAGGAATGAGCGCCGCGACGTCAGCACTTGTATTTCCCAGCACAACGAGGTCGGTTTTAGAGATCGCCACGAATTGAGCTGCGGCAGCCTGAACCACATCAACCGCGTGAGAGGCCTAGCAGGTCAATAGTTTCCCAAATCGGCGTCACCTGCAAGCATTGGTCTTTATTGCGCAGGGGAGGGAGCTGGCTAGGACCCGTCAACTGCTCCGATTTGCCACTGATCTCGGGCGGATGATGTAGTCCCATCGGATGAACGCGTCGCCTTAGATGGCGAGCGCCTCCATCTCGACATCGTTCACTTGTTCCCTTTTTTCGTCGCTCGCGGAATCGACCGCGCGCCCAACTTCAGCCCGTTTGGTTGTCGTTACTGCGATCAGCTCGACCCGGGTCGCGCGATCGAGGAGGGCGCCGTCCGTGATGCGGCAGAACAAGGGTGTTCGATGTTGCTCCACATCGATGTGCCCGTCGGATGGTGACGCCATGTGGAGCGCGAGGCCTGTCTCGCGAGCGAGTTGTTGCAGTTCGACCTTCCACACCCGGCTTTGGTCATGCAGCTTCGAGCCGACCGCTCCCGCCTTTGACGTATCGCATGCTTTGGCTGCGCCTCGACAAGATTGCGGCGCTCTCGAGTTGAAACCGGAGGGCGAACTTTCGTCGGCTGCAAACCGGCTTCTTACCGCTCTCGCAGTGTCTCCTGCTTGTATTGCATCATTGGCGAGAGAAAGTAGCTGATGATGCTGCGCCTGCCAGTCTGGGATGTTCATTCGGACCCGAAGCTTGGTAGATACCCTCCGGCGAAGGCCGCCTTGCGAGAGGATGGCACGGTAGCGAGGCTGCGCTCTTAAGGTCGTCCTTACGAGCGAAGTTAGCAGCACAGCATGAGCCATATGACGTTATTGACCGGGCCGGAGCGGCGGCGTCGTTGGAGTGAAGCGGATCAGTGCCGGATACTGGCGGCGGCATTCGCGCCCGGGGCCACAGTGGCGGCGGTGGCCCGTCAGTACGATGTCGCGACCAGCCTGATCTACAAGTGGCGCCGCACGATGAGAGCCCGCGAGACGGGCTTTGCCGAAGTTGTCGTGGCTCCCGATGAGCCTGTCGCCGTTTCGCGGCCGGCGGCATCCCCAGCGGTGATCGAGCTGGAGGTCGCCGGCAAGGTGCGGCTGCGGATTCCGCTGACCACGCCGCCAACACTGGCGGCAGCGATGGTGAAGGCGCTGGGCGTTTCATGATCCCGGTTCCGAGCCAGGTGCGGATCTGGTTGGCGGTCGGCCGGACCGATATGCGTCGCGGGATGCAAGGCCTCGCTCTGCAGGTTCAGGAGACGCTGGGCCGGGACCCGCATGCCGGCGATATTTATGTCTTCCGCGGCCGCAGCGGCAATCTGATCAAGATTATCTGGCATGATGGGCTCGGCATGTCGCTGTATGCGAAACGGCTCGAGAAGGGTCGGTTTCTATGGCCATCGCCGGCGGACGGCACGGTTTCCATATCACCGGCGCAGCTCGCCTACATGCTCGACGGGATCGATTGGCGCAACCCGCTTCACACGTTCCGCCCGCAGCGGGCGGGCTGAGTTTTTCTTTGAGTTTGCGCCATTTTCCGCGAGTCAGCGGACGCGTTTTATGATTCACTCCAGGGCATGGTTGCCACCGCCCAGGATGCTGTTCCGGACGATATTGGCGCGCTGAGAACAGCGCTGACCGCGGCGCTGGCCAGAGCCGAAGACGAGGCCGCGCGCGCTGCGCTGGTCGAGGCCGAACTGGCGGTCGCCAGGGCCAAGGCATCGGATGATGCGGCGCTGATCGCGCATCAGCATCTGACGATCCGGAAGCTGCAGCGGGCGCTGCATGGTCAGAG
>NZ_JAMYPO010000099.1:0-2935 GCF_040320365.1 Mesorhizobium sp. M0701
GCGAAGCCGACGTCCGAAATACGGGTGCCAACGGTAATGGACCTCGACCTCCTGCCCAACATGGGCAGAATGACCCCGAGATGGCGCTCAACCGCAAGAACGCGCTCTTCGCGGGCTCGGACGGCGGCGCCGAACACTGGGCAGTCATCGCATCGCTCATCGAAACCTGCAAACTCAACGGTGTCGAGCCGCTCGGCTATCTCGCCAACGTCCTCACCAGGATCGTCAACGGCCATCCGAACAGCCAGATCGACGACTTGCTGCCCTGGGCCTACATCCGGGCGCCTGAGCTCAAGGCCGTGGCCTGAGAACAGCGCTTACGGTTCACTTCCAGATCGAGCGCGATCATTGGCTCATCCTCAGCGACAAGGACCAGCGGCTTTTTCATATTCAGCAGCAGTGCACGTTTGTTGAACAATTCCGAGCCCGATGAGCCGAGTTAGCCTTTGCGCGCTGGCAGCTCAAGGAACAAGCCGCTTTGCCATCATTGGGTTCCAAAGGGCCGAACATAAACTTGGCAGGCTTTCAACATGGGAAAAGACATGTCCGCCCGCGAGCGACTGAAGGAGGGCAGGCCCAAGTCTTAGCCGATGAAACCGGCATTACGCAGGCGCAGGCGCGCGAGCAGATCGATGATCGGCACCGACCATGCATCATTGCTGCGCGAGGCCTGAATGCTGAAGAGCCGCGCGAGCCGGAAGTGAGCGGGCGTCGTAGAAATTACGAAGGAGCGAGCGCGTACCGATCAGTCCCAACATCGAGAGCACATAGACCAGGAGCAACGGAACCACGGATGGTTGGTTGTCGAGGGCGGCGTCCTCCTGTTCCTCGCCAAGATTGTGATCTCACCTGGATTTCGTGACCATTATCGTCCAGCCCATTTTGCCGTCGGTCTCTCTCGAAATCCTTGTCGCCTATCTGCTCGGATCACGAGTCCCCAGGCAGGCGGCTCGGAAGCCAACCAGGACGATTGTGTCGCCATCGTTCTTGTCCATGGCGCCAACAGTGTTTTCTGCTTCACTTATGTTCCAAGTTTCTAATGCAAGATTTTGATAAGGGTGTCGCCCACAATCGGTGACGGAATATGGAAAGCCCGCGCCTCCGGAGCGAGGACGCGAGCTGCGATCTGACTCTGCGGAGGCACGGATGCTGAAGTCTAGCCAGAAGCGAGCCGAGAAGCCGCAATCGCCCGGCTAAAACCGAGCCGAATATCGGCCCAGCAGCACAACCGTGGAACCTTTCAAAGCCGCATGCCTTCTCCCTTCCTCATAGAAGGAGATGCGAAATGAGCCTTGATATAGGAAAGGTCGCCATAGCGTTGCTGGGCCTGCTTGCCTACAAGAATAGAGACAAGATTGGCGAGTTGATCGCTGGTAGGAAATCGACAGATCCCAACACTAGCGCTGGCTCCCCTGGCGGCCTCGGCGACATCCTGGACCGTCTCAGAAATGCGGGTGCGGGCGATCAGGTAGATTCTTGGGTGGGAAAAGGATCCAACCGGCCCGTTCAGCGCGACCAGGTTGAGAAAGCAATTGACCCGCAAACGTTGAGCGATTTGGCTGAGCAAACCGGATTGTCTAATGAAGAACTTCTCGACCGGCTCACGAGGGAACTGCCCGACGCGGTAGACAAGCTTACGCCCGACGGCCAGATGCCCGCGGGCAACGGTCCAAATCTCTTGGACGAGGTACCAGGAGTTGCTCGTACTTAGCGCCACTGCGACAAAGCAGGCTGAAAATGAAAGCCCGTATCCCCCAGGGGACGCCGGCTTCGGGAACCGACCTGGCAGCAATCGTGTGAGGGGAAGTTGGACCTTCACCGCGAGGCGGTGTTCCAAGGTCGATCACAAAAAGTCCCGCCGCACATGCCAGGACGGCGGGACCGATCGAGCGCCTTTGCACCAGGCGGGGGGATGCGGGTTGGGCTTGCCCGGTGCGCGCGGACCGTTCGGGAACCTTAGGCGTATCACCGGCAATGCGTCCACCAACCGACGGTTGGAGCGACAAGGACAAATTCGGTCACCGGCAGGTCGGGTCATCCTGGGTGCTATCGCTCGCCACCAGACGGTACCGGATGGTTTCGGATATGGTCGTTAAAGTAGCGCCCCTTGGCGAAAGCGGCTTTGAATTCGGCAAAGGTTTTCGGCGGTACGGCCTCAAACTCGTGCAGTTTGCCGCTGGCTACGAATCAGACCGAGAGGATTTTACTGTCGGGATCGTATTCTGTTTTGCCTATCGAGGTGGAGGGCATGACGGCGGCTCGATCGAAAAGCAATCAACGAGCGGAGAGGCCGTCGCGTTTCTTATGACTGCAGCTATGGTAAGCCACCCAGCTCAATTCGGAGCGCCGCCGGCGAGAAGATGTCGATAGCGTTCGTCATCATCCGGCGCGCGCGCAAGATCGGCCCGACGTGGCGCGTCGGCGGGCGCAGTGGACCGGGTCGCCGCCCCATGCTCTTCGACGGGCCGATCAATGGTTTCCGGCTGTATGTCGAGAAGGTGCTCTTGCCCACCCTCAAGCCGGGCGACATCGTCGTCAACCACAATTCTTCACACGAGGACATGAGGGGCAAGGCCGTCCGGCACGCCCTCGGCAAAGCCGGCGCCAAGCTCTTCTTCCTGCCGGAAATGCTCGCCAGACCTGAATCCGATCGAGATGGTCTTTGCCAAGCTCAAGCACCTGTTGAGAAAGGCCGCCAGATGCACCATCGACGCCGTCTGCAGCGCCATTGGCGAAATGCACGATGCTCTCAGATCAAAGGAATGCGCCAACTATTTCACCGTGGGTGATGGCCGAGTCCGTCACGCGAACTCAATCCTCCCTGAATGCCCGACGGATTTGATCGTCCAAAGGTTTTACGAGGTAAGACAGCATTGTGCGGCTGCCGGTCGAGAAGAACACCTCGACAGGCATACCGGGCGACAAGGTCAGGCCC
>NZ_JAMYPO010000100.1:0-2743 GCF_040320365.1 Mesorhizobium sp. M0701
GGAACGACGACTATCTCATCAATGCCATCACTCATATGCGATAGCCCTGCCCTTGAGGGGGAGATGGCCGGCAGGCCAGAGGGGGCGCTGTCCCGCCGACGTCAGGCTGCAAATAAAAACCCGCCACTGCGGGCGGGTCGCTGGAGCCAATTAGCACCATATCCAAATTAATAGCATAGCTGCCGGCACAAAGCAAGAACAAAATACGTCGTGACGGCAAAAAATTGCGAATTCCTCACGGCCTCGCCTTGTCCCTCCTCAAGCGAGCATGCTCAACCAATTGCAAAGTCGCGTTCCTTCGCGCCCCCCTCTGTCCTGCCAACTTCTGACGGGCGTCGAGGGCGGGTTTCAGCCTCACGCGAATTCCATGATCACCGCATCGACGGCAAGGCTGTCGCCGGGCTTGGCGTTGAGCTTCGAGACGATGAGGTCGCGCTCGGCGCGCAGCACGTTTTCCATCTTCATCGCCTCGACCACGGCCAACGTCTCACCGGCCTTGACCTCCTGCCCCTCGGCAACGGCAATCGATACGACGAGGCCGGGCATCGGGCAAAGCAGCATCTTCGAGGTATCCGGCGCCACTTTTTCTGGCATCAGCCTTTCGAGCTCGGCGGTGCGCGGCAGCATGGCGCGGACTGTCACCGACATGCCTTTCCAGGCGATGCGGAACCCGTTCAGCACCGGCCTGACTTGCGCCGCGACCTTGCGGCCGCCGACCGTGCCGCGCCAGATGAGATCGCCCGGCCGCCAGTCGGATGCCACCGTCAGCGGTTTGCCGCCGTCGATTGTGAGGTCGAGCTCCATCGGAATGGAAATCATGCCTTCGACGATGGCAACCGAAAGATAATCCCGGCCGATCTTCACCACCCAATCGCGTTTCAAGGCGCCCGAATGCGGCGCCAGCCGCCCGCCCAGCCGGTCGAGCCGGTCGCGGCGCAGCAGTTCGACCGCGGTTGCGATCGCGGCCAGCACCCCTTTCTCCTCGGCGTCTGGCACGATCGGCGCGAAGCCGTCGGGATATTCCTCGGCGATGAACGCCGTCGATAGCCGCCCTTCCCGCCAGCGCGGATGCTGCATCAGCGCCGCCAGGAACGGTATGTTGTGCTCGATGCCGTCGACGACGAAACTGTCCAGCGCTTCCGACATTGCATCGATAGCCGCCAGCCGTGTCGGCGCCCAGGTGCACAGCTTGGCGACCATCGGGTCGTAGAACATCGAGATTTCCGAGCCTTCGGTAACGCCGGTATCGTTGCGGATGACGATTTCGCCGAATTTTCCCTCTTCCGGCGGCCGGTATTTCGTCAGCCTGCCGATCGACGGCAGAAAGTTGCGATAGGGGTCTTCGGCATAGAGGCGGCTTTCCACCGCCGAGCCGTTCAGCTTGACGTCGCTCTGCTTGATGGCGAGCTTTTCGCCGGCCGCCACGCGGATCATCTGCTCGACCAGGTCGATGCTGGTGACGAGTTCCGTCACCGGATGCTCGACCTGCAGCCGCGTGTTCATTTCCAAGAAATAGAAGTTCTTGTCGCTGTCGACGATGAACTCGACGGTGCCGGCGCTCTGGTAGTCGACGGCCTTGGCCAGCGCCACCGACTGCTCGCCCATGGCTTTGCGGGTCTTGGCGTCGAGGAACGGCGACGGCGCCTCCTCCACGACCTTCTGGTTGCGGCGCTGGATCGAGCATTCGCGCTCGCCGAGATAGAGCGTGTTGCCATGCGCGTCGGCGAGCACCTGGATTTCGATATGGCGCGGATCGACGATGAATTTTTCGATGAAGACGCGGTCATCGCCGAACGAGCTTTTGGCCTCCGACCGCGCCCGGTCGAAGCCGTCGCGCACCTCTGCCTTGCTCCAGGCGATGCGCATGCCCTTGCCGCCGCCGCCGGCCGAAGCCTTGATCATCACGGGATAGCCGATTTCGCCGGCTATTCTTTCGGCATGGGCGGCGCTTTCGACGACGCCGAGCCAGCCGGGCACCGTCGACACCTTGGCCGCGTTGGCGAACTTCTTCGATTCGATCTTGTCGCCCATCGCCTTGATGGCCTTGGGCTTCGGGCCGATGAAGACGATGCCTTGCTGCTCCAGCGCTTCGCAGAAGGATGCCCGCTCGGACAGGAAACCGTAGCCGGGATGCACGGCCTCTGCTCCTGTGGCCTTGCAGGCGGCGATGATCTTTTCCGCGACCAGATAACTTTGCGCAGCCGGCGAAGGCCCGATATGCACCGCCTCGTCGGCCATTTCGACATGCACGGCGTCGCGGTCGGCGTCGGAATAGACCGCGACGGTGGCGATGCCCATCTTGCGCGCCGTCTTGATCACGCGGCAGGCGATCTCGCCACGGTTGGCGACCAGGATCTTTGTGAACATGCAGGCCTCGTCCCTCGGCTGCCCTTCTTTTACGGGCTTCCCGTTTTATGGGCTTCAGGGGGCCGGTCAAGGCAAAGTCGGAGCCTATCCCGCATGCAAATCGGCGGGCGCTGACGAAAATCCGGGGTCAGAACGTCGCTTCATGCATAGCGCAGAGCTGAATGGTAAGTTAAATCTAACCTGGATTGCAGACTGCCTTGGGAGGATTGCCTGATGAAAACGCGCGCCGCTGTCGCCGTTGCCGCCGGAAAGCCGCTGGAGATCATGGAGGTCGACCTCGAAGGTCCGCGTGATGGCGAGGTGCTGGTCGAGATCAAGGCAACCGGCATCTGCCACACCGACGAGTTCACGCTGTCGGGCGCCGACCCGGAAGGCC
>NZ_JAMYPO010000101.1:0-2509 GCF_040320365.1 Mesorhizobium sp. M0701
CTCCTTCCATCCCCTCCAACCAGTCCGCCTGGCGCTCCCGAAGCGAGGGACGGATATGCAGCCGACGCGAGTAACCCAGCGTTGCTACAAACAGGTGCACCCGAACACGCTCGCCGCCGATCCACGCCCACGTGTCGCCAAAGTCGATCTGCATCTGATGTCCCGGCGCCGTCTCAAACCGAACCGTCGTGCTTCTGCGCCCTCAACTCCCGACGCCAACCCTGCACCCGAAGCTCCACCGAACGAAGCCCTATGACGATCCCATGTTCGCTCTCCAGTTCCTGGCGCACCACATCGGCATTGCCGCCATGGCGGAAGAAGTGCTCCCGCAGCCAATCGTCCAGCCCGTCAAACGCGGTCGGCCGCACAGGCTTGCGAAACGGAACAGTCCCGCCCTCGCGCAGATACCGACGCACCGTGTTGCGCGCGCACCCGAATTCCTTCGCCAGTCGCTTCGCTCCCCAGCCAAGCTCATGCAGCCGCAGCATCGCTGCCACCTCTTCAGGCTGAAGCATCTCCTCTCCCTGCATCGTTCTCGACAATGCAGGAATCGCCGAAATCCCAATCGTCATCCATGCCTCCTCTCATAACCGAGGGGGTCAGTTCTTCATTTCGTCAGGGGGTCAGTTTCTCAATTCGGCCGACACGGCCGGTGGTAGCCGTATAAGGCAGCTTGCGCAGAAGTGCGGCACGCAAGGTAAAGATGATTAGTCACAGACAGAAGGCCCATGACTCGGTTTTCACTCGGAATAAAAAGGCGATGAAATTCGCTCGTTCTCCAGCATGTTTAAGTCAACGCTCGTGTTTTTGCGCAACAATTCTACTCGTTCAATAAGGTGCTCAAATTCCGTGGCAAAAAAATTGCTGTTTATCACGAGCTCATCGGTGTCCGCTCTAGATTCGCTGATACCAAGACTGTCTTGCGCAACGTAATCGATCGTATCGAAATAATTTTCGATAATCCTGCCAACCAAAGAACTGTCCATATTTAGTATTAGATTACATACGTTCACGAAACAAATAGCTGCGTTTTGCGCAAATATGCAAAGCCTATCTGTTTCAGACTCGCAATCAGGTATACTTGTCTCGGATATTCTCAACGTTTGATCAATTTTGGAAATGTTTCCATCAGAGAAATTTTTCCAGAGAGTGCCCACATCAAACTCAAAATCATTGGCCCCGCGAAATTTAAGTTTGTATCGCGTAACGAGTGGTGACATGCGTGCTGCAACTAAAAATGAAAACTCGACTCTCTTTGCTAATGGCAATTCGGTAACGATGTCAGCCAGATATTTTATTCGGTCTACGACTTTTTTCATGGTGACGACCTATTTAATCGGGCTGTACATGTCCAGTCCGCGATCCTGAATCTCGCGTGCGCAATTGCCGCATATGCCGCGGCTGGCCGCGACTCCCATCGGAGTGAGCCCCATAGCCTCTGCAGCATTCATTGCATTTACTTCCGCGTGCGTTCCGGGCGTGCCAACCCCCTCAACCTCATTGCTGTTCAGGGCGGCTCTCTGAGCTGGAGTAAGCCTACCAGTACTAGATGAGACAACGAAAGTGCCCTCCTTCGTGGCGACAACTGCCGTTGTTCTTTTATCTTGCGCATAGCTGTCAAGCTTGTCTTGGATTGTAATTGCCCGCTCAAACGCTATTTCTCCAGGATAAGAGGTGGGCGTTGCGTCAACTAGGCTAGCTAATGGCGCAGCCCGTCCAAGTATACGGCTAACGATTTTGACCCCGAGGTCTTTTAGGACGTCTTTCTTCTTCGCAAATTCATCTACCTCTGGCGGGTGATTATCCTTTGTTGTCGTGAGCGTGCCGTCAGCGCGCGTGATGGTTTTTGACTCCCCTTGTGTTGCTGCCGGCTCAGCTTTGCTGCTCGCACCACCAAACAAGCCGCCGACAAAATCCCTCACTCCGTCCCAGCTGATATGTCCATTTGTGTCGCTCTTATTGACCGGATCGTTTTGAGCATAGGCATACCGATTGGTACCGACACCCGCTTTGGTCGGATCCCAATCATCCGGTGAGATGAACCTGCCCAGCACCGGATCCATGTATCGTGCATTGAGATAGAGCAATCCGGTCTCCGGATCGAAGCGCTCGCCGATGTAGCTCTTTTGCGTCTGGAAGCCGGTGTTGAGCCGCTCGCCATAGCTGGCATAGTTGGTGGCTTCAGCGATGTTCCCTGAGGCATCGGTGACCATGCGCACCGAGGCCAGGTGATCGCGATGCAGGAAGGCTTTGGTGGCGCCGGTGACCTTGACGTCGGGATGGGGGTAGCGGGTGTAGATCTCCGCCCCCGGTGTCGCCGGATCGATCTCGACGGAGGCGTCGGGATAGAGCGTGGTGGCGAAGGACGAGGCCTTTTTGGCTCGCGCGCCGTCCGGGCCGTAGAACAGCGAGACGGTGTTGGCAGCCTGGGTGACGGTCTTCAGCCGGTTGGCCTCGTCCCAGGTGAGCGTCCTGGTGCCGTCGGCGGTCATGTTGCCATTGGCGTCAT
>NZ_JAMYPO010000102.1:0-2426 GCF_040320365.1 Mesorhizobium sp. M0701
TGCGGCCGTCGTCAAGGAAGCGCGAGAGGCCTTGCCAGCGCGAGAGCGTGTAGCGGATCGCCTCGGCGAGCTTTGTCTTCTGGCTAATCAGGCCGAGCTTCTCGCGCAGCCAGGGTTCGAGATCGGCGACAATAGCGCGGCTATTTTCCTGACGCATCGCACGGCGTTCATCGGCCGATCGGCCGCGGATATCGTCCTCTATTCTGTAGAGCTCGGCGATCCGTCTCAGCGCCTCGCTGGCGATCGGCGCGGGACCCGCTGCCGCCAGTTCATAGAAGCGTCGGCGCACGTGTGCCCAGCAGAAGGCGAGCGTCACGTTGCTTTTGTCGGCCAGCACGCGATAGCCGCCATAGCCATCGACCTGCAGGATTCCAGTGAAGCCTGCGAGATGAGCGATCGGACGCTCGGCCTTCCGGTCGGGTGCGTAGACATAGGCAACGCCCGGCGGGTCGGCTCCCTGCCATGGCCGATCGTCACGCGCATAGGCCCAGAGCTGCCCGGTCTTGGTCTTGCCTCGGCCGGGATCGAGCACCGGCGCGGTCGTCTCGTCGGCGAAGAGTTTTGGCGAGGACTTCAATTTGCCAAGCAGCCGCTCATGCACCGGACGCAGGTGCCAGGCGGCGCGGCCGACCCAGTCGGCGAGCGTGGAGCGATCGAGATTGATGCCTTGCCGGGCATAGATCTGCGCCTGACGATAGAGCGGCAGGTGATCGGCGTATTTGGAGACCAGGACTTGGGCGACCGTCGCTTCGGTCGGAAGACCACCCTCGATCAGCCGGGCCGGCGCGGCAGCCTGAACGACCACATCCTCACAGGCGCGGCAGGCATATTTGGGCCGCCGCACCACGATCACGCGCAGCTGCGCCGGAACGATGTCGAGCCGCTCGCTCACGTCCTCGCCGATCCGGTGCAGGCCATTGCGACAGCACGGGCAGGCATGGTCCTCGATGTCGACGACCATCTCCGTGCGCGGCAGGTGGGGTGGCAACGCACCGCGGTTCGCCCGGCGCTTCGTGGCCTTTGCTTGGCGCTCGGCGAGAGCAGATTGTTCCTTCGCTTCCTCGCCGGCGGCCTCGATCTGCTCGGCCTCTTCGAGCCCCAGCAGCAATTGATCCTCGGGGAGCGTTTCAGCACGACGGCCGAAGCGGTGGCGCTGCAATTCCTTGATGATCTGGATCAGCCGGGCGTTCTCGACGTCGCGCGCCAGGACCATCGCCTTCAGCGCGTCCGGATCGTCGGGAAGCTGGTCAGCAGTCATCGCCATGACAGGATCAGACCATATTCGCCGACAGCCCGCGACAGCGGAATCCAGACTGATTCACTTCGTCGCGGGTCAGCCGGCCTGGGCTGGAACGCGGGTCCGGCGCGCCTCATGGACGCGCCGCCAGTCGAGACCTTCGAGTAGCGCCGAGAGCTGCGCGGCCGTCAGCCGCATCATGCCGTCATGCACTTTCGGCCAGCGGAACTCCCCATCCTCCAAACGCTTGGCATAGAGGCAGACGCCGGTGCCGTCCCAGAAGATCAGCTTGATCCGGTCTGTCCGCTTCGCCCGGAAGACGTACACGGCCCCGCTGAACGGATCGGCTCCCATCGTCTCTCGCACCAGCGCAGCCAATCCCTCCGCACCCTTGCGGAAGTCGACCGGCTTCGTCGCCACCATGACCTTGACCGCACCCGTCGGCCCGATCACGACGTCGCCTTCAGCGCGCGGATCACTGCGGCCACCGTCTTGGCATCGGCGCCCCGGCCGACGCGCATCGCAACGCCGTCGATCTCAAGCTCGATCACTCCGGCGTCTCGAGTGGCTTGCCGTTTCTGCTGCTTCGGTGAACGGCTGGCTACAGGCTCCGCCGCCGCCACAACCGCCGGCACGAAGGCAGGAGAATTTTGCTGCACCGAAGCGGCCTGTTTGCGCGCTTCGCGGCGCCAGGCGAAGACCTGCTGCGGCCTGAGGCCATACCGGCGGGCGACCTCGGAAACGACTGCGTTCGGCTCCAGCGTCTCCGCGATGATCCGCGCCTTGTCATCCACCGACCAATGACGCCGACCGCCGGCACCGTTGATCACCTCGAAACGCCGAGGCTGCCGCTCCGGGTCAAGCGTAAGGTCAAGTCCAGACACAAGCCGATCTCCGATCCCAATACAGGATCGGCAACCTCACAGATCGCGACCACTCCCGAAAGGTGGTCCCACAACAGCGCTTACAGTGAACCTTCGCAAGGCCGGTCTTACAGCCGCTCTGGCACCAACCTGTGAGGAGGCTCAAAGGTGGTTGGCAGAGGAACGTCCGGGGTGGTGGGCCGCGGCGTCCGACTAGAGTGGGGCTTATGTTCCAATCAACGGAACTGTGACAGTTGTCTGATAATTTATCGGATATCGGTTGAAATACGGGAACTCGATCACGAACGCATATTGGGCGGTCAGAT
>NZ_JAMYPO010000103.1:0-2157 GCF_040320365.1 Mesorhizobium sp. M0701
CCCACCACCAACACCCCTCCGGGCGGGGGGGTCTCTTTTTTTATTAACAACACCCCCACAAAAGCGGCGCCGCCCACATTTCCCCCCCCCCCCCCCCCACGCTCAGCACCAACGAAACCGCAAAACAATGAGGGGGTCAAATCTTCAGTTCGCCCTGGGGGTCAAATCCTCACTTCGCTTGACACCTAATGAAAAGGCCGCCTCGACGGGTGGCTTTTAAACGGTGACGGACTGCCGTTCCAAGCGGACCAGCTATTGTCGACTAAATGAAAGCGGGAAGACCCAACGATGCCTCCAAAATACGTGCCGCCCTCCGTTCATGAGACAGCTTTCGGCGGCATTCCAAATCGGCAGGGAATTCGGCAGAGCTGAGGCCGAAGTTATGTTGTCACCGCCCGTCGATTATGATCGCCACCCATCGACAACGAGCGATGCAGAACACGGCGAGCCGACCTGACGTTATCATTCGCTGGCCTCAAGTCCGGCCTGATTTTCCAGAACTCGTTGTAACTGATGCGGCGAACTTTGACGCTGCCGTCTTCAACAATGACCGTACGAGATGTGGTCATATGGCGTCTTCGGGAAGGGCGCTCGCTGCGCGGTTCCGGCAAGGCCGGTCTTCATCATCGCCAACGCGGCGAAGGTCTTCTGTCACGCTATATAGGAACGGAGTGCGTCAAAATTCAGGGCGAGCGCTAAATGTAGTATCTGAGTTGCAGAAAGGACACGTTTAGGCGAGTATCGACTAAAGCACGAAACCTTCTATCGGGGGAATGGATGTCCGCAGAAAACGAGTTGGCTGGCATCACGACTGATATTGGCAAGATTTTCGGAAAGATCACTATCAATGAATTGCCGACACAACTTTATGCCCCGCGGCTAAAGCGGCTGGCGATTGAGGCCAATGCAATTCTGGATTCGCATTTTGGGCTAGCCAATTCAGGGGCCTGCAACCGGCTCGGTTGAAGCCGATGGTCGGGATGATGCTGAGGACCACTTTCTGGCTGAAGAGTTTGCCGAGATCGATGCTGTCCTGGCGCGCTCGTCAAAGCTCCTGAGTGGCGCCGACGTGCCGGCGAGGGCACAGCGTTCGGACGACCGGCCGGACCTGATCTACGATCTCGACTGGAATGAAGAAGAACGGCTGGCCGAATGGCAGGCCGTCATCGCCGAACGCGAGACCTGCCGGTCGTCCTGCGCGGCGCGATCCTCCTCGAGGCCTGGTCCGAAATCGAGGTGCTGCAGCATGCCGCCTGGCTCGGGCCGCTGCTGGAGGCCGCGCTGCTGCGGCGGGAGGGCCTTGCCGCCAACCATCTCGCCTGCCTGCATCTCGGCGCCAAAAACATTCCGCGCGAGCGGCGACGGGGGGGCGCATCGGCATCACCGCAGTGCTCCATACCTGGGGCTCGGCGATAACACACCATCCGCACGTGCACATGATCGTGCCGGGCGGTGGCATCTCGCCGGACGGAAGCCGGTGGATATCGTCACGTCCGGCCTTCCTGCTGCCGGTGCGCTGGTAGTCCCAGCCCCAAGGGTAGGTCTGGTTCGTCATAGGATCGTGGCGATCTCGCGGGTCTTGGAAGAATTGTGGCGCGTTCTGACCCATGCCCCGCAAGATCAGGCACTGCGCTGATGGATCCCGCCAATTTCGAGGACGGGCGGCAGCTCCAGTCGGTCGCCGAGATCAGGGCCGGCCTTGGCCCCATTTGAGGAGAGTGGCAGCGATGCTTCAATGACGGCTGAAACAGATTGCCGTAAAGCCGCACCACAGCATAAAGTTGACCAAGGGCCGCACCGCGGCCTGATCAGGTCAAATCGTGGCGTGGTCATGGTCCGCGACCGAACTGGTCTCATCACCTTGGCAAACAGCTCATATGACCAGCCCGAGGCGGTATGCCCGCCTGATGGGTGAGCCGGCGTCGGCATGATCTCAGGGCAATGACCGCTTCACTCCTCACCGGCTTGGCAGGATGGGAAAAGTTTTTTAAGCCGGCTGGCCCAGCCACTGCCGGTCGAAGGTCTCGAGGATGGCGTGGAACTCGGCAGGCGGGATCTGGCTGGGGCCGCCGTTGACCTGCCACGGGTAATTTCCTCCATCTGAGATTAGAGTCCGGCCTCGATTGAAGGACGGACTGATGAAGAGAAAGCGGTTTA
>NZ_JAMYPO010000104.1:0-1946 GCF_040320365.1 Mesorhizobium sp. M0701
AGAAGATGGAGAAGGCGGGCGCCAGGCGTTCGGTTGTGGGTCTCGTCATCCCGGCCGGATATTCGTTCAATCTGGACGGCACGAATATCTACATGACCCTGGCGGCCCTCTTCATCGCGCAGGCGACGAACACGGATCTGTCAATCGGCGATCAGGTGCTGCTGCTGCTCGTTGCGATGCTTTCCTCCAAGGGCGCTGCAGGTGTGACAGGTGCGGGCTTCATCACCCTGGCTGCTACGCTCGCCGTAGTTCCGAGTGTTCCCGTTGCTGGGATGGCACTGATACTCGGCATCGACCGCTTCATGTCCGAATGCCGGGCGCTGACGAATTGCGTCGGCAACGCAGTGGCATCCCTCGTCGTTGCCCGCTGGGAAGGAGAATTGGACCGAGCGCAGATGAAAGCCGCCTTCTGCGGTCATCAGCTTGCCGAGGCATCAAACCGGCTATCCTCCGCCGAGTAAGGTCGACGCACCGCGACCGGTTTCGCCAAGCTGGTCACATGACCTGAACGATCGACTCGCAGGCTCTAAACGGCGCCTCACGGACCATGTATCAGAAGCGCAATATGTGTGAGTGCAAATCATCGCCGCCCTAAGCGAATGAACCTTCCGTTATACCCGGCCGGTCTACATCTGGAGTAGTCCAATACGCTGTCGATCATTCAGTATGCGGGCGTCTCCACTTTGCCCACCCGAAACCATTGTCGAATCGCGCTAGGTGACAGAGAGCCAGCCTGCGTCAAAAACCAATCAGAATAGGACCCATGACCAAGCGCCCCACAATTGCCGATCTCGCCCGCGAAGCCCGAGTCAGCGTAGCAACGGTCGATCGGGTTCTGAACGCCCGCCATCCGGTGCGCGAGGAGACCGCGCGGCGGGTCCACGACGCCGCCCACGCGATCGGCTATCATGCTGCCGGGCTCATCAAGCAGCGCTTGCGGCGAGACCTACCGTGCTACCGTCTGGGCTTCATCTTGAGAAAACCGGCCCAGCATTTCTACCAAGACTTTGCGCGCGAGGTCGAAGCGTCGGTCAATTTGGCCCAGTCCTTCCACGGCATTCCGCTCATCCAATTCGCCCCGTCACATATGCCGAGCGACCTAATCGCACCGCTCAAGGATTTGGGCGCACGCTGCCATGCGATCGCGATGGTGGCACCGGACCACCCGAAAATTACAGCAGCGGTTGAGGACCTCAAGGCCAAAGGCATTCCGGTTTTCTCGCTGCTTTCCGACTTCGCCGCCGGCGTGCGACAGGGCTATATCGGCCTCAACAACCGCAAGGTGGGGCGCACGGCCGCTTGGATGGTGTCCAAGGTCGCAAAACGGCCCGGCAAGGTGGCGGTGTTTGTCGGCAGCCATCGTTTCCAGGGGCACGAGCTCCGTGACGTCGGCTTTCGCTCCTATTGCCGTGAGAACGCGCCGACGTTCGAGGTGCTCGATCCGCTTGTGAACCTGGAGAAACGGCAGGTCACCTACGAGGCAACGCTTGATCTCATGCAGCGGGAACCCGAGCTCGTCGGCTTCTATGTCGCCGGCGGCGGCATGGAGGGCGCCATCTCCGCGGTCCGGGAAGAGGGTAAAAGTCGCGATCTCGTCGCGATCGTGAATGAAATCACGCCGGAATCTCGGGCGGCACTCGCAGATAACATCATCACGATGGCGGTCGCCACGCCAATGCGCCGGCTTTCCCAGGAGCTGATAACGCTGATGACGCGGGCTATCGAGACCGGCACTGCTGAAACACCAGGACAGACATTTCTGCCGTTCGACATCCATCTGCCGGAAAATATATGAAGCTGATGGATTCTATCGTAAGCGGGGAGTTTCCTTTCATAAATGAGAGAAAGTTGATTGATGATCTGACCTGCCACTGAATTTTCATCCGGCTGCAGTTAGAGCCTCGGCGGGTTTTACGCCGTATGGCGCGGGTTGAGCAACGGGTGAT
>NZ_JAMYPO010000105.1:0-1902 GCF_040320365.1 Mesorhizobium sp. M0701
CGGGCAGCTTGCGCGGATACCGGGTGACCACCAGCGCGCGCGCCAAATCGCGCCGCTTCAGCGTCACGGTGAACAGGAACCGCAGTGCCGAGACCGCGCCGTTAATCGTCGCAGGACCGACGCCGTTCTCATGCTGATACAACTGGAAGCGCCGGATGTCCTCGGGCGCTGCGGTGTCGGGCGCGCGGCCAAGGAACGCGGCGAAGCGCCGGACATGACGAACGTAATCCTGCTGCGTATGCGGTCCCAGGCCCCGCATCAGCATGTCTTGCTGCATGCGCTGGCGAAGTGGAGTGATCGGAGCGTCGGTCGACAAGGTAGCCATGGCAAGTTCCTCTCGTTGAAGGGAACTCCATGGTCGGATCGCAGCCTTTACCTGCTCAAGGCCTATGAATACGCGTCATCTCAGAACTAGGCGACCCTCCCGCGAAGCGGGTTCGTGCAACGGGCGCGAAGCGGTCATTCGCCATGCGATGGTCAGAGGTCCTTTTCGGGTCATGAGCGTTGGTTCTGTGGACGCCGCCTTTCGGGAAAGCGATCCGGCGTCAGGAAGGTCCGGAATGGGTCCAGATCACCAGCAATAGGTGCAAATCTGCCAGACTACAATCTGGACATTTCGGACAATCCGTACTATCTAGGGCGAGAAATATGGTGCCAATGGTGGTCGTTATGAACGCTCGCAACTCGGCAGTTCGCGCAGATGCAAAGGTCGATCGTGAGACGGTCGCTGACATTCTCGATGTGTTATCGCGACGCCATCCAGCAATATCCAAGTCCGCTCTGAAAGCCGCCGGCAAGGCGGTCGCCGCCCTGACGGCGGTAACGTCTCGTCTGTCCCCTGCCGAGCAGCGCCAGATCGCTGCGCACGAACAGGCACTGGCGAGAGCAGTGGAGAATGTGGTTACGGAGCTCGCCCGACCCAGTAAGATACTTGCTCCAGTAGAGGTCGAAAAGCCCGTGGAGGTCAGCCAGGGCGCAGGCCGCGGGAAGGTCTTTGATCTTGAAGAGGGCCGGCTGCGCCTCGCTGAATATGCAACGCCGACACGCCTTGAGGATTGGGCTGGTCCTGTCGCCGGTCCCGGCGAGATCGAAAAGATGTTCGGGACGAAGCGTTCGACCCTGCACGATTGGCAACGGCGCGGAGCCGTGATCGGACTGCTCAAGGGCGAGCGGAAGCACGTATTTCCGCTCGCCCAATTCGTCGACGGTCGTCCTGTTGAGGACATGGCCCGGATCACGAAGATCATCGGGAATCCTCGTGCGACGTGGCTGTGGCTGACCCAGCAGCATGTGAGCGACACCGGCGAAACTCCGCTCGACCGACTCAAGGCTGGGCGCATCGATGAGGTCGTCGCTGACGCCGAGTTCGATTTCGGCTGATCGTGGAGCTTGACGCCGAAGTCGTCGCGGACCTGGCAATCAGGTTCCAGCCGCAACACTACCTGCGGGCAATGCGACAGGAGTACGCAGCTACTCCATTGGGCATGGGGTTCGGGCAATCGCGCTTCGCAAGCCCCGACCGGTCCTTCATGGTCCTCTACATTGCTCGCGACCTGGCGACGGCGATCGCCGAGACGATTATTCGCGACCGGTTCGAGGGAGAATCTTACCGCATGCTGCATCTCTCGGAAATCGCTGGCTGGGCCGTGTCCGAAGTCTCTGCTACATCGCCCCTGACGGTGATCGACGTCCGGACCACCGGCCTGCTGCGGCTTGGGATCAGCACCGACGCTGCACGTGCCAAACAACAGGAGGAAGGCCGGAAGCTGAGCCAGGCTCTCTTTAACGGGTTCGCAGTTGACGGGATCCTCTCCCTGACGGCATCGCTGTGCCAAAGTGGTGTCGTTGATCATCACTTGAACGGAGGCGTCCATGTCGGAAGTTAGCATGATCGGGTTGGAT
>NZ_JAMYPO010000106.1:0-1727 GCF_040320365.1 Mesorhizobium sp. M0701
CCATCGGGAAGTCGCTGCTGCATAGGCAGCTTCCGCCTTCTCGACGCGGGATCGTTCTTCGGCGCGCTTGGCCGGGATGTTGTAGTCGAAGGCGGTGCCGCGTCTGGCATGGCTGGTCGGAAGGCCGGCACGCAGCTCGACCGATCTGAACTTGCGGGCGAGCAAGGCCGGCCGGGCCCAGATGTAGTCGGTATCTTTGCTCAGCATGTGCCAGATGATCATTGCAAGCTTGCGCGCAGTGGCGACGGCCGCGATGTGCTTCCCGCGGCGCGAGGCGATCCGCTTGTGGAAGGCGCGAAGAGGTCCTGGCGATCGCACCGCCGCCCATGCCGCCTCGACCAGCATCCCCCGCGCATGGCCGCGGCCCTGCTTCGTGATGCGCCCGTGATAGGCTGGCCCCTCACCGGACTGCCGCACGCTGGGATTCAGGCCAAGATAGGCAACGAGCTTCTGTGGATCGCTGAAGCGCCCTATGTCGCCGATTGCCGCGGCAACGCTCGCAGCCACGGTGACGTCGAGGCCGGGCAACGTCATCAGGCGGCGGATTGTCGGATCCTGAAGGGCATGTACGGCGATATCCGGGCTCGACTACCGTCAACGCCTCGTTGATCTGGTTAATCAAGCCGAGGTGGCGCTCGATGGCGGCGCGCTCATCCGCAGGCAATATTTGCCTCGTCAGCCATTTGCGCCCGCTGATCCCGACGAGGTTCCCATGCGGACACGGCGGGATCAGGTGGGCGTGGAGGATTGACTGGATCAGGTTCTTCAGCCGCGAACGCTGGCGAACCAGCTGTGTCCGCCTGGTGACCTGTCTTCGGAGGGTAAGGGTCCCCGGATCCGGAACCCAGACCTCCGGCAGAAAGCCCGAGGCGTAGAGCTTCGCAAGGACAGTGGCGTCGATCGTGTCAGTCTTCACCTTCGCGTGCGCGATCATGTGCACCTGCTTGGGATTGGCGATCACGATCCGATCGACGTAGGGTGACAGCACTTCAGCGACGGCAGCAGCATTGCCCATAGCCTCGATCACCACATGATCATCGTGGGTGAGTTCCTTCCTGGCGAACTCCTCGAGCTTATTGCGCAGCATTTGAACGCGGCCGAGCTTGACGATCTCGCCATCAAGCAACGACCTCGGCGGCTACGCGGTGTATGTCCATGCCGATAACACGCACGGTTCCCTCCATCGTTGGTCACGAACAGGGAGCGAGCGGGCAACACGACAAATACGGATCCGCGCTCGCAGCGCATCCGGGCGAGTCGTAGGGGCGGCCAGATAATGTGCTCGAACTCGCAGTTCATCTGCATACGACGGCCTGCCCGCACTTGCGTGCTCCCGGTGCCCCGTGGCCCGGATGCGCCAAGCTTAACGAACCTGACGTACCGAACAAACGATGGCACCAAGAACATCATGCCGGATAATGGCTTCATCGAGAGCTTCAACGGCCGACTGCGCGATGAACTGCTCAACGAGACGCTGTTTACTTCGCTGGCTCAGACGCGGGTCTCCATCGCCCTGTGGCGCGCCGACTACAACACCGCGCGGCCGCACTCCCAAATCGCCTGGCAGACACCGGCCGAGTTCGCTACCACCTTCAATCCGCGACGGTCGCTCGCGCTGCGCTATGCGAAAAGCTCCGCGCCAGCGCCCGTCGCTTCACCCGCCCAGCAGGGCACAACCCACGCCGGAAGCGAACTCAAAACTGGATAGAAACTGGGGGCAACGTCAC
>NZ_JAMYPO010000107.1:0-1619 GCF_040320365.1 Mesorhizobium sp. M0701
AAACAACTTGAAGAAAGGCTTCGCGGCCCATAGCATGCCGCGCCATGGTGAAATCTGATCGGGAGGTCAGTGAGATCGGTCGGGTTTTTGAGCCAGTGCAAGGTAGGGAGGATAATAATTATGGCTTCCGAAGTACAGGCAAACAACGGCGTTAACGTAGAGGCGCTGCTCGGCGCACGCGAAGCGCTTACCAACGCCCCGGAGGCAGCGCAGTTCAAGTGGCGCGCGGCCTGCGAATGGAAGGATGGCACCCACAGCCACTCGTCGGTCGAGAGCTTCTACGGTCTCGGCGAGGATCAGCATCGCAAGACCACCTTCACATTCGACGCAGACCATCCGGAGGTCTTCGCTTCCCAGGACAAGGGCGCCACGCCCGTCGAATACGTGCTGGTCGGACTGGCGAGTTGCCTGACCGCCGGCATCGCCGCGGTTGCCCAGAACCGCAACATCCAGTTGAAGTCGGTGAAGGCGACCATCGAAGGCGACATGGATCTCGCCGGAATACTCGGCATCGACAGCGACGTGCGCAACGGCTTCAGCGGCATCACGGTGAAATACAACATCGACGCCGACGCCAAGCGCGAGGACATCGAGGCTATCGTCGCTCAGTCGCAGAAGCGGTCGGCGGTCTATGACATTGTCACCAATCCGACGAACGTCACGGTCGTGGTGAATTGAAAGGCGCTTCGAACCGTAGACTCTCCTGATGAGAGGGTGCGATTAGTTCCGTCACCACAGTGATCGTCGGCGCGGGGCACGCGGGGCTCGCGATGAGCCGCTGCCTCGCGGAGCGCTCTATCGACCATGTGCTGCTGGAGCGCGGCGAGATCGCCCATACCTGGCGCACCGAGCGATGGGATTCACTGCGGCTGCTCACCCCGAACTGGCAGAGCCGGCTGCCGGGCTTCCGCTATGACGGCGACGATCCCGACGGCTACCGGACGATGCCTGAGGTGATCGACTTCCTCGGGAACTATGCCAAGGCGATCTCGGCTCCGGTCAGAACCCACTCGACCGTTACCTCGGTTCGCAGCGACGGGGCGGGATATCTTGTGCGCACTGACCGCGGCGAGTGGCGGTGTCGGACCGTCGTGCTGGCGTCGGGCGCGTGCAACATCGCGCGCCTGCCCGACGTCGCCAGCCGCGTGCCGCCGTCGGTCGCCATGCTGACGGCACAGTCCTACCGCAATCCGGGTCAGGTCGCCGACGGTGGTGTGATGGTGGTGGGCGCGTCGTCGAGCGGCACCCAGATCGCACAGGAGCTGCAGCGTTCGGGGCGTCAAGTGACCCTGTCGGTGGGCGAGCACATCCGGGCGCCCCGCGTCTATCGCGGCAAGGACCTGGAATGGTGGATGGACGCCGCCGGCGTGCTCGACGAGCGTTACGACGAGGTGGACGACATCAGGCGGGCGCGACGGGTTCCTTCGCTACAGCTTGCCGGCACGCCCGACCGCATCACCCTCGACCTCAATGCGCTCAACGACCTCGGCGTCCGGCTCATCGGTCGTCTTGCCGGCATCACCGAAGACGGCAAGGCCCAGTTTGCGGGGTCGTTGCGCAACATGTGCGCGCTTTCCGATCTCAAGATGGCACGGCTGCTCGACCTCATCGACGAATGG
>NZ_JAMYPO010000108.1:0-1489 GCF_040320365.1 Mesorhizobium sp. M0701
CTAGGGCGTATACACATCTTGCTGCGACGGATTGACTCGGTTGTGACGTGTCGGATTCCGCCGGCGTGTGCTGTATGATTCTTCTGTGACGTTCTGATTTGGAGGAGCGTCGCCGATGCAGACATGCCAGGACTGGTCCTTGGGTTCATTTGGAGATCGTCGTCTCGATAAAGGGGGGCGAGGCTGCTCCAAGGCATGGTGCTGCGCGAAACGGTTTGCCTGCGCCGGCTTGCCGGTGGCGACCATTCCGAAGAGATCCGCTATGGGCGCTTTCTCGGCAATGACGCGGTGACAGCGGACCGGATCATCGCAGGCTGGAGCGATCAGACCCGGCTTGCGGTCGAGGGCCGGCATGTCCTGGCGGTGCAGGACACCAGCGAGATCAAGTTCCCGACGACAGAGGGCAACCGGCGCGGCCTGGGCAAGGTCAAAAAGGGCAATTGCTGGGGCCTGCTGCTGCATCCAATGCTGGCTCTTGATGCCGAGCGCGGTTCTTGCCTGGGTCTTGTGGGCGGGCAGGTGTGGACGCGCGGGGACGAGGAGCTGCCGCCGCATGCCGAGCGGCCGTTGAGCGAAAAGGAATCGCGCCACTGGATCGAGACGGCCGAAGCGGCCAAGCCGGTGCTGGCCCGGGCCGGCATGGTCACCTTCATCGCCGACCGTGAGAGCGACTTGTATATGATGTGGGCTGGTGTGCCGGACGGCCATTGCCATGTTCTGTCGCGTCTCATGAATGACCGGGCCCTCACCACTGGCGGCACGCTGCGCCGCGCCGTGGCGAAAGTGGTGTTCTGCGATACGCAGGTGATCGAGCTGCGCGAGCGCCAGGACCGCCCGGCGCGCCGGGCTGAGCTGTGCCTGCGCTTTGGCGAAGCCACGATCAAGCGGCCGGCGAACCTGCGCGCAAAGGGGCTGCCAGAGGGGGTGACGCTGCGCTGGGTCGAAGTCGTCGAGACGGCTGCGCCCGACGGCGTGGAGCCGCTTCATTGGCTGCTTCTGACCACCCATGCGGTGAGCAGCCCTGCCCAGGCCTGGCAGATCGTCGCCTGGTACAAGCAGCGCTGGACCATCGAGCAGTTCTTCCGGACGATGAAGGCCCAGGGCTTGAAGATCGAAGACAGCCAGCTGCAATCGGCCGCACGCCTGGAGAAACTCATTGCCATCGCCGCCAAGGCCGCGGTCATCGTCATGCAGCTCGTGCAGTCCCGCAGCGGCCAGGACGCTCAACCGGCAAGCCTCGTCTTCACGCCAAACGAGATCGACACACTTGCCGCGCTCGAGAAGCGCTTCAAAGGCAAGACCAAGCTGCAAGCCAATCCCCACCCCAGGAGCTCGCTCGCCTGGGCGGCATGGATCATCGCCAAGCTCGGCGGCTGGAACGGCTATGCTTCCTCCAGACCACCGGGACCAATCACCTTCTACAACGGCCTGGCCTACTTCCGTGCCTGTGCCGATGGATGGGCTCTGCGAGATGTGTATATGCCCTAGC
>NZ_JAMYPO010000109.1:0-1480 GCF_040320365.1 Mesorhizobium sp. M0701
GATGGCGAGGTGCTGGTCGAGATCAAGGCAACCGGCATCTGCCACACCGACGAGTTCACGCTGTCGGGCGCCGACCCGGAAGGCCTGTTTCCGGCGATCCTCGGCCATGAGGGCGCCGGCATCGTCGTCGACGTCGGCAAAGGCGTCTCCTCGGTCAGGAAGGGCGACCATGTCATCCCGCTCTATACGCCGGAATGCCGGCAGTGCCCGTCCTGCCTGTCGCGCAAGACCAATCTGTGCACCGCCATCCGCGCCACGCAGGGACAGGGCTTGATGCCCGACGGCACCTCGCGCTTCTCGATCGGCAAGGACAGGCTGTTCCACTACATGGGCTGCTCGACCTTTTCCAATTTCACCGTGCTGCCCGAGATCGCGGTGGCCAAGGTCAATGCCGACGCCCCGTTCGACAAGATCTGCTACATCGGCTGCGGCGTCACCACCGGCATCGGTGCTGTGATCAACACGGCCAAGGTCGAGCAAGGCGCGACGGCGGTCGTGTTCGGCCTCGGCGGCATCGGCCTCAACGTCATCCAGGGCCTGCGCCTTGCCGGCGCCGACATGATCATCGGCGTCGACCTGAACAACGACAAGAAGGAATGGGGCGAGAAATTCGGCATGACGCATTTCGTCAATCCGAAGGAGATCGACGGCGATGTCGTGGCTCATCTCGTCAACATGACCAAGCGCGGCGCCGACCAGATCGGCGGCGCCGACTACACGTTCGACTGCACCGGCAACACCAAAGTCATGCGGCAGGCGCTCGAAGCGTCGCATCGCGGCTGGGGCAAGTCGGTCATCATCGGCGTTGCCGGCGCCGGCCAGGAGATCTCGACGCGGCCGTTCCAGCTGGTCACCGGCCGCACCTGGATGGGCACCGCCTTCGGCGGCGCGCGCGGCCGCACCGACGTGCCGAAGATCGTCGACTGGTACATGGCCGGCAAGATCGAGATCGATCCGATGATCACCCACACGCTGAAGCTCGAGGACATCAACAAGGGCTTTGACCTGATGCATGAAGGCAAGTCGATCAGGAGCGTGGTGGTTTACTGAGGAGAAGAAAGCCGCCGGCTAACCAGCCAGCGGCCGAAAAATGCAGATGTTCAACACGGGAGGAGACAAAAATGCCGGAAAAACTGCATCCTAAAATCGACAATGGACTGCCACGGGAAAAGGCCGACTTTGCCGGCGGCACGCTGGTCTGCGCCTGCACCAGCAACCCGGTCAAGGTGAAGGTCAAGGGCCAGATCGCCCATAACCATGCCTGCGGCTGCACCAAATGCTGGAAGCCGGAAGGCGCGCTGTTCTCGGTCGTGGCGGTTGCCGGTACAAACGACGTGACGGTGACCGAAAACGGCGACAAGCTGAAGATCGTCGATCCGGGCGCGCTGATCCTGCGCCATGCCTGCACCGGCTGCGGCGTCCACATGCACGGCCCGGTCGAGCGCGACCACGCTTTCAAGGGGCTGTCCTTCATCCATCC
>NZ_JAMYPO010000110.1:0-1462 GCF_040320365.1 Mesorhizobium sp. M0701
GGATCCATATGTGGACGGCGCCCTGCCTGCAACGGTTGTTTTGCGTCGTTTTCGATCGCTTGCGTCCATATGTCCGGCCTTTGAGCACGGTCCTTGCGGCCGCTGGCCAAGGTGGGGTTCGCGACGCCCGTTCCAATCATGCCAGCGGTTTCGTTGGCCAATGGATCCCTCGGAGTTTCGCGCGTCACGGATCGATCGATCACGCCATCTTCCTTCCGTTGCAAGAGCTTGTGTTCGGTGTTCCTCCGTTGCGGCCTATCCGGGCATGTCAGCGCCGTGCTGAGCCGCGGTCAGGGCTGGCCGCAGGCCACCGCCGTAGGCGGCGCGAAGCGGCCTTGAGGGCGGCGAGGAGGCGTCAGGTTGCCCGCCAGGCCGCAACGGTACGGCTCGCCGGTGATCATCATCTTCCAGGCCATGCGGGCGGTCTTGTTGGCGAGCGCCACAGCCGCCAGCTTCGGCGGCTTGCGCGCAATCAACGCCGCCAGCCACGGCGAGGTCTTGGCGCGGCCGCGACGCACCTGCTGGATGTGGGCCGTCGCGCCCACCACCAGCGCCTGCCGCAGCATCTCGTCGCCGGCCCGCGTGATCACCCCCAGCCGGTTCTTGCCGGCGGTCGAATGGTTCTTCGGCGTCAGCCCCAGCCACGCCGCGAAGTCGCGTCCCGAACCGAACGCTGTCGCATCAGTGACCTTGACGCCGAGCAGGCTCGCCACGACCGGCCCGACGCCGGGCATCGCAGCCAGCCGCTGTCCAGTCTCGTCCTTGCGGTGATGGGCCAACAGCTTCTTGTCGATTGCCGCGTATCGCGCGCACACCGCGCGGTATTCCTCGCCGAGCGTCTCAAGCAGTTCCTTTGCCAGCGCCGGCACCGTCGCGTCGCCGGCAATGCGGGCCAGCAGTGGCTCGATGCGGGCAAGGCCTTGTGCGGCCACCAGGCCGAATTCGGCTGCGTAGCCGCGGATCGTGTTGGCAAGCTGCGTGCGCCGCCGCACCAGCTGCTCGCGCACCCCAAACAGCATCTGCGCCGCTTGCTGCTCGCCGCTCTTGATCCCAACAAAGCGTGTCCTGGGCCGGCTCATCGCCTCGCAGATCGCCTCGGCGTCAGCCGCGTCATGCTTGCCGCGCCGCACATACGGCTTCACGTGCTGCGCCGCGATCAGCACCACCTCATGACCCAGCCCCGACAGCGTGCGCGCCCAGTAATGCGAGCCACCGCACGCCTCCAGCCCGATCCTCACCGGCGCAAGCTTGGCGAAGAACGGGACTACCGCCCGCCGTTGCAATTTACGCACCAGCACCGAACGCTCCGCAGCGTCGACACCATGCAGCTGAAAAACACTCTTGGACGTATCCATGCCAATACGGATAAGGTGTTCCACGGACGGCTCCCTTGTTTGAGATCTCAACGAACTCATTCTGGCACATCCGATGCCGTCGGGCGCCGTCCACCCCATCATGCCGT
>NZ_JAMYPO010000111.1:0-1332 GCF_040320365.1 Mesorhizobium sp. M0701
TCCTTGAGCTTCACCCGCATGCGGTCGCCTCGGGTCTTCCGCTTAAGCAGGAAGCGCCCCTTTCGCGATTTACCGCAGATGAAGGTAAAGCCCAGGAATGCGAAGGTCTCCGATTTGCCGAGCCCGCGTTGCTTGCGGTCGACCGCCGCGAAGCGGCCGAACTCAATCAGGCGGGTCTTTTCCGGATGGAGCGACAGCATGAACTCCTCAAGCCTCGCGCGCATCGCATCGAGGAAACGACGGGCGTCGCCCTCGCGCTCGAAGCCGACGATTACATCATCGGCATAGCGCACGATGATCATGTCGCCGGTGGCCTCGCGCCGTCGCCAGCGGTTGACCCACAGGTCGAAGACATAGTGCAGGTAAATATTGGCCAGAAGCGGCGAAATCACCGAGCCTTGACCCGTGCCCCTGTCATCTACCGTCACGATCCCATCTTCGAGAATGCCCGCCTTCAGCCATTTCCGGATCAGGCGGATGATGCGCTTGTCGCCGATCCTGTGTTCCAGGAAGCGAACGAGCCAATCCTGGCTGACGCTCCCGAAAAAGTTCTGGATATCGGCGTCTACAATCCAGTTCACCCTCCGCGTGTTGATCGCTACGCACAGTGCATCCAATGCATCGTGCGACCCTCTACCGGGCCGAAACCCGTATGAGAAGCCGCAGAAGTCGCCTTCATAGATGGCATTGAGCACCATGACGGTTGCCCCTTGGACGATTTTGTCTTCCAGAGCGGCAATCGCCAGCGGCCGCTGCTTTCCATCTGCCTTCGGTATAAACGTCCGGCGAGACGGTTGCGGGCGGTACGCTCCCCGATGAACCCGTTCGTGCAGGTCCCTGAGCCGAGGCTCAAGGTCTGTCTCGTAATCCTGCCACGTCATGCCATCCACCCCGGGAGCGGCCTTGCGCTTGAGCACGTAGAACGCCGTCCGCAGTGTATCGACATTGATGTGGTGGAAGAGCGCGGTGAACTTCTCCTTCTTCCTCAGCCTTGCGGCTTGCCGTACGCGATCCAGCGACTGGGACATGCGAGCCCGGCTCTGTGTCCGGTGCATGTGTTGCTGTTCCGCGTTCCCCTTGGTCCCCGGCCTTGGCTCCACCAGCTCCGCCGCCGGTTGTCCGGCTTTGTTCGTCGGCTTCGCAGCTACTATGCCGGAGTCAGACTTCTCTGGATCGTGCATCAACGGCTACGGCTCCTCGCCTTCCCGTTGCGGACCATCCCCCCGTACTCCTGGGGCGTATGGCCAATCCAGAGATCTCCCGGTTCCCGCACAAGGAGCTTCCGCACATGCCAGGGTCTCAGACCACGCCGGATCGAACAGGCGCTCGCGA
>NZ_JAMYPO010000112.1:0-1272 GCF_040320365.1 Mesorhizobium sp. M0701
CCATGATCGCGGAGGCTCCGAAGAAGGAGTCGGCTGGCGGCGGCATGCCTGGCGGCATGGGCGGCGGCGGCATGGGCGGCATGGGCGGCATGGATTTCTAATCCAGCCAATCTCGCAAGCTTACGGAAAGGGCGGCAGCGATGCCGCCCTTTTGTGTGTGCCGAGCATGATCGACAGCTTTAGACGTGCAAGTCCTCTACCCAGCCTGATGGCGGCGAAGCGCAATGGCGTCGTCGTGAGACGGGGTCTGGCCGTGTCCTTTCGTTCAGCCGCTGGTCGAAACTCACGATGATCGTGCTGCCTTCCGCCGTGCCGTCGATCTTTACAGGGCTGCGAGAAGGCCTTGCCACGGCTGGCAGACCCTGGTTGCGGTAGAACTCATCGCATCGTTCGAAGGGCTCCGATACCTGATGGCCTATGGTCGTCAGCTCTTTCAATTGGAACTCGTCTTTTCGGCCATGATCGTGGTCGGCCTGAGCGGATTGGTGATCCACGGCCTGCTCACGCTTGCCGAAAACTATCTGCAACGCTGGCGTCCGGAGACCCCACGATCAGCCTGATCACGATTGCAGGTCGGGATAGGCTGTCGCGGCGCTTCCATCGCACCGCCGGCCTTCCGCTTCATCGGCCGACATCTGCGGCCGCTTGCGGTGCTGATGGCGCTGCTCGCGATTTGGGAGTTGCTCGCCCATGCCGGCGCTGCTGACCCACGTTTTCTACCGCGGCTGGAAGAGGTGGCGGCCCGCGGCATGGCAGAGTTCAGCCGAGGTGGCCTCGGCTCCAATCTTCTGGTGAGCCTCGAACGTGACCTGATCGGTTTCGTGTGTGGCAGTGTGGCGGAATCGCGCTTGGTCCGGCGATCGATTTTCCCGCCTCATCGAACGCCTGAGAGGCTCGTGGTGCGGTTGTGTTACCGCTATTACGGGACCTGATCACGTTGACGATGCCAGCACCTTCATTGGCCACTTTCTGGACCATGTACGTCACATCAGGCTCCCCCGCCCGATCGACACGAGCCGGCTCTGTAACCAAGCCGCCGTCATATGGCGGTTCCACGACGGCACTGGCGGCAGTCGTCTTCTCAGCGGCTACAGGTGGACGTTTCAGCAGCCAACGAATCCGATGGTGGCAAGGACAGGCAGACCAAGCACCGCGTAGAAGCCGTACTCCGCTGGAGTTCACCTCGGAGTGGAGCGACAAGGGCCTGATTTGTCTTGCCATGCCGACATTGTCAGCACGCTTTTCGAAGCCTCTGAATTCCTTAGTGTCCAT
>NZ_JAMYPO010000113.1:0-1270 GCF_040320365.1 Mesorhizobium sp. M0701
TGACCTGCCACGGGTAATTTCCTCCATCTGAGATTAGAGTCCGGCCTCGATTGAAGGACGGACTGATGAAGAGAAAGCGGTTTACGGAAGAGCAGATCATCGCGGTTCTGCGTGAGCACGAAGCGGGGGCGAAGGCGGGCGACCTGGCGCGCAAGCATGGGATCTCCGAGGCGACGCTGTATAACTGGAAGGCGAAGTATGGCGGGATGGACGTCTCCGATGCCAAACGGCTGAAGGCCTTGGAAGACGAGAACGCGAAGCTGAAGAAGCTGCTCGCCGACCAGATGCTGGAAGCCTCGGCACTGCGCGAGCTTCTGTCAAAAAAATGGTAGGGCCCGCCGCCAAGCGCGAAGCCGTCGCGCATCTGCAGGCCACGATGGGCCTGTCGGAGCGTCGGGCCTGTTCCTTCGTCGACGCCGATCGTAAGATGATCCGCTACCAGTCTCGCCGAGCGCCAGAGGTGGCACTGCGCGGCCGGCTACGCGACCTGGCCAACGAGCGCCGGCGCTTCGGCTATCGGCGGCTGTTCATTCTGCTCAGGCGCGAAGGCGAGGCATCGGGTATCAACCGCATCTACCGGCTATACCGCGAAGAAGGACTGGCCGTGCGCAAGCGACGCTCCAGGCGCCGAGCGGTAGGAACGCGGGCACCGATCCTGGTTCAGGCGAAGCCGAACGCGCGCTGGTCGCTGGATTTCGTCCATGATCAGTTCGCCTGCGGCCGGCGCTTCCGCGTCCTCAACATCGTCGACGACGTGACGCGCGAATGCCTGGCTGCGATCCCGGACACCTCGATCTCCGGCCGCCGGGTGGCGCGTGAACTGACGGAACTGATCGCCCGGCGCGGCAAGCCGGGCATGATCGTCTCCGACCACGGCACCGAGTTCACCTCAAACGCGATCCTCGCCTGGTCGAAGGATCATCAGGTGGAATGGCACTTCATCGCGCCGGGCAAGCCGATGCAGAACGGCTTCTGCGAAAGCTTCAACGGGCGGATGCGGGACGAGTTGCTGAACGAAACCCTGTTCTTCGGCCTCGACCATGCCCGAACAACCATCGCCGAATGGGCAGACGACTACAACCGATCGCGCCCACATTCGGCGCTCGGATACATCACGCCTGCGGCTTATGCCGCCAATCTCACCGCAACGGACGATCGGCTGCGCAACCCCGACCAGCTCCGCCGATCACCCGTTGCTCAACCCGCGCCATACGGCGTAAAACCCGCCGAGGCTCTAACTGCAGCCGGATGAAAATTCAGTGGCAGGTCA
>NZ_JAMYPO010000114.1:0-1167 GCF_040320365.1 Mesorhizobium sp. M0701
GGCAGGGCTATCGCATATGAGTGATGGCATTGATGAGATAGTCGTCGTTCCAGGCGCATTTCTTGATGCGATGGCTGATGGGAACTTTGGCAGCATCGGCGGCCTGAAGGATGTTTCTGGCGAGGCGATTGAGAAGGGCCGTGTTGGCGGGGGCATTGTCCTTGCGGGCACGGCTGAGATCCTCATCGAGATGGACATCGAGCATCCAATGCAGGCCGTTCTCGATCTGCCAATGAGCTCTAGTGAGGTCGAGCGCCCGCTGCGGCGACATGAGCGTGGAGGCCATGAACAGGCGCATCAACGGCTTGGCCTGATCGCGTCGGCTGGTGATGCGGATGAAGGCCAGGTGGCCGGGCATCAGCGGCTCGGCCGCCGCCACGATCTCGGCCTGCCGCCACTCGTTGCGGCCGTGGCTGGTCTCGGTCCGCTCGGCAATGGAAGGGGTGGCGTCGGCCAGTTGCAGGTTGGCACGGCGCAGCCAATGACGACGGTTGCCCTTCAGCGCAAGCAGGTAATCGCCACCTCTTTGGGTAATGGCCGCAGCCATGCGGGTGTGGCAGTGGAGCGCGTCGGCGGTGACCAATCTGCCCGTAAGATCAATGAGTTCGACGACTTTGAGCGCGGCCTCGACTTCGTTCTCACCATCGCTCGGCGAGACTGCCGCCAGGCACAGCCGGGTCTCGGCGGCGAAGGCCGACACCGTCAACGGCGGACTGGCTGCCAAGCCCTTCTCGTAGGCTCGCCGCAAAGCCTTGCCGTCAAGCGACACCACCTCGGGCGTCTCTCGGCTGGCTCGGGCGAAAGCTGCGGCAAAGGCAGCAAAGGCGCGACCAAAGGCCTCCGGGTCGAGCAGACGCAGCAGCCGCGAGAAGGTGTCGTGGCTGGGAGCTGCGTCATAGTCGATCAGCCGCGACAGCGCCTGCTTGCGCTCCTGCGCGAACAGGGCAAATTCCGTCGCATTGCTGGCGCCGCACAGGCTTGCTGCGATCATCATCACGATCAGGTCGCCAAGCCGGTGCGTGGCGTTGGGCGCGCGTGGATCAGGCACCGCGCCAAAGTAGCTCTCAAGGCAGGAAATGGCAGTCGCTCCTTCGCTCAACTGCCTCTCCAAAGAATCCTTTCTCAGCCTAAACTCAACCCCAAAATCGCCATATGCGATTCCCCTGC
>NZ_JAMYPO010000115.1:0-1110 GCF_040320365.1 Mesorhizobium sp. M0701
AGTGGAGCGACAAGGGCCTGATTTGTCTTGCCATGCCGACATTGTCAGCACGCTTTTCGAAGCCTCTGAATTCCTTAGTGTCCATCCCAGCTCGACCTCCGACCATCCCCATTTCCGGCTGCCCGCGGCACGACAGCCCTTGGCCTCTAGCTGCGCTCGAGCGGATCAGCGTGCCGTCCGCCTCCTCTGGCTGATCAAAATGTCTGCACCCATTTGGGAATGGCCGCTTCGCGCAAAAGTATTCCCCCGTGAGCCGACTTTCCGAATTGGCTTAACTTCCAAATCTGTGGCTTTGCCTGCATTGCGGACCGCGGAGTTCCGACCACTCGCCCAAGGGTATGCCATGGCGTTTCGTCTCTTTGTTCCGATCCTTGCCGGTGCAACGCTGCGCGAGCGGCTGCTCGCCTGCATCGGGGCCATGATCGGCATCGCATTGACTGGCGTGATCAGTAACGGGTCTGGCCCACATGTCGCACTGCTGGTTGCTCCAATGGGAGCATCGGCCGTGCTGCTCTTTGCCGTGCCTTCAAGCCCGCTGGCGCAACCTTGGTCGATTATCGGTGGCAATACGGTTTCGGCGCTGGTCGGGGTGATCGTGGCGCATTTCGTGCATGAACCCGTCCTTGCTACCGGCATTGCGGTGGCGCTGGCCATCGCCGCCATGTCGTTCACGCGCTGCCTGCATCCGCCGGGTGGCGCCGCCGCCTTAACCGCGGTGTTCGGCGGACCGGCCGTCTTCAGCTCGGGCTTGCTGTTTCCCTTCGTTCCGGTAGCGCTGAACTCGATCGTGTTGGTCGCACTCGGCTACGGCATCCATAAACTGTCGCGGCGCAACTATCCGCATGTGGCGGCCCCCGCCCTTAAAAGCGCGCATGGAACCATCGATCCGCCGGCGCGGGAGCGGGTCGGCTTCCAGCCCGAGGATGTCGATGCCGCGCTCGGCGCGCTGGAGGAAACCTTCGATATCGACCGCAACGATCTTGAGCGGCTGCTACGGCAGGTCGAGTTGCAGGCGATGGTGCGCTCCCACCGGGTCCTGCTGTGCGAGGACATCATGTCGCGCGATGTGATTTCGGTCGATGAACATGCGCCTGCCGACCAGGCGCGTCA
>NZ_JAMYPO010000116.1:0-1102 GCF_040320365.1 Mesorhizobium sp. M0701
GCGCAATCGACCTGGACACGAACAGTTACTCGGTTCCCTGGCGGCTGATCGGGGAGAGCGTCCAGGTCGTGGTGCTGGGCGGCCGCGTTATCGTGCGTCATGCGGGCGAGGTGGTGGCGGATCATGCCTTGTGCCGCGGACGTCGCCAACGGATTGTCGAGCGCGCGCATCTTGCCGGCGTGGTCGGCGCTGCTGCGCCGGTGCAATCGGCGCCGGCGGATATTGTTGCGCCTTCCGCTCTGTTGCGGCCGCTGGCCGAATATGAGGCACTGGTGGGAGGCAGCTGGTGATGACGACGGTCGATCACGAGATGCTGGTGGCTCAGCTCGACCGGCTGAAGCTGACCGCGATCCGGGACCAGCTCGATACGCTCCTGGACGAAGCGGCGCGTTCGCAAATGACCTTGCGCGAGGCTTTGGCCTTCCTCGTGACGCGCGAGATCGCGCGGCGCGACGAGCGGCGCATCTCCATGGCAGGCAAGATCGCGCAGTTCCCGTTTGTGCGCGAACTCGATGGCTTCGACTTCGACGCGCAGCCGTCGCTGGATCAGCGCCAAGTCCGGGAACTGGCGACCTGCCGCTGGATTGCCCATGGCGACACGGTCCTGTTCCTTGGACCTCCGGGTACGGGCAAGACACATCTGGCGGTGGCTCTCGGGCGCGAGGCGATCCGGCAGAACCATAGCGTCCAGTTCGTCACGGCGGCCACGCTCGTGGCGATGCTGGCCAAGGCCCATGACGACGGTTCACTCGAAAAGCAGCTGACGACCCTGTCGCGGCCGAAACTGTTGATCATCGACGAGCTCGGCTATCTCCCGTTCGAAGCCAATGCCGCGCATCTGTTCTTCCAGCTGGTGTCGCGGCGTTATGAGCGGGGATCGATCCTGATCACCTCCAACCGCTCGGTGGGCGAATGGGGCAGCGTGTTTGGCGATCCCGTGGTGGCAACGGCGATCCTTGATCGCCTGCTTCATCATTCGACAGTGATAACCATCCGTGGCGACAGCTACCGGCTTCGCGAAAAGCGGGGGGGTGGGGAGTCAAATTAGGGGAGCAGGGCCCCCCAAAACCCCCCCACCACCACCCACCAAAAAGAAGGGGAT
>NZ_JAMYPO010000117.1:0-1102 GCF_040320365.1 Mesorhizobium sp. M0701
TGATGGTGACGACGATGCCGGCACCGACGGTGCGGCCGCCTTCACGGATGGCGAAGCGCAGCTTCTCTTCCATGGCGATCGGCACGATCAGCTCGACATCGACGGTGATGTTGTCGCCCGGCATCACCATCTCGGTGCCTTCCGGCAGCGACACGATGCCGGTCACGTCCGTCGTGCGGAAATAGAACTGCGGACGGTAGTTGGTGAAGAACGGCGTGTGGCGGCCGCCCTCGTCCTTGGTCAGGATGTAGGCTTCGGCAACGAATTTCTTGTGCGGCTTGACGGTGCCGGGCTTGGCCAGGACCTGGCCGCGCTCGACGCCTTCACGGTCGACACCGCGCAGCAGCGCGCCGATGTTGTCGCCGGCCTGGCCCTGGTCGAGCAGCTTGCGGAACATCTCGACGCCCGTGCAGGTCGTCTTGGTGGTCGGACGGATGCCGACGATCTCCAGCTCCTCGCCGACCTTGACGACGCCGCGCTCGACGCGGCCGGTCACAACCGTGCCGCGGCCCGAGATCGAGAACACGTCCTCGATCGGCATCAGGAACGGCTTGTCGAGCGGACGCACCGGCGTCGGGATGTAGGCATCGACCGCAGCCATCAGTTCGCGGATGGCGTCCTCGCCGATCTTCTTGTCGCTATCTTCAAGTGCGGCAAGCGCCGAACCCTTGACGATCGGAATGTCGTCGCCGGGGAACTCGTTCTTGGTCAAAAGCTCACGCACCTCGAGCTCGACCAGCTCGAGCAGCTCGGCGTCGTCGACCTGGTCGACCTTGTTCAAGAACACCACGATCGAGGGCACGCCGACCTGGCGGGCGAGCAGGATGTGCTCGCGCGTCTGCGGCATCGGGCCGTCGGCGGCCGACACCACCAGGATCGCACCGTCCATCTGCGCAGCACCGGTGATCATGTTCTTCACATAGTCGGCGTGGCCGGGGCAGTCGACATGGGCATAGTGGCGGTTGGCGGTCTCGTATTCGACGTGCGCCGTCGAAATGGTGATGCCGCGCGCCTTCTCTTCCGGCGCCGCATCGATCTGGTCGTAGCGCTTGTATTCGCCAAAATACTTGGTGATCGCCGCCGTCAGCGACGTCTTGCCATG
>NZ_JAMYPO010000118.1:0-1084 GCF_040320365.1 Mesorhizobium sp. M0701
TACTTGCGACGACCTGCGTGCAACCACCCTTGCCCGAGAAATTGCCGAGATAATTGACGCCCTGTGTTGGAAAATACAGAGCGCCGGTCAATAGCGAATCCGCCGTGCCATTAAACGTGTTGGATCCCGCCAGGTTGGCTCTGTCGCCATAGAACAGCACACCTGAATAGGTGCCCGACGTCGGTGCGCTGAGCTTGACGGTCGCCGTGCCGTTCATGCTAACGCCGGAGGTATCGGCCAGATAAATGACGACGCCCTCGCCGGAAATATTTGCATTCGAGCTCGCTTTGAAATCGCCTCCCTCAATGACGTATATCCCGGGCGAGAGGGTTACATTGCCGCTCAAGCTGAGCCCCTTGCAGTATGTTCCAGGTTGCAAGGTTGACTGATTGCCGTTTTGACAAGGGTTCGTGGCCGGCGGCGCCGGCAGGTCGGCAAAAGGATCAGCAGCGGGCAGCGCCTGAGTTATCAGGCTGGCGCAAACGGTCTTCACGACGTTGCTCAACGAAACACCGCCTGCCGATATCAGGCAATCGACATCAAGGCTTGCCGATCCCTGAAGTTTGATGGCGTCCGGAGCTATCGAATTCGACATGACGGAGCAGCCTGTCAGTTTTGTGGTCGAACTGCCGGAAAAGAGCGCCGCTTTCGAAGCGGAAGGATCGACCGTCAAAATGCAGGCTTTTGAAGCATCCGTAATAAGAGCCACCGCCCTTGCTTGTGCGCCAACTGCGTTTTGCGTGAATATCGACGTAAAGAACCGATCGAGGTTCTGATGAACGACTACCTCAACCGCCTTTTTTCCGACATTTGGACCGGCTGACGGAGGCGAGAAGACCTCTATTGTACCTGCTGACGGTCCCCAGCCGTTCGTGGTCGCTGACGCTGTCGCTGCGGAGACAATCTTTGGCGTGTCGGATCCCGAAACCTTTTCCAAAGCGCCAGCATAGGCCGCCGCATCCGCCACCGCTTGTAGCTTCAGGCTGCTGTAATACCAATAGGAAGTCTCGATACCGAGGCCCGCACCGCCGACGACAATCGGCAAAGACAGAGCAAAAATAGTAGCAACGTTGCCGCTCTCGCC
>NZ_JAMYPO010000119.1:0-1081 GCF_040320365.1 Mesorhizobium sp. M0701
CCGTATCGCGAGCCGTCCGAATCCACGGAGGCACCGAGAATCCCCCGATCAGTATCCTCGCACGGACCGATCACGACGGCGCCGGCGGCATCGGCAAACAGCACGGCGCTGGCGCGCTCAGAGGGATTGATGCGGCGGCTGAGGATATTGGCGGCGATAACAAGGCTCGCTTTGCCGTGCAGGCGGGTAAATCCGTCCGCAAACATCAGCGCATAGATGAAGCCGGCGCAGGCGCCGGTCAGATCGACAGCGCCGGCGCGGCCGAGCCCCAGCCGATGTGCGACCAGGGGCGCGCTGGGCGGCAGGAGGTGATCGGGCGTCGAGGTGGCAAGCAGCAGCAGACCGATGTCGTTGCGCGCAATGCCGGCGCTGGCCAGCGCCATGGCGCCGGCCTGCGCAGCAAGACCAGACAGCGTGTCTTCGTCCGTTGCCCAGAAGCGCGACCGGATTCCAGTACGCCGCTCGATCCAGCCGGGTTCGAGCCCGAGATCGCTCTCGATCTCGGCATTCGCCACTTTGCGCCCAGGCGCATGATGGCCAAACCCGAGAAGGCGCGACAACCTGCTCATGGCTTTGAGCCGAAGCGTTCGCCGGCCTCCTCGATGGCGTCATGGAGCCGATCGAGCTCGTCGCCGGTGATGCAATAGGGCGGCAGGAGATAAAGGACATTGCCGAGCGGGCGCACAAGCAGCCCGAGCTCGAGGAAAAAGGCCCGCAGCTTAGGTCCGATCTCGGCCAGATAGCCGGCAGAGCCGGCGCGCAGGTCGAGAGCCAGGATCGTGCCGATCGTCCGGCTGTCGGTGAAGTTGGCATTATCGCGAAAGCGCCGAAGGCCGGCGGCCTGCCTCGCGCTCAGGGTGGCAATCCGCTCGGCCACTGGCTCGTCACGCCAGATCTCGACATTGGCGAGTGCTGCCGCGCAGGCAATCGGATTGGCCGTGTAGGAACTCGAGTGGAAAAACGTCTTCTTGCGATCCGCTGAATAATGAGCCTGGAAGATCGCATCGGTGGCAAGCGTGGCCGCCAGCGGAATGGTGCCACCGGTCAAGCCTTTCGAGGTGCACAGGATGTCTGGAGAAAT
>NZ_JAMYPO010000120.1:0-998 GCF_040320365.1 Mesorhizobium sp. M0701
CGGCTGCGTCGCAATTTTGAGCGGCAGTGGCGTTCTGCCAAGCAAACACAGTGCAAACCGCTAGAACCAAGCCGGATGCGCCGTAAGCTCTGGTTCGCCTCAAAGTCATTGTTGCTGGACCTCTGCTACTCGCCGACACTCAACCTTACCACATCTGCTGACACTCGAGCCACGGTGACCACCGCCGTCACAGTTAGCGCCGATCAACCCGCGCGTAGGGCGCGATTTGCGAGCGGCTCCCCATATCATCGGCGGTCCAGCAGAGATTCATTTGTCACAGGCCAGGCGCTTCATTCCGCAGGTATGCTTGACTAAGCCGAGGAGAGCGGTCGTTCAGGATGGCGCGGTCGCGTGCCAAGATTGGCCTCCGCTCTGGACGTTTGTCTCGCTAATGAGGAGCCTGCTCGGGTGCTGACCGCCACCGCCGGCGTCCGCTGCCGACAAGCGTGAATCCGCTTGGTTCCGCACCGATCGGTACTTCCCGACGGCGAGGTTGACCCGGCACGGGGTGCTCGTCGCGTATCCTGATTCCGCTGTCGCATGAACCCCACGACTTCGCTTAGCGAGGCCGAAGTTGATCTCTGCCATCCCCCAGGTCGAACCATCAACCCCGCATATTTGTGTCGTAAGCTGACGTGCCGCGAATACCCGTTTTCGGTAGGCGGGCTTTATGGCGGACGCCCAACCTATTCTTGTATTTTTATTGATGTAAACAATGACTTATGGCGGTGAGGGAGGATTCGAACTCCGCGCTTGGAAGAGCGTCCTTCTCGTCTTCACCGTGCAGGCCGGTTACTCTGGGCGGCAGAGTGCCCTTCCGCGCTTCGTTTCCGATATCAGCGCCGGCAACTGACCAAGGCATAGCGGGCTCGTAACGATAAGGACGGTTCTCGCCATTTGAGGACCGCAACGGGTTGGCGAGTCTAGTCTGAGCGATCAAGCCCGCGCTCTGGACGAGGTCCCATCCTCACAGAATGTTCGCCCACCGGGCCAAACGT
>NZ_JAMYPO010000121.1:0-880 GCF_040320365.1 Mesorhizobium sp. M0701
TCCGCGTCGCATCCACGACGACAACCAAGAATCGCTGTTTTCCGCCATTTGAAAAGGAGGTGCATAATGAATCGGTCTTCGCGATGCCGCGCAGGGCTCGCTCGGCTGCATTGTTCGACAGGCAAATCCGCCCATCGTCGAGGAACCGGGTGAAGGATGACCAGCGGCGCAGCATGTAGTTGAAGGCCTTGGACAGATCGTGTCCGCGCGAGAGCTTGTCGCGCGTCTCGATCATCCAGGTCTCGAGCTCGGTGACCAGCGGCAGACTCCGCTCCTGGCGCACGGCGTGGCGTTGCGACAGGCCGTTGATCCCGCGCTCGATATCGAACAGGGCATCGATGCGCTTCACGGCTTCAACCGCCAGCGGATAGACCAGGTTGGGCTTCTCGCCGTGCGCCTTCTTGCGCGCCGCCGCTTCGATATCGGCCAGCTCGAACACTTTGCGCCGGCTGTGGGCCCAGCAGCTGGCTTCCAGAATAGGCGCCGGCTGACGGCCCGTCGCATAGATCGCCATAACCACCAAAGCCATCGGCCTGCAGAATGCCGCTCCAGCCGGCGAGATGCGCCGCGGGATGTTCGCCTCGGCGATCGCGGGAATAGTAGAACACTGCCGCCGGCGGATCGGCGCCGCCGAACGGTCGGTCATCGCGCACATAGGTCCATAATCGGCCGGTATCGGTCTTGCCCTTGGCCAGAACCGGCACCGTCGTGTCGTCGCCGTGCAGACGCGAAGCGGCCAGCACATGGGCTTCGAGCTGCTTGAACAGCGGCATCAGCGCCGCGGCGCCGGCGCCGACCTGGTCGGCGAGCGTCGACAGGCTGAGCGGCACGCCTTCGCGGGCATAGCGTTCGGCCTGGCGGTTAAGCGGCTGATGCTGGC
>NZ_JAMYPO010000122.1:0-870 GCF_040320365.1 Mesorhizobium sp. M0701
TGGTTGGGGCCAGCCCCGATAAAACTAAATTTTCCTATGGCGTACTCAGGGTGCTGCACGAAACCGGCTATGACATGATCCCGGTCAACCCCACTCCCGGTCTGGATGAAATTCGAGGGCTTAAGGTGTACGCGTCACTAGCGGCCATCGACCGGCCTGTGGATATGGTTGAGGTTTTTCGCCGCTCCGAAGATCTGTTGGAAGTTGCACAGGAGGCCATCGCAATTAGTGCCAAGGTTCTGTGGAGTCAGATTGGGGTGCGCGACAACGCTGCCGCCCAGTTGGCGGAGGAAGCGGGCTTGAAAGTTGTGATGAACCGCTGTCCCAAGATTGAGTTGTTCCGCCCCTTCTGGAAGCCAAAGCTGCACTTGGGAATATGACTGCAGGGGCGCAGAATTCGGGGTTGTCGCGGTAGCTGACCTGTTCCCTTGGCCTTAGACGTTGATTGATTTTTGCCTGAGGTAAGATGCCAGATGATCGCTGAGATCACGCGCGTCGTCGCCGGCGCCGTCGATCAGCGCAGACTTGCGGCGGCGCAGAAACTGCATCCCCATCAGGTACATGCCCGGATGTTCCGCAACGCCGCCGTCGTGACGTAGGTGGCCCTTGCGGTCGAGGACCGGCAGTTCCAGCCAGGAGTAGTCCGGCCGGTAGCCAGTGGCCCAGATGATCGTCCTGATAGCGCCTCCGGCAAGATCGAGGCCGAGCGGCGGGTTGTCCTCGACACGGGTCGGCGGCGGGCGATCCGGCGGCCCGACCGTAGCGTCCAGGCCGTTGGCGCGCGTCCATTCGTCGATGAGGTCGAGCAGCCGTGCCATCTTGAGATCGGAAAGCGCGCACATGTTGCGCAACGACCCCGCAAACTGGGCC
>NZ_JAMYPO010000123.1:0-866 GCF_040320365.1 Mesorhizobium sp. M0701
CTGAGTAGTGCGTTTGCGAGGATGATGAGCTTTCGCATGATGGCTGTGATGGCGAGTTTTGAGGCTTTGCCGTCGGCCGTGAGCTGGTGGTATTTTGCCTTTAGATCGGGATTGAAGCGCATGGCGACGAGGGCGGGCATGTAGAGTGCCTGTCGGACATTGGCTCGCCCGCCGCGGATGAAGGCGCGGCCGATCCAGTTGCCGGACTGTCGTGCGACGGGAGCGAGGCCTGCGAGGGAAGCAGCCTGACCCTGACCGAGCGTGCCGAGTTCGGGCATTTCGATGAGAAGCGCGAAGGCGGTGATTGCCGAGACGCCCGGGATCGAGACGAGGATAGCGAAGCGACGGGAGAGATCGGGATCGGACTGGATGAGCGCCGTGATCTCCTTTTCGACAGCAGCCATTTGACGTTCGATCTGCCTGAGCTGCTGGGCATTGTGGCGCTTGAGGATGGGAAGGGTTAGCGCCTTGGCCCTGTTCCTCGCCGCCGTCCGGTTCTTCACCAGCGCCTCGCGCGCCATGTGCAGGTCCTTGAGGTCATTGAGGATCGGGCTGCGCACCGGTCGTGCTTCGAGGTCGAGAAGAGCGCCCATGCGCGCCAGCATGGCGGCGTCCAGCCGGTCGGTCTTGGCGATCCTGCCGGTGGCCTCGGCGAAGCGCCGGGCTTGGCGTGGGTTGACCTTGACCAGCGCAAGGCCAGCCGCCGCCAGCTTCCGCTCAAAGGCCCGGTGATATGGACCTGTCGGCTCATAGACGATGCGTACGCCGGGCGGGTCCAACCGGCTCGGGCTCAACCAGCTCATGAACGCCTTGTGGCCGCGGCTGTCGTTGGCAAAACGCCGGCTCGCGCCGTCGCTCAGCCTGTG
>NZ_JAMYPO010000124.1:0-850 GCF_040320365.1 Mesorhizobium sp. M0701
GAGATCACGCCCGGTATTGGTATCGGCCATTCGGGATGCGGCTCATTGCCGACATCGACAATTTTTTCCCATTGCCAGTCACCCGCCGCGTCCTTCCACCAATGGATGATATTTGCAGAAAGGGCCGCGCCAACAAAGCCGTGACTGCTGTCGGGGTTATGATGGAATCGCACTTCCAGTGGGATCAAGCCATCTTCACCGAGATAGAATGTTTGCTTTGGCTCCTTCTTTTCAAAATCCCAGAAATGGATCTCTCGGCCATATTTCAGATGACCAACCTCTTCCAGGTCAAAGCCAGGCATGAAGGTATTGGGCGCGGCCCATTCCGAGCTGACCATTACGTTGTGTCGCGGCTGGTACCAGAAATCATAACCAAACTTGATACTGCCCATGGAGTTTTCCCAGCGGCCGACAATCTCGAACTCCTTGCTGAGTTGCAAATAGCCGCCGGGGGCATTGCCCTGGGCGTCACCAAGCATGGAAACGATGATGTCCGAGCCGAGGCAATGCACCGTGTGTGGCGCCGACAGGTTAGTCCTGGCTTTGATTTCAGCGCCGTCTATCACCTTGAACAGTGTCGGGCTGCGCGGATCGGTACCGCAATCGACAATATGCAGATTTGACGAGCGCACACCCGGCACGATCAGATATTTCCGCTCCTTGCTCGCATCGCCGTGGCACGACGAACAGGCATTCCAGCCCGAGTGATGAAGCTCATCGCCAATACCCGGCATTTGCAAACGCGAAATCACCTGGCTGTAGGTCGAACTCTCCGGGTCGACATCAATGGTGCACAGATAGTCCGGCTTCTGAATGCCCGTGCCGGTGTAGATGGCAATCGTATAGAGCA
>NZ_JAMYPO010000125.1:0-786 GCF_040320365.1 Mesorhizobium sp. M0701
CAGATGATACAGCTCAGCCTCGACGGCAAGCGCCTTTATGTGACGACCTCGCTCTTCTCGACGTGGGATAATCAGTTCTATCCGGAAATCCGCACCAATGGCGGATGCATGCTGATGGTCAATTGCGATACGGAAAACGGCGGCATGGAAATTGATCCGCGATTTGTCCTCGATTTTGGCAAGGAACCAAATGGACCAAGCCGCTGCCACGAAACCCGTTATCCCGGCGGTGATTGCACGAGTGACATCTGGGTATGACCTGCTTCACCATCATTCTCGCCAATCAAGGCGGTGCGGCCTTTGACGTCGATCCCCGCAAGCCCCTCTTGCAAAGCTTGCGCGAGCAGGGCGTGGATCTGCCGTATGGGTGCAAGTATGGCGGCTGCATAACCTGTGCGGCCAAAATAATCAGCGGCAAAGTCGATCAAAAAGCGCAGCGGGCGCTGAACAACCGCCAGATCAACAATGGCTATATAATCCTCTGCGTCGCCCGCCCTATGAGCGACTGCACGCTGGAGGTCGGCGTTGAGAGCCACGACAAGCTCTATCGCAACCCCTTCCTTGACCCGCTGGCCGCTCATGAATTGAAAGCCGATATTGCGACCCCGTTGGAAGCAAAGAAATGACCCATATGAATCATGATGAGCCCTATTCGGAGGCTTATCTGCAACACATTCTGAAATCGGTCAAAACCATCGCGATGGTTGGGGCCAGCCCCGATAAAACTAAATTTTCCTATGGCGTACTCAGGGTGCTGCACGAAACCGGCTATGACATGATCCCGGT
>NZ_JAMYPO010000126.1:0-717 GCF_040320365.1 Mesorhizobium sp. M0701
CGTGTTCTCGTCCTCCAGAGCCTTCAGTCGCCGAGCCTCGGAGACATCCATCCCGCCGAAGCGGGCCTTCCAGTTGTAAATCGAGACGTCGCTGACCCCGTGCTTGCGGCACAGATCGAGCACGCTTACGCCAAAGGCCATGGCATCCGGATTTTCACGACGCTTGTAGGAATGAAGGGGCGGGATCTACAACGGTTGCGAGCGCTGCGCTGGAGGGTATTCGTGATCCATGTTTTCGATGATGGCGCCTACATGAATAGCCGCCTTGTCAAAAACAAGTATCTCGATTTGATTCGTCAACTGGTCGACGCCGACATCTCCTCGATTCGCTTCGTAGTCTTGGGCGAGGTCCATCCCGATATCGCCGACATAATCCCTGCCGAAGCGCTAGAGTCTTTCACGTTTTGACGGAAGCGTATCCGGCGTTTGCGAAGTAGTTTTTGCATTCGCCGGGTTCGATCGTCGCAACGAGGTGGCCGATGTGGCGCCAAGCGTCCTCGACGGTACGCTTCTGAGCTTGTCGCATCCAATGCTTGATCTTGGCGAAGGCCTGCTCGATCGGGTTGAGGTCGGGGGAGTAGGGTGGCAGGTACCAAAGCCTGGCGCCGGCAGCCTTGATCATCTGCCTGATCGCCGCCGACTTATGACTTCCCAGATTATCCATGACGACGATGTCGCCGGGTTTCAGCACGGTGATGAGCTGCTGCTCGACATAGG
>NZ_JAMYPO010000127.1:0-704 GCF_040320365.1 Mesorhizobium sp. M0701
AATATGGCTCAACACCGGATAGTGCCGCACGACCGAGGGAGCAAGCATATCCGTCCGCGAAGCGGAACGGAGTGGGGGTGTGGGGGCGCAGGGCCCCCCGGGTGCGTGGGTTGGGGCCGCCCGCGCGGTGGGATTTGGAGGGAGGGGGGGGGGAGCCCCCCCGCCCCCACGTCTTCCTTCTGTTGGCGCCGCGCGCGCGATGGCATTTCGAGGCAGTGGAGCGCATGCCCGATGACAGGTTCCTCGCGAGCACCAGGCCGCGCACCATGAGCCGCGCTCGCCGTCTGTCGACCTGGTTGCCGCCGTGCTTGAGCGCGAGTGGTGCCGGTGGCCTGAAGGTCGCGACGAATCAACCGCCGGCCCAGTTCAACCCGCGCGACGTCCTTCAAAGCTGGGGGGATCGATCTTCATCAAGCGGTCTGCGGCTTCGACCGCAGTTCGTATCCTGCTGCACAGCGCGAGATTTTCCGCCAGCATTTCTTCAGTCCGTTGAAGCGCGAGCTCGGTCCGGTGGATGCGCTGCCTGGCATGGGCAACTTCCGATGTCAAAAGATCGGCCGCCATCCCGTGGCCGTGGGGTTCTATAGTGTCCATGGGTTTCTAATACATGGGGGGCGATATCGTTCCATGATGTCGGGCGAAACGGCGGGCCGCAGAAAAGCGCGATGGGCCGAATGACCAATGCGCTCCCTGTCAAAACAGCG
>NZ_JAMYPO010000128.1:0-690 GCF_040320365.1 Mesorhizobium sp. M0701
TCTCGGTCGTGTCGGGCCACATACGCGGGCTAACCAACACCATGCCGCTGCATGTTGAAATCCTTTATAACGAGTACAATGCCGCCGCCGCCTTTGCCGTCGCTTCGCTGCTTGCCGGCCTGGCGCTCGTCACGCTGGTCTTGAAAACACTTCTCGAGATGCGCTACGGCGCCGAGATCGCCGCGACGCGCGGACACTGACAAATGCATGTCGCCCAAAAGTGTGTAGCGGTTTTTGGACAACGACATGCATAAAACAAAGATTTGATGTCGCCCAAAAGTGGGAACCGGTTTTGGGATAACGGCATGCATCAACTACAAAAGGGATTTGCATGGAAGTTCGCGTTGCCAACGTGCGCAAGGAGTTTGAGCGGTTTCCGGCCCTCCGCGACGTTTCGCTCGACATCAAGTCGGGAGAACTGATCGCCCTGCTGGGACCTTCCGGTTCCGGCAAGACGACGCTGCTCAGGCTGATTGCCGGCTTGGAGCGGCCGACCCGCGGAAAGATCTTCTTCGGCGAAGAGGATGCCTCTCAAAAGTCGATTCAGGAGCGCAATGTCGGCTTCGTCTTCCAGCACTACGCGCTGTTTCGCCATATGACGGTCGCCGACAATATCGGCTTCGGACTCAAGGTCCGGCACGGGCCGTCACGCCCGTCGGCGAAGGAAATCCGCCGCCGCGCCTCGGAACT
>NZ_JAMYPO010000129.1:0-688 GCF_040320365.1 Mesorhizobium sp. M0701
AGCTGTCGCTCGCCTGAAGGAAGGCTTCGGGATGAGCGAACGGCGGGCGTGTAAAGCCATCGGCTGTTGCCGCATGACGGTTCGCCACGAGACCAGCAGGCTGAACGACCGCGAGCTTCGCGAGCGGATGAAGGCGATCGCGCAGGAGCGTCGCCGGTTCGGCTACGGGCGTCTTCTCGTGATGCTGAGGCGGGAGGGCCTGGTCGTGAACCACAAGAAGCTGTTCCGGCTCTATCGGGAGGAGAAGCTCGCCGTTCGCCGCCGTGGCGGCCGCAAACGGGCGATCGGGACCAGCGCGCCGATGGTGGTGCCGCTGAGGCCCGACGAGCGCTGGTCGCTCGACTTCGTATCGGACCAGCTCACAGACGGGCGCCGCTTCCGCATCCTGGCCGTCGTCGACGACTGCACGAGAGAGTGCCTGGCACTCATCGTTGATACGTCTCTCTCGGGCATGCGGGTTGCCCGAGAATTGGACCGGCTCATCACCGAGCGCGGCCGGCCGAGAATGATCGTCAGCGACAATGGCAGCGAGTTCACCTCGAATGCCATCCTCTCCTGGGCGGATCAGAACCGCGTCGAATGGCATTACATTGCGCCCGGCAAGCCGATGCAGACGGATGTTGTAGAATAGCCCGTTCTTCTCATTCGGCGGCTTTTTCCACAGCCTTCTGCCTTTCCGGCCTCGTTC
>NZ_JAMYPO010000130.1:0-654 GCF_040320365.1 Mesorhizobium sp. M0701
ACCCTGGTTGCGGTAGAACTCATCGCATCGTTCGAAGGGCTCCGATACCTGATGGCCTATGGTCGTCAGCTCTTTCAATTGGAACCTCATTCTTTCGGCCATGATCGTGGTCGGCCTGACCGGATTGGTGATCCACGGCCTGCTCACGCTTGCCTGAAACCATCTGCAACGCTGGCGTCCGGAGACCCACGATGAGCCTGATCACGATTGCAGGTCGGGATAGGCTGTCGCACGGCGCTTCCATCGCACCGCCGCCCTTCCGCTCCATCGGCCGACATCTGCGGCCGCTTGCGGTGCCGATGCGATGCTCGCGATTTGGGAGTTGCTCGCCCATGCCGGCGCTGCTGACCCACGTTTTCTACCGCGGCTGGGAGAGGTGGCGGCCCGCGGCATGGCAGAGTTCAGCCGAGGTGGCCTCGGCTCCAATCTTCTGGTGAGCCTGGAACGTGACCTGATCGGTTTCGTGTGTGGCAGTGTGGCGGAATCGCGCTTGGTCTGGTGATCGGATTTTCTCGCCTCATCGAACGCCTGAGAGGCTCGTGGTCGCGGTTGTATTACCGCTATTACGTGACCTGATCACGTTGACGATGCCAGCACCTTCATTGGCCACTTTCTGGACCATGTACGTCACATCAGGCTCCCCCGCCCGATCGA
>NZ_JAMYPO010000131.1:0-636 GCF_040320365.1 Mesorhizobium sp. M0701
AAGATGCCGATCAAAAGCATTATCAGAAAAGGCGCGATCAGCGCGAACTCTAATGCAGCTCCGCCTGATGCATCCCCCGTGAAAGCTCTCGACTTAGCGGACACGAATCACCTGTTGATGACTGAGTTCGCGCGAGAGGGAAAACGCGCCAAAACTGAAGGGCGGTGACCAGGTGGCTGTCGCCTGTATTACGAGGAAGACCGAGGGGGCTTTCAAAGTGTCGCACAGGACCGATGGATCGGCCACGATGTTCCCGCACATGTATTTCCGGCTCACTGCCACCTGCGCGCCATCAGGATGGTTTTCCCAGCTCGAAAGAGCGACAGCTTGGATGGTCGTATCCTCGACTGCTCCTTGCATCACGAGGTTCGCCGCGGTTTTGACGCCTGCACGCATCGACAATGCGCTCGAGACAAAAGACCAGCCGTCGATGATGCCAAGAAGTACCAGGCAAAGGGCGGGCAGAACCAGCGCAAACTCTACCGCGGCAACACCCGAATCACTCCGGAACATCCGGACTTGTAGCCGATCCACGAAAACTACTCGACAAGCTGAACGGTTTGCGTGGCCGGAATGTCTCGCATTCCAAGGCTCGTGCAATCCTGAATGATGTTTGCGTTGCCGGACCATTGCACG
>NZ_JAMYPO010000132.1:0-603 GCF_040320365.1 Mesorhizobium sp. M0701
AGAAACAGTGTCAGCTGCACAAGTCCGCGGCGCGAGTCCCGCGCCCCGCAAACCCTTCTATGCCAAGCTTTACGCGCAGGTGCTTGCCGCCATCGCCCTAGGCGTCGCAATTGGCTATTTCTATCCGGGGACCGGCGAGAGCCTGAAGCCGCTGGGTGATGCCTTCATCAAGCTGGTCAAGATGATCATCGCGCCTGTCATCTTCCTGACAATTGCGACCGGCATTGCCGGCATGAACGATCTTCACAAGGTCGGCCGGGTCGCCGGCAAGGCAATGGTCTATTTCCTCACCTTCTCGACGCTCGCGCTGATCGTCGGCCTGATCGTCGCCAATGTCGTCCAGCCTGGCGCCGGCCTCAACATCGATCCGGCCTCGCTCGATGTCCAGGCCGTGAATACCTATGCCGCAAAGGCCCACGAGCAGTCGGTCACCGGCTTCCTGATGAACATCATCCCGCCAACGATTGTCGGTGCCTTCGCGGAAGGCGACATCCTGCAGGTGCTGTTCTTCTCGGTTCTGTTCGGCATGGCGCTCGCGATGGCCGGAGAGACGGGCAAGCCTGTCGTTTCCTTCCTACAGGCGCTCATCGCGCCTGTCTTCAA
>NZ_JAMYPO010000133.1:0-596 GCF_040320365.1 Mesorhizobium sp. M0701
CGGCCGCCCAGCACCACGACCTGGACGCTCTCCCCGATCAGCCGCCAGGGAACCGAGTAACTGTTCGTGTCCAGGTCGATTGCGCAATCTGCCTGGACCTTGCGCACGAGATCCCGCAGCTGCCCGAACGGCGCCCGTCCGCCCAGAGGGCGAAGCGCCACGGCCTCTTCGGCAAAGCGTTCCGCAGGAGCCACGCCGGTCGTGCCATGCACACGCTGATCGGCAATCTCGCGCGTCCACCGGTCCAGATGCGCCTCGAACGCCGCCCAGTTCTCGAACCGGCGGCCGGCAATCGCATTGTGCTTGACGTAGCCGACCCCGCGTTCGTCCTTTCCCTTCGTACGCGCCCGGTAGGGCGCACAAGCCCGTGGCGTAAATCCCCAGTAGCGGGCAAAGGCGTGCAGCCGCACATTGAAGCGCACCTCCCGCGTCGCCGCATCGTGATGTTCGACCAGCGCCTTCGGATTATCGAACAGCACTTCCGTTGGAACCCCGCCGAAGCGAAGGAAGGCTCCTTCCATCCCCTCCAACCAGTCCGCCTGGCGCTCCCGAAGCGAGGGACGGATATGCAGCCGACGCGAGTAACCCAGCGTTGC
>NZ_JAMYPO010000134.1:0-589 GCF_040320365.1 Mesorhizobium sp. M0701
ATCGCTGTTTTCCGCCATTTGAAAAGGAGGTGCATAATGAATCGGTCTTCGCGATGCCGCGCAGGGCTCGCTCGGCTGCATTGTTGGATAGGCAGATCCGCCCATCGTCGAGGAACCGGGTGAAGGATGACCAGCGGCGCAGCATGTAGTTGAAGGCCTTGGTCAGGTCGTGCCCGCGCGAGAGCTTGTCGCGCGTCTTGATCATCCAGCGCTCGAGCTCGGTGACCAGCGGCGCGCTCCGCTCTTGGCGCACCGCGTGGCGTTGGGCCGGCGACAGGCCGTTGATCGCGCGCTCGATATCGAACAGGGCATCGATGCGCTTCACGGCTTCGACCGCCAGCGGATAGACCAGGTTGGGCTTCTCGCCGTGCGCCTTCTTGCGCGCCGCCGCTTCGACATCGGCCAGCTCAAACACTTTGCGTCGGCTGTGGGCCCAGCAGCTGGCCTCCAGAACAGGCGCCGGCTGACGACCCGTCGCATAGAGATCGCCATAACCACCAAAGGCATCGGCCTGCAGAATGCCGCTCCAGCCGGCGAGATGCGCCGCGGGATGTTCGCCTCGGCGATCGCGGGAATAGTAGAACACTGC
>NZ_JAMYPO010000135.1:0-578 GCF_040320365.1 Mesorhizobium sp. M0701
CAGGGCGCGGCCGCGCGTACATGGCTCGCCGAGCGCGAAGCCGACCTGCTGCCAGTCGGATACTTCCACGTCGTGTTCACGCTGCTGGCCGAAGTCGCCGAGATCGCGTCCATCGGTACTGTGCGATGGTTGGGATCCAGTGTCGGGAAGGGGGCAACCTAGAGATAGCCCGACGGCCCCTTACGCAATGTCGCCACGGATAACCCGGACGTTCAGCTGCCTCAGCGCCGGCACGAGTTCCGCATGCCGTTCGAGCGCCGTGGCCCGTCGGGCCTTGAGCCTGCCGTCAACGGCACGGTCGTAGACCGCCACGCATTCCGCTCCGGTCAGCCGCGAATTGTACAGGATCCCGTCAACGGCGAACCCGTTAAAGAGAGTCTGGCTCAGCTTCGGGCCTTCCTCCTGTTGTTTGGCACGTGCAGCGTCGGTGCTGATCCCGAGCCGCAGCAGGCCGGTGGATCTACAATGTTGCTGACGCGTCCGGAGCCACGCCTGATTTCGCTGCCATTTCGCATTTCTACAATGCGACGCAGCTTCGCCGAGCTAGCATTCCAGCATCAACAAGGGTCTGCTAATGA
>NZ_JAMYPO010000136.1:0-537 GCF_040320365.1 Mesorhizobium sp. M0701
AGATTGAGTTGTTCCGCCCCTTCTGGAAGCCAAAGCTGCACTTGGGAATATGACTGCAGGGGCGCAGAATTCGGGGTTGTCGCGGCAACCAACCTGTTCCCTCTGGAGTCTCAGACGTTGATCCCGAGGTACGATGCCAGATGATCGCTGAGATCACGCGCGTCGTCGCCAGCGCCGTCGATCAGCGCAGACTTGCGGCGGCGCAGAAACTGCGTCCCCATCAGGTACAGGCCCGGATGTTCCGCTACACCGCCGTCGTGACGGACGTGGCCCTTGCGGTCGAGGACCGGCAGTTCCAGCCAGGAGTAGTCCGGCCGGTAGCCGGTGGCCCAGATGATCGTCCTGATCGCGCCTCCGGCAAGATCGAGGCCGAGCGGCGGGTTCTCCTCGACACGGGTCGGCGGCGGGCGATCCGGCGGCCCGACCGTAGCGTCCAGGCCGTTGGCGCGCGCCCATTCGTCGATGAGGTCGAGCAGCCGTGCCATCTTGAGATCGGAAAGCGCGCACATGTTGCGCAACGACCCCGCAAACTGGGCC
>NZ_JAMYPO010000137.1:0-512 GCF_040320365.1 Mesorhizobium sp. M0701
GCTGTAGCTCCAGCTCGAGCCGCCGGGATCGCTGAACCCCGATCAGCCGGCCAAGCACATCGTAGCTGCGGCCCTCCGTCAGATTGAGCCCGCCGAGATCGCGCACGATCTGCACGACATCGCCGCGTGTCGAGGACACGCTCTTCGACTGGCGTGTGGTCGTCGCGTTGATCTGGTCGGTCTGGGTGACCGCATAAAGCCGCGGATTGGTGCCGGTGCCGCTATCGAGGCTGTGGGCAAAGATCGTCTGGCTGGCGTCGGCATAGACGGTTTTTACCGGCCGGTCGTTCCAGTCGTAGGAGTTGGTCGTCCACTGCGCGGTGTCGCCGACAAAGCGTGGAGATGCGCGCGCTCGACAATTCGTTGGCGACGTCCCCGGCACAAGGCATGATCCGCCACCACCTCGGCCGCGTGACGCACGATAATACGGCCGCCCAGCACCACGACCTGGACGCTCTCCCCGATCAGCCGCCAGGGAACCGAGTAACTGTTCGTGTCCAGGTCGATTGCGC
>NZ_JAMYPO010000138.1:0-506 GCF_040320365.1 Mesorhizobium sp. M0701
CAACTCACCGGCATCAAGGCGATGTTCGTGCTCTATGCGTTGCTGGGCCTGCTCGGCGGTCTCCTTTACGCGCAGATCCCGCAGCGCCGTCCAACGTCGGACTCCGGCAGCACGTCCGCGCTTGGCCCCTCGCGGAATATCGTTTTCAGGCTTGCGGCCCTTTTTAGCCTTGATGCCTTTGCCGGCGGCTTCCTCGTCCAGTCGCTGCTTGCCCTGTGGCTTTTCGAAAAATTCGACCTGTCGCTTTCGGAAGCGGGCTTTTTCTTCTTCTGGTCCGGCGTGCTTTCGGCGTTCTCATTCCCCGTTGCCGCCTGGCTGTCGCGGCACATCGGACTCATCAACACGATGGTGTTCACACACATTCCGTCCAGCATCGCCCTGATGCTGGCGGCGCTTGCGCCGACGCTCCCTCTGGCGCTCGCCCTGCTGCTGATCCGTGCCGCGCTTTCGCAGATGGACGTCCCGACGCGCTCATCTTACGTCATGGCGGTCGTCACGGAGGCGGA
>NZ_JAMYPO010000139.1:0-504 GCF_040320365.1 Mesorhizobium sp. M0701
ATGAAGATCGATCCCCCCAGCTTTGAAGGACGTCGCGCGGGTTGAACTGGGCCGGCGGTTGATTCGTCGCGACCTTCAGGCCACCCGGCGCCACCGCTCGCGCTCAAGCACGGCGGCAACCGGTCGATAGACGGCGAGCGCGGCTCATCGTGCGCGGCCTGGTGCTCGCGAGGAACCTGTCATCGGGCATGCGCTCCACTGCCTCGGCGACATGCGCGAGCGACTGGTCGATCCAAGCGACGGCGGAACGAAATGCGTCAGCTTTGGTTATCCGGGACCGAATAGTCTCATTTGCCGATAGCGATCCCTCGTGAGGCGCCGGAGGTGCACATAGAGGATGCCGGCAAGGGCATGCCCCTGATGAACGCGGCCGCGCAGCTCATTGACGATCGCCATGTATGCGCCGAGCGGGATCGCGGCGAAAACCTCGAGCACGGCGGCCATGCCCTGCTCCACTAGGTCCGGACCGGCCAGCAGCAAGTCAGAGACGGCCGTCAGGCTGCT
>NZ_JAMYPO010000140.1:0-503 GCF_040320365.1 Mesorhizobium sp. M0701
GCGTAGAGCGGACCGGCAACGCGTCGAGCATCTTTTCGATGATCTCGGCAGCTGCCTGCTCGGGGCGCTTCAAGGTCGCCGGATCAGCATCAGGGATCGCGAGCGCGTGCAGTGGGGTGTCCATATCGCCGGGGTCAGGCGCGAGGAGCCGGATGCCGTCTGCTTTCGCCTCCTCGTCCCAAATCGCCGTCACATGGGCAAGAGCGGCCTTGCTCGCGCCGTATGCTCCCCAGCCGGGATAGGCGTTCACCGCGGCGTCGCTGGAAATGTTGATGACCAGCGCGCCGCGGCCCTCGCGTGCGGACGCGGCAAGCGCACCGAACAGGGCTTTCGTCAGCCGGAACGCGCCGACGAGATTGACCGCGAGCGCCATTTCCAGCTCCTGGCACTCGGTATCGGCAAGGAGCGCCAGAGGGACAGGGCCGAGGCTCGACGCATTGTTGATCAGGACATCGAGCCCGCCGAGGCTGGCAGTGACCTGCAACGCGATCGGGTAGATGTCC